>NZ_SMKK01000134.1 GCF_004348425.1 Actinomadura sp. 7K507
GCGGGGGCGCGGTGGCCAGGTAGTGGTCCAGGCCCGTCGAGCGCGTCTTTCCGCCGGAACCGTGCAGGGTGCTCCGGTGCGTGCCTGAACCGGCCAGGAGGAGCCGGGCAGGGACGCCGCGCGACGCGGCGGAGACGAAGGCCGTCAGGGCGGCGGCGGCCGGGGCCCTGGCCACTCCGAGGCCGAAGCCTTCGACGTGCGTCGGCGTGGCCTTCAGCGGGGGGAGCGGGGCGTCGCGGCCGGTGATGGGGCGGTCCTCGGACGGGTCGCCGCTGAGCGAGGTGTCGAGGTGCGAGTAGAGCAGCACCCCGGCCGGGTCGCCCGCCAGGAGGTTGGCGCCGCCGGTGCCGTACCTCTGGACCGTCCAGTCGATCCACGGCCACCGCGCCGTGCACCAGGAGGCCAGGCGCACGGCGGCGGCGGATTCGTGGCCGTACGGCGCCGCGACGCCGTCCAGCACCTCCAGGACGCGGACGATCTCCTCGCCCGCGTCCGGTGGGGCCGTCAGAAGCGTCCCCAGTCGTCGGAGGCCGGGCGCCACACGTCGATGTTGCGGGGGTCCGGGGGCATCCGGCGGGCGACGTGCGTCTCGTGCTCCTCCGGCGTGAAGACGCGGTGGGCGTCGCACAGCTCGAAGCGGGGGCCGTGCAGCGGCTCGTGCATGTAGAACGCGATGGACGTCGACGCCGAGTGGTTCACCAGGTCCGACGCGATCGGCTCGCCCTTGTAGAGGGCGCGGGCGCGGAACCGCATGACGTGGTCGAGACTCTTGGTCGCGAAGCACAGGTGCGCGACGTAGTGCTCCTTGTTGTTCTGCAGGGCGAGGCTGTGGTGGTAGCGGTCCTCGCAGCGCATGAACGTCGTGGAGCCCACGATCTCGTCCGAGGGCAGGAAGCCCAGGATCTCGGTGTAGAACTTCAGCGACTCCGCGTAGTTCGGCGTCGCGATGAAGGGGTGGACGAGGTCGACCGGGCGCAGCTCCGCCACCGGCGGCTCGGCGTACTCCAGGAAGCCGGTGAACAGCTCAACGATCAGCCCGTCGGGATCGCGGACCGCGAAGCCGTCCGAGCAGAGGTCCTTCTGCCGGTCCTGGAGTTCGAGGATCTTGTGTCCGGCGGCGGCGACCCGGTTGCGCAGGTCGGCCAGGACCTCGCCGTTCTCCACGCTGTAGCCGATCGCGACCGTCTGGCCGGTCGCATGCTCCGGGGCGCTGATCAGCTCGATCGAGTGGTGCTCGATGTCGGTGCGCAGGTAGGCGTACTCGTCGGTGTGCTGTTCGAGCTGGAGGCCCACGTGGTACTGGAGGAACTCGATCGTCCTGGCCATGTCGGGGACCTCGATACGGGCGTATTCCATCCCGTACGGGGCGCGCGGCCGTCCCGCCTTGTCGCCGGCCTCGTGGCTGGTGATGTGGTGGGCCTCGACGACCGGGCGCCAGCGCTCGCGGACGAACCGCTCGTGCGTGTCGCTGGTCACGTAGGCGAGCAGGTCGGCCTCGGAGGCGAAGCGGACCGAGAACGCGTGCGTGAACGTCTTGTCGCGGGTGCTGATGTTGGGGCCCAGCGAGAACTCGCGCATCGCCGGGTAGCGCTTGGGGAAGGTGCGCAGCTCCGCCAGGATGGACTCGACCGCCTCGGGCGGGGCGTCCGGGCGGAACCGGAACATCACGGTGTGGTTGATCATCAGGTCCCTCAGAGGATGAAGCTCAGCCGGCTGCCGGCGGTCAGGTGCTCGTGGCCGAGGATCGCGCGGCGCAGCCTGAAGCGCAGCTCGTCGCCGCCCGTGACGAGCAGGTGGTCGTAGCGGCCCACGTAGGCGTCGAACTCGCCGTCGCGGGCGCGGTGGATGATGAAGGACGCCCGCACGCGGAGCAGGCCGGGCTCGTCGTGCCCGTGCTCGTCGTACGCGGCCAGCTGGACGTTGGAGATCATCCGGTGGGTGCGCGACGGCGGGTTCTCGGCGTGCGCCTTGCGGGACTTGAGCCGCTTGACGCGGGCGCGCAGCAGGTCCCAGTCGTCGGTGACGAACGAGCCGGACTCGAACGGCGACTCGCCCTTCCAGTCGGTCGATGGGACCTCGAAGCGGGCGCCGGGCTCGAACAGCGCCAGCCAGTCGTCGTACTTCCAGGCGTCCAGGATGTCCGCCTCGGCGTAGAGGAAGTCCTCCACGTCGGCGCGGGTGATCTCGCGCCCGCCGACGAGCGCGCGGCCGGTGGTGGGTGCGGTCATCGCACGTTCCTCCCCTCGAGGAAGCTCTCGGGGCGGGGGCCGGTGACGTCCAGGCCGCCGTCGACGCCGAGGACGTCCACCCATCGCCGCCAGAAGCCGCGCATCGCGCCCTCGTCGATGGAGCGGCCCTGCACGCCCTTGACCTCGTCGATCATGCCGCGGGACATGTCGCTGAAGTCCATTCCGGCGCGGGCGTCGGCGGCGGTGGCCTCGATGCCGCGCTGCACCGCCTCGTACGCCTCGATGTCGTCGGGGGTGGCCAGGCCGCCGGGGCCGACGAAGCTGACCATGGTCTTCATCCGCAGCGCGCGGGTGTCGGCGTCCTCGCCGCGCGGGGCGAGCTGCCAGGCGCGGACGTCGGTGTGGCCGGCCGAGACCGGTTCGAGCTGGCGGATCGACAGCCCTTCGAGGTCGAACAGCAGCAGGTTCGGGAAGACGAACAGGATGTGGCTCTCGTCGGCGACGTAGCGGGCGCGTTCGGGGCCGAGGCGGCTGTCCATCTCGGCGCGGTGCGCCTCGGTGCGGACCTTCTCGTCCTCGCCGAAGCGCGGCTCCCACAGCATGCTGATCCGGCCGCCGTGGCCGGTCAGGACGAGCAGGCCGTGGCCGTTGCCGAGGTTGTAGGCGTACTGGTCGTCGTCGGTGACGGCGAAGCCCGTCTCGCGCAGGTACCCGACGAACGTGTTGTGGGTGGGCGCGAAGTGGTAGCCGTCCATGGCGTTCTCGACGCCGAGCTTCCAGTTGCCGCGCACGCCGTACAGCTGGGTGCCGGGCAGGACCTCCATGCCGCCGGCGTGCTGCTCGGAGATCATCGTCATGTAGTCGGCGGCGTCGCCGAGGTAGTCCAGCAGCGGTGGGGCGTCGGGGTCGAACGCGACGAACACGAACCCCTCGTGGCGCTCCAGCCGGGGGACGGTGCGCAGCCGCATCGAGTCGAAGAAGCCCTCACCTGCGGCTTCGTAGGCTTCCTTGCCGGGGATCGACGCCACGTCACCGTTGTTGCGGAACGTCCACGCGTGGTAGAAGCACTGGAAGAGCTTGCTGGAGCCCTCCCGCTCCCGGCACAGGATCGTGCCGCGGTGCGGGCAGGAGTTCAGGAACGCGCGGACGGTGCCGTCGGTGTCCCGGCAGAAGATCAGCGGCCGGCCGCCCAGCGTCCGCGTCTTGAAGTCGTTGGGCGTGGCGATCTCGGTCTCGTGCCCCAGGTACAGCCACGTACGCGCCCATATCCGGTCGCGCTCCGCCTGGAAGATCTCTTCCGAGCGGTACGCGACCCGATTCACGCGGAAAGTCAGTGCGTCCCAGTCTTCGACGACCAGCCGCGCCGGAAGTCCCGTGCCATCAGGTCGTGGCATCGGGCTCCACCCCCTTCCACGCCGCTTCCTCAGCAGCATCGTTCAGCAATTCGAGATACCATCTCGCATAGTGGCTAGACTTCCCCAGTCCGGTTCGCTGTGTCAAGTGGGTGGACTTCGGGATCCTTACCGGTTTGACTAGCTACGTCCCAGTTATCATGATTGCGTCTCGCAGTAAGAGATGGCATGCGGTGAATCTACCGACACAGGGAGTATCGAACGCTTTACCCCAGGTGTTGCGAATGAGCCGCCGCGGCCGTCTCGCTCATGATGAGATGGCGTGTCATGCCGCCACGAGGCCCCGCCGCACCGTCCCGAGGGCCCCGTCCCCATGGCACGGCGGAACGCGGCCGGTGGCCGAGGCAGAAGCGAGGAACGGATGGCGACGAGGACCGCACGAGACACGACGGCCGAGAGCTCCTCATCGATCCAGACGGTGCAGCGCGCCGCGCTCATCCTGGACTCGTTCACGGTGAGCCGGCCGCATCTGAGCCTGAACGAGATCACCGCGCGGCTCGGCGCCAGCAAGGCGACCGCCCACCGGTACACCAAGGCCCTCCGCGCCGCGAACCTGCTGCGGTACGACGACCGCACCGCCCTGTACTCGCTGGGCCCGCAGGTCCTCACGCTCGCCGCCGCCGCGCGAGCCGCGCTGCCGATCGTGACCGCGGCCGAGCCGTACATGGACCGGCTCGTCCAGACCGCCGGGCAGACCGTCGTGCTGAGCATCTGGGACGGCGAGTCGCCCACCGTCGTGCGGTCGGCCGACAACACCGACCACCTGATCCGCATCAGCGTCCGCGTCGGGTCCCGGCTCGACCTGGCCACCTCCGCGCAGGGCCGGGTGTTCTGCGCGTACCTCCCGCCCGAGCAGGTCCCGGCGCTGGCCAAGCTGCTGCGCCGCTCCCCCGGGCTGCGCGAGGAGCTCGACTGGATCCGCGACCACGGGCTGTCGGTCAACTCCCCGTCCGAGAACGGGCTGCACACCATCGCCGCGCCGGTCTTCGAGGGCGAGGCCGTCATCGCCACGATGGCGATCGTCGGCACCTCCGTCGACGTCCCGCGCCAGGCCGACTCGCCGATGGCGCAGGCCCTCCTGGAGATCACGAGGGAGCTGTCCCAGCGCCTGGGCAACAACGGCCACTCCGCCGAGGCCGGCTGAACAGCGGTATGCGGCGCGCCGCCCCCGTCAGGGCGGCACGCCGCGGGTGGACGGCGTTCAGGGCCCGGCGTCAGGCCCGCTCGTCCAAGTCGTCCAGGTCGTCCAGGTCGTCCAGGTACGTCAGGGACTTCGCGAAGTCCGCGCGGGGCGGGACGAAGATGTCGATGTTGACGCACGGCTCTTCCAGCGGCTCGATGTAGTGCTCGGCCCCGCTGGGCACCAGCAGGAACGTCCCGGCCGTCATCTCGTGCGGGACGCCCTCGACGTAGTAGTTGCAGCGGCCCTCGGCGATGTAGACGAGCTGGTCGAAGTCCGCGTGGCTGTGCGGGTTGAGGTCCATGCCGACGTCGAGGGTGTGGTGGGCGACCATCACCTCGTCGGTGGAGTAGACCCGGCGCCGCACCCCCTTGCGCATCTCGGTCTCCGGCATGTCGGCCCAGCCGATCACCCTGTTGTAGAGCTTGGCGTTGCGGCCCTTCTCGGTCATCCGTTGCCTCCTCCTTCGGCGGCGGCCGCTTCCAGTCCGGCGGCCAGAATCTGCAGGTCCGAGCCCGTCACCAGGTAGCGCGCCCCGGCGAGGCCCTGGCCTCGCGCCGCGGTCCTGGACGGCGCCCAGCCGCCGAACGCCACACCGTGCCGTTCAGCGGCCTTCTCGATCTCGGCGACGGCCGTGCGCAGGTCGTCACCGCCGGGGTCGGCGCCGAGGCTGACGGCCAGGTCGGTGCCGCCGACGAAGACGACGTCCAGGTCGCCGATCACCGCCTCCCAGGGGTCGCCCGTCCGCGCCGTGAGGGCGTCCCGCCACCAGGGGGTCTCGATCTGCCCGACGAGCAGGGGCGGGACGTCGCGCTCGGCGGCCAGGAACGACTTCAGCCCGCCGGACGAGCGCAGCCCGAACCCGGCGGCCCGGTTGGCCAGGCTGACCGACCGGGCGCCCTCGGGGGCGAACCGCGTGGCCCGGACGAGCGCCCGAGTCTGCGCGGCGGACGCGAGCATGGACAGCTGGAACCCGGCCGCGCCGTTCTCCAGCAGGCGGCAGACCAGCGGCGCGTCCACCTCGGGGATCCGGACGAGCGCGGGCAGCCCGCAGCGCTCGGCGTGCCGGACCAGGCCGAGCGCCTCGGCCTCGCTCAGCGTGGAGTGCTCCATGTCGACGACGGCGAAGTCGAAGCCCACCAGGCCGCACAGCTCCACCACGTCCGGCGCGGGCAGCTTGACGAAGGTCCCCGTCACCCGGGTCCCCTGCGCCAGGGCCGCCCGCAGCCGGGCCCTAGGGGACGTCACAGGCCGCGCCACGGCACGGTCTCGACCTCCGCCCCGCCGTGCAGGACGAGCGCGGGCGAGAGCAGGGGCGCGGTGATGGAGTTGCCCGCCGCGTCCGGCAGGACGACCGGCTCGGTCTCCTCGACCACGGTCACGTGGGCGGGGCCGCCGGCCTCCAGGCGCCCGTAGCCCTCGCCGTCCAGCCCGAGGACCTGCGCGGGCCGCACGGTGGCGCGGGCGACCGCCTCGGTCAGCGGCATGCCCAGCGCGACGAGCTTCGACATGCTGGTCAGCAGGTCGAACACCGGGCCGCGCCAGTTGCGGGCGCTGGTGTCGGAGCTGAGCACGTCGGGGTAGAAGCCCTTCGCGATCGCGGGGCGCGCGACCTCGAAGCTGAGGTTGCTCTTGCCGTGCGCCGAGTCGAACAGCACGCCGCGCTCCCGGGCCTCCGTCACCGCGGGATGCACGTTCTCGCCGTCCAGGATGCCGTGCTCCTTGCCGGTGTAGCAGTGCGCCACGATGTCGCCGGCACGCAGATGGTCCAGGACGACCGGCAGCGGCTCGGACGTCTCCCCGATGTGCACCATGAGCGGCAGACCGGCCTGCTCGGCCACTTCGAGGGACTTCTTCAGCAGCATCTGCCAGTTCTCGCCGACGACGTCCTCGGACAGGCGGATCTTGAAGCCGCGCACCACGTCGGGGTTCTCGGCGGCGGTCGCCAGCGCGTCGTCCGGGACGAGCGTGTCGGGGTTCATCAGCTCGCCGAAGCGGAAGTCGATGAGTCCGAGCACCGACACGTTCAGGAAGTTCACGATCCGCATCGGGGACGGCTCGACGACCAGCTTGCGGAACGCGGCGAACGTGGAGGCCCCGGCGGTCCCCGCGTCGGCGGCGGCGACGACGCCGCGGCGCAGGTGCGCCTCGTCGGAGGGCGCGCCGACCGCGGACACGTACTGGAAGATGTGGGTGTGGCCCTCGACGAGGCCGGGGAACACCCACTTGCCGGTGCAGTCGACGACCTTCGCCGCGTCGGCTGCGAGCCCCTCGCCGACGGCCGCGACCTTGCCGCCGCTGATCGCGACGTCGAGCACGGCGTTCGTGCCGGACGCGGGATCGATGACCGTCCCGCCTCTGAGCACGCGATCGTAGGCGGGCTTGTTGTCTTCGGTCATCGAGGTTCTCCCGGTTCTGTGAGGATGCAGCGAGGGGAAGTGCGGGTCCGGTACCGCGGATGAGGCGGCGCGTGGCGCGGGTTCACGCGCGGACCCGGGTGGTCAGTGGCAGGACGCCGTCGATCTCGACCCGGACGGTGTCGCCGGGCCGCAGGAAGTCGCCGCGGTCCTGGCCGGTCCCGGCGGGCGTGCCGGTCAGCACCACGTCACCGGGGTGGAGCGCGGCGTACCGGGAGATCCGGGCCAGCAGCTCGGGGATGGGGAAGATCATGTCGGCGCTGGTGGAGTCCTGGCGCGGCTCGCCGCGGACCCACGAGCGGACGCCGATCGCGTCCGGGCCGGCGACCTCGTCGCGGTGCAGCAGGGAGCCGCCGAGCGGGGTGAAGCCGGCGAAGCTCTTGGCCAGGACGGGCCAGCCGGTGCGCTTCATCACGTCGCGGCAGGTCATGTCGTTGGCCGCGGTGACGGCCGCGACGGCGGCCCAGGCGGCGGCCTCGTCGGCGCGGTCGAGGGTCCGGCCGATCACGACGGCGATCTCGGCCTCGTAGTCCATCTCGGCGGTCTGCTCGGCCGGGAGCCGGACGCTCGCCCCGGGCCCGCACACCGACGACGGCGCGGCCAGGTACAGCACCGGCTCGTCCGGGACGGGACGTCCCGTGCGCTCGGCCTTCGAGTGGTAGTTCATGCCGATGCCCCACAGGGCGCGAGGACGGGCGATGGGGGCCAGCAGGGCCGGCCCGGCTCCATCGGCGTCGTCATCGTCATCGTCGTCCGCGTCCGCGCCGGCGAGCGGGATCCGCCGGACGACCTTCGCCGTGGCCAGGGCGTCCAGCGAGCCGGTCGCCTCGATCAGGGCGCCCGCGTCGGGGTAGGGCGTGTCGAGGACGGCCACGGCGCCGTCCTCGATCCGGCCGAGACCCCCCGAAGTCATCACAACATGCACGACGCTATCTTTCGATGCGAGATGGCTGCCTGTCAAGAAATGAGAGACGGTATCTCACAATCCGACATGGCAGCGCGCGGACAGCACGGGTCCGCCGCACGGCCGCAGGCCGCGCGGCGAGACGAAGAAGCGAGCCGGCCGAAGAGCGAAGGTCAGGCGTTCGCCTGCGAGGCTGCGGCGAGCTGCCGCGTCACCTCGTCGCCGTCCCAGTAGTCGACGCGGCGGGCCACCAGGCCGTCCACGTCCACCCACAGGCGGAACACGCCGCGGATCCGTACCGGCACGTTCCCGGCCGAGACGAGCCGGAACGACATCGTGTAGGCCAGCACCGCCCGCACGTCCCGGACGACCAGGTCCTCCATGTCGTACTTCAGGCCGGCGAAGTCGGCCAGGAAGCCTTCGAGGCGCTCCCTGTACGCGGCGCGGCCGGTGACGTTCCGCCCCATCGACGCGGCGTGCTCGTTGACGAAGCCCTCGGCCACGCACCCGGCGATGGCGTCGGCGTCATGGCGGTTCAGCGCGGCGAGGTACCGCAGCGCCGCCGCGCGGGTCCGCTCCTCGACCCGCGCGGCGGCACCCGGCCCCATCGGCCGGAGGGTGCCGCTCAGGACCGCCCCCACTTCTCGCGGACGGTGTCGAACACCCGCTGGTTGTGGGAGATCTCGATGACGTTGCCGTCCGGATCCTTGAGCGCGCAAATGTAGCCGACCGGGTCCGGCATGTCGCGCGGCTCCCAGTGCAGGCTCCCCAGCTCGCGTGCGCGCTCGGCCATCGCGTCCACGTCGGCCCGCTCGGGCACCTCGATACCGATGTGGGCGAACGGGTGAAGCAGCCCCAGCTGCCCGCCCTTGTCCTTGTTGAAGGACACCAGCACCAGCACGAAAGGCGTCTCCACCTGGCCCTCGTTGGACAGCCAGGCGCTCTCTCCGTCGGCGTCCTGGAACCGCTCCAGCACCACCAGCGGGGTGAGCGAGGTGTAGAAGTCGATCGACTTCTGCAGGTCGCCGCTCGGCAGCGCGACATGCGTCCAGCGCGCCGAAGTCAGTCCGCTCACGTTGTCCTCCTCTGGATCGTCCGGCCCCGGACTGCCCGGACCCGGTGGTCAAAGACCGCGTTGCACTTAAAGATCACGCCGCACCTACGGATCACGCCGTACCCCGGTTGAACGCCTTGCCCAGGGCCCGCGGCTCGCGGTCCTTGGCGGCGAACAGCAGCAGCACCACCAGGGCGAGCAGGTAGGGAGCGACGACCAGCAGCTGCGAGTTCAGCTGGAAGCCCAGCGCGGGCAGCGCCAGCCGCATCGCGTCGGCCAGGCCGAACAGCGCGCACCCGAGCAGTGTGCGGCCCAGCCGCCACGCCCCGAAGATGACCGCCGCGATCACGATGAACCCGCGGCCCGCGGTCATGTTCTGGCTGAACGAGCCGACCTCGCCCACCGCCAGGTAGGCGCCGCCGAGCCCGGACAGCAGCCCGCACCACAGCAGCGCCTGGCGGCGCCGCTTGTTCACGTCGATGCCGGTCACGTCGGCGGCCTGCGGATCCTCGCCGACCGCGCGCAACTCCAGGCCCCACCGGCTGCGCTCGACCAGCCACCACGTCAGCGGCACCACGGCGAACAGCAGGTAGACCGGCCACCTCTCGACGAACAGCACCTGCCCGATGATCGGGATGTCGCGCAGCACCGGCACGCTCACCTGCCACACCTGGTGGCCGGTGAACGCCCCGGTGACGACCAGGTAGCTGGTCAGGCCCAGCACCAGCGTGTTGAGCACGAGACCGACGACGAACGTGTTGACGGCCGCGCGGTGCGACAGGTTGCCGTGCACGAACCCGATGAGCAGGCCGACCAGCATCCCGGTCGCGAGCCCCGTCGTGGCGCTGCCGGTCACGGACGCGCCCGCGATCGCGCCGAACGCCCCGCCCAGCATCATGGCCTCGACGGAGATGTTGACCGTCCCGGCCCGTTCCGCGAGGTACTCCCCGCAGGCGGCGAACGCGAGCGGCACCGTCAGCCGGGCGCCGCTGGCGAGAATCGTGGAGATGTTGTCCGCGGCGCTCATTACGCCACCGCCTCCTTGGGCTTGGGTGCCGGGACGTCCGCGTCGGTCCCGGTTCCGCCGCTCTCACGCCGGCGGCGCAGCGCCTCGGTCAGGACCGGCGGGACGACGAACGCGAGCACCAGCAGCGACTTGACCACGTCCACCAGGAAGTGCGGGACCCCGGTCGAAGCCAGGAACCCGCCCCCCGAACGCAGCACACCGAACAGCAGCGCGACGGGGATCGCCATCAGCGGCCGGTTGCGGGCGACCAGCGCCACCAGCAGACCGTCCCAGCCGATGTTGTTGGAGATGCCGCCCTGCAGCCGGTTGGTGCCGACGGGGCTGGTCAGCAGCACCGCCCCGGCCACCCCGGCGAACGCGCCGGACACCGCCAGCGCCGTCCCGCTCAGCGCCGCGACCCGAACCCCGGCGTGCCGGGCGGCCCGCGGGTTGAGGCCGAGCATCGTCAGCCGGAAACCCCACCGGCTGCGCGCGATCACCAGCGCGATCACCACGGCCGCGGCCAGCGCGAGCAGCAGGCCGCCGTTGATCTGCAGCGACGGGTACTCGCCGAACGAGCCCAGCAGCCCGTTCTCCGGCAGCTGGTTGGACTGCGGCGAGACCGTCGCGCCTTCGCGCCTGGTCTCCTGGAGCAGCCACGGCGTGTTCACCGCGTACGCGACGATCTGCTGCGCCAGGAACGTCATCAGCAGCGTGCTCACCACGATGTTGACGCCGCGCACCCGGTGCATCAGCGAGCTGATCCCGGCCCACGCCCCGCCGGCCAGCGCCGCCGCGGCCACCGCGAGCACCAGCAGCGCCGGACCGGGCAGGGCCAGCCGCAGCCCGATGAACGCCCCGGCCAGCGCGCCGATGAGCACCTGGCCCTCCTGGCCGAGGTTGAACACCCCGGCCCGGACGCACACGCACGTCCCGACCGCCACCAGCAGCAGCGGCGCCGCGTACAGCAGCGTCGAGCTGATCGCGGACTGGTTCGACAGGCTCCCGTCGTACAGCGCCGTTATGGCCTTGACCGGGGAACCGCCGGTCGTCGCCACCAGCACCGACGACACCGCCAGCGCGAGCGCGACGGCCGCCACCGTCGCCAGGGCGACCTGTATCCCGCCGGTCCCGGGACTCAGCGCCGCGGCCAGCCGCCGCCCGGAACGATCGGCATCCGTCATGCGGCCACACCTCCGACGAGCATCCCGAGGCGTTCGGCGGTGGCCTCGGCCGTGGGCAGCAGGCCCGCGACGCGGCCCCGGGAGATGACCGCGATCCGGGAGGAGAGCGCCATGACCTCTTCCAGTTCCGTGCTGATCAGCAGTACCGCCACCCCTCCGGAGGCGGCCTTGCGCAGCCGCAGGTACATGTCCTCGATGGCGCCGACGTCGAGGCCGTGGGTGGGCTGGGCGGCGACCAGCACCGACGGGTCCGCCGACATCTCCCGGGCGAGCACCACCCGCTGCTGGTTGCCGCCCGACAGGCTGCGGACGGGCGCGTCCAGCGACGAGGTGATGATGTTGAACTCCGCCGCCAGCCGCCGCGCCAGCTCGTAGGTCTTGCGCCGGTCGACGAGGAACCTGCCGCTGACGCTTTCGAGCGACTTCATCACCAGGTTGTCGGCGACGCTCATGTCGAGGACGACGCCGGAGGCGTGCCGGTCCTCGGGGACGATCCCGAGGCCGGCTTTATGGAGCGCGCCCGGCTTGGCCGGGTCGATCCGCACGCCGCCGACGTCGATCGTCCCGGCGGACGGCTCGACCAGCCCGGACAGCAGGTCGCCGAGCGTCGCCTGGCCGTTGCCCTCCACCCCGTACAGCCCGAGGATCTCGCCGGGCGCGACGTCGAGGCTGAAGTCGTCGAGCAGCGGGACGCCGTCGGAGCGGACGGTGACGCCCGACAGCCGCAGCGCCGGCTCGACGCCGGGTTCCGGCGCCTCCTCCTGCTGCTCCTTCTTGCCCCGGCGCTCGACCGGGAGCATTCCCAGGGCCGCCGCCTCGGCGCGCAGCGAGACGTCCCGGCCGACCATCTGCCGGGCCAGTTCCTGCGCGCTGGTCTCCGCGGTGACGCTGTGGAACGCGACGCGGCCCCGGCGCAGCACGGTCACCCGGTCGGTGGCCGTCGTGATCTCCGCCAGCTTGTGGCTGATCAGGACCACCGCGCGGTCCTCACCGGCGACGACCTCGCGCAGCACGCCGAACAGCTCCGCCGACTCGGCCTGGGTGAGCACCGAGGTGGGCTCGTCCAGGACGAGGACGGACGGGTCGCGGCGCAGGCACTTGATCAGCTCGACCCGCTGCCGCTCCCCGGCCGACAGCCGCGACACCGGAGCGAGGGGGTCGATCGGCAGCCCGTAGCGGCCGCCGACCTCCTCGACCTGTGCGCACGCCTTCGCCCTGTCGACCCTGCCGGTGTCGCCGAGGGTGATGTTCTCCCAG
Organism: Actinomadura sp. 7K507; assembly: GCF_004348425.1. Classification (GTDB taxonomy): domain Bacteria; phylum Actinomycetota; class Actinomycetes; order Streptosporangiales; family Streptosporangiaceae; genus Spirillospora. Next base: position 12,604 of record NZ_SMKK01000134.1, read on the forward strand.
ACGGTGAGCGGCTCGACGAGGCTGAAGTGCTGGTGCACCATGCCGATGCCGAGCGCGATCGCCTCCTGCGGCCCCGCGACCTCGACCGCGCGGCCATCGCGATGGATCGTTCCCGTGTCTCGCCGGACGAGCCCGAGCAGGATCTTCATCAGCGTGGACTTGCCCGCGCCGTTCTCGCCCAGCAGGCCGTGGATCTCGCCACGGTGGACGGTCAGGTCCACCTCGTCGCAGGCCACGACCGGCCCGTAGGTCTTGCCGATCCCGCGCAGCGCCAGCGCGGGAGCGCGGTCCCCGTCACGATCGGTCATGTCATCCAATCCTCCGAAGGATGCCCCGGCCTTGAGGCCGGCGGTCTTGTTGAAGTTCGCCGACACTCAGCCCACATTCCGCGTACAGGTGCGCTTACGATCTGTAATGATTCCGCCATGCGGACGGCATACAAGTGCCGGGCCTACCCCGACCCCGAGCAGGCGGCCATCTTCGGCCGCACGTTCGGTTGCGTGCGTCTGGTCTGGAACAAGACACTCGCCGAGCGCCGCCGGGTCTACCACGCCGACGGCACACGCACGTCCTACAAGCAGACCGACGCCGCGCTGACCCTGTGGAAGAAGAGCGACGACCTGGCGTTCCTGAACGAGGTGTCCTGCGTGCCGTTGCAGCAGGCGCTGCGGCACCAGCACGCCGCGTTCGCGAATTTCTTCGCCGGTCGTGCCCGCTACCCGCGGTTCAAGAACCGCAACTCCCGACAGTCCGCGCACTACACCCGCTCGGCCTTTCGCATCCGCAACGGGCAACTGCAGATCGCCAAGACCACCAGGCCTTTGGCGCTTGTGTGGTCGTTCGACGATGTGGACCTGGCCACGCTGAACCCGACCATGGTCGTGATCTCCAGAGACCCGGACGGCCGCTGGTACACGACCTTCGCCGTCGACACCGACACCCCCAAGCCGCTGCCGGCGGCCGGGCACCAGATCGGCATCGACCTGGGGGTGAAGGACTTCATGGTCACCTCCGACGGGGACCACCTCGCCAATCCCCGGCATCTGGAGCGCAAGGCGGCGAACCTGGCCCGGTACCAGCGGCGGATGGCCCGCAAGCAGCCCGGCTCGGCCAACCGGCGCAAGGCCAAGGCCAAGGTCGCTCGCTCCCATCGGAAGGTCCGCAACGCCCGCCGAGACTTCCTGCACCGCACAAGCACCGGTCTCGTCCGCCAAGCAGACACGATCGTGATCGAAGACCTCGCGGTCGCCGGCATGGTGCGCAACCGCAAACTCGCTCGCGCCGTGGCCGATTGCGGGTGGGGTGAGTTCCGGCGTCAACTGGAGTACAAGGCCGACCGTGCCGGACGAACCCTGATCGTCGTCGATCGGTGGTACCCCTCGTCCAAGACCTGCTCGCATTGCGGCCACCTGCTGACCGCGCTGAGCCTCTCCACCCGGGCATGGTCGTGTCCGGGCTGCCGCACCCGGCACGACCGGGACGTCAACGCGGCCAAGAACATCCTTGCGGCTGGTCGAGCCGTAGCTGGGGCAGGCCCCGGCGAGGTCTGTGGAGCTGATGTCAGCCGGCAAGGGCCCTCCCTTCCGCAGTCGGCTACGAAGCAGAAACACTTACGGCGCGAGCCGTAGGACTCCCCTCCCGAGAGGGAGGGGAGGGAAGTCAATTACCGAGCCTCTCCACTTCCCCGGAGGCGTTGATCTTCCCGCTCGCGATGTCCTTCATGAACTGGTCGATCTTCTGCTGGGCCTCGGCGTTCTCCTTGCACAGCTTGACCGTGGGGTACGGGTCCTTGCCGATCGTCCAGACCTTCTCGATGCCCATCTCGAGCTTGCCGGCGTCGAACAGCTTCAGCGCCTCGGTGAAGTAGTCCCCGGGGCTGTACAGCACGGAGATGTCGAACTTCGGGTCGGTCGAGGCGCACCGGTCGGTGCCCGGGGTCAGCGTGATGAGGTTCTTGGTGTTGGCGAGCTTCGTGGCGGCGTCGGTGGAGCCGCCGAGGTACGGGTAGACGACGCCGACGCCCTGGTCGATCTGGGCCTGCACGGCCTCCTTGGCCTTGGCCGCGTCGTCCTGGTCACCGGCGTAGGTGGTGTTGACGGTCGCGTCCGGGATCACCGTGCGGATGCCCGCCTTGAACGCCTTGGAGGCGTTGATGTTGAAGTCGACCTCCATGCCGCCCACGAAGGCGGCCTTCTTGGTCCCCTTCGCCTGCATCAGCACACCGGCCGCGTAACCGGCCGTGAGGACGCTCTGGTCGGCGGCGTCGGTGGAAACGAAGATCCTGGGGGTCTGCTGGACGTTGCCAGAGCTCGGGACGTACCAGGCGGTCTTCTCGCACGCCGCCTCCTCGGAGGCGGGGATCGCGTCCTTGAGCTCGGAGGCGCCGAGCGCGATCATGTCGACCTTCTGCTGGCACAGCGCGCGGGCCGCGCTCAGCGCCTCGGTCTCCGGGACGCTGCCGCGCTTGATGACCTCCCAGCCCTTCTGCTTGGCGAACGTCTCGGCACCGGTGATGAAGCTCTGGTAGTAGCCGTTGTCGTTGATGTCGCCGGGGCTGAGCACGCCGATGACGACCTTGCCGTCGCCGTTCACGTCGGGCTCGCCGGGCAGGATGCCGCCGCCCGACCCGCCGGCGGCGTTCGAGTTGGCAGTGGCGTCCTGGTCGGCGCAGCCGGCGAGGGCGAGCATCGTGGCGCACGCGACGGCCGCGCCCGCGATCCGTACCGCTTTACGGTTCTTCACCTCAGGGGTCCTTTCGATCGGACGGTGAGACGAGCAGGTCGGGAGCTCGATGTGCCGGCGTCCGCGGGGACCACCGGCCAGCGGCGGGGGATCTCCAGGCCGGCCGCGCGCAGCAGCGCGGCCGCTCTCGACTCCGCCTCCCGGCGCAGTTCCGCGATGTCGAGGGTCGTGATCCGGTGGTCGCGGACGACCGCCTTCCCGGCGACCAGGACATCGCGGACGGTGTGGCCGGGTGCACCCCACACCAGGTGCTTGGCCAGGTCGCCCAGCGGCGTCCAGGCCAGGTCTTGCGCGTCGAGTACGACGAGGTCGGCGGACTTGCCGGCCTCGATCGACCCGACCAGGTCGCCGAGGCCGGTCGCCTCGGCACCGGCGCACGTGGCCAGCGCGAACGTCTCGTCCGCGCGCAGCGGCCAGGTGCCCCGGTCGTTCTCCAGGCCGGCCAGCAGCCCCGCCGCGCGCAGCACGTCGGGGGCGTCGCCGGCGTTGTGGGCGTCGCAGCCGAGCGCGACGCGACCGCCGCGCCGGACCAGCTCGCCGTGCCGCCCGGCCCGCGTGTAACCCTGACCGAGGCGCAGGTACGCACCCGGGCAGGACGCCACCGCCGTGCGGGACGCGAGGACCGCCTCGACCTCTTCGTCGTCGAGCCAGACGGCGTGGCCGAGGAGCAGCCGCGGGCCCAGCACGCCCAGCTCGCGCAGGTGGACGAGGGGGCGGGCGCCGGTGCGGCTCAGGTACGACTCGGCGTCGCCGGGTCCGGGGGACATGTGCCAGGTCATGGTGGTGCCGAGGCGCTCGGCGAGTGCGGCCGCCCCGGTGAACAGCTCGTCGCTGACCAGGTCGTGGCCGACCAGCGTGATCCAGCCGGTCACGAGGCCCTCGGCGGGCAGGCTCCGGACGATCTCCTCCTGCCGGGCCAGCGCCTCGGCGGCGGGCAGCGAGTGCGGGACGCCCGGGGCGTCCCAGCCCCAGCCGCCGACCCGGCCCCGGATTCCGGCCGACGCCAGCCCGGCCGCGACCCGCTCGGGGTGCGCCACGGTGCCCGCCTCCAGGACGGTCGTGACGCCGCGCGTCAGCGACTCGGCGGCGGTCAGGGCCGCCGACAGCTCGTCGTCGTCTCCGGAGACCCGCCCGTGCAGCGGCACGGCCCAGCCGAAGATCGCCTCCTGGGAGTCGATGTCGTCGGGGATCGCGCTGCGGATCAGCGGGTCCACGGTGCAGTGCTGGTGGGCGTTGATCAGGCCGGGCACGACGACGCAGCCGGTGGCGTCCAGTTCGGCGGCGCCGGGGCGGCTCTCGCGGAGCGTCCGGTAGGGGCCGATCTCGGCGATCAGCCCGTCCTCGACCGCGATCGTGGCGTCGGTGACGACCTCGCGTCCCGGCGCCATCGTCACCACCGTGCCGCCGGTGACCAGCAGGGAGCCGGTCATGGGCGGACCAGGACCTTGCCGATGGCCGTGCGCGACTCGGCGGCGGCGAACGCGGCGGGCAGCTCGTCCAGCCCGTACTCGGCCATCCGGACGGCCCGCAGGCCGCCGCCGTAGTAGGCGCTCAGCATCGCGGCGAAGTCGGCCTCGGTGTAGGCGCCCGAGCCCAGCAGCCGCAGCCCGCGGTGGTAGACGCCGGCGAGGGAGATCGTGACCTCGTCGCCGGTGGTGTTGCCGAACGTCACCAGCCGCCCGCCCGCGCGGAGGCTGTCCATGGAGGTCTGCCAGGTCGCCGCGCCCACGTGGTCGAGGGCGATGTCGGCGCCCTCGCCGCCGGTGAAGCGGCGGACCTCCGCGACGACGTCGGCGTCGTTGTGCAGCTGCAGGTCGGCGCCCAGGTCCGCGGCGAGCGCGAGCTTGGCGTCGCTGCCCGCGACCGCGACGACCCGGGCCCCGGCGCGCTTGGCGAGCTGGACGGCGGCGATGCTGACCCCGCTCGCGGCGGCCTGCACCAGCACGGTCTCCCCGGCGGCGACCTCGCCGACCGTGAGGGTGGCGTGCCAGGCGGTGCTCCACGCGGACGGCAGCGCGGCGGCCTCGTCGAGCGCCACGTGCCCGGGGACGGCGTGGACGAGCCGCTCGGGCACGGCGACGTACTCGGCGAACCCGCCGGCGACGTTCCCGCCGACGACGCGGACGGAGGCGCAGTGGCCGGGGTCGCCGGCTCCGCAGCGTCCGCACGAGCCGCAGCCGAGCGTCGGGTCGATCACCACGCGGTCGCCGGGGGCGTGCCCACGCACCTCGGCGCCGGCGGCCTCGACGTGCCCGGCGACGTCCATGCCGGCGATGTGCGGGAGGCGGAAGCCGGGCAGGACGGCGGGGCCGCGGCGCTGGAGGACGTCGAGCCGGTTCAGCGCGCAGGCCCGTACCCGGACGAGCACGTCACGAGGACCGGGGACCGGGTCGGCGACGCGCCGCAGCGACACCACCTCCGGGCCTCCGAACCCCGTCTGAACCAGCGCTCTCACCTGGACCTCCGTCCGGTAACACCCTCGACGTCATCTCGCATTGTGAGGCATCGACTCGCAATGTGAGGCACACTCTGAACCGCGCTCCCCGGCCGTGTCAACACCTTCCGGGAAACTCCGTGGTACTCGTAACCGCTGCGTAACAGGGGTGCCCACGCGGGAAACGGAAGCGTGCCATGACCAGGGCACGGTCGAAGCGCCTGGCCGGGCGGTCTCCTTCACTCCGCGGGCACCGTCATCGCGCGGGCGCCGTCTCTGCACGGGCACCACTGCGCGGGCACCACTGCACGGGCACCGCTGCACGGGCACCGCTCAGCGGTCGAGCAGCCGTACCGCGACCGCCTTCTCCTGCGTGTACTCGCGCAGCGCCGCGTATCCGCCGCCCGCGCTGAACCCGCTGTCCTTCTGCATGTTGAACGGGAAACCGATCACGCCCGCGTCATGGAACTGGTTCACCGCGACCTGCCCGGACCGCACGTCCTTGGCCACGCGCATCGCCCGCGACACGTCGTCGGTCCAGACGCAGGCCAGCAGCCCGAAGTCGGTGTCGTTCATCATCTCGACGGCCTGCGCGGTGCCGCTGAAGCCCTGCACGGCGAGCACCGGCCCGAAGACCTCCTCGCGCACGACCCGCATCCCGGGGTCGACCCCGTCCAGGACGGTCGGGGCCACGAACCAGCCGTCGTCCGGCACCTCCGCCTTCGCGCCGCCGGTGACCACGCGGGCGCCCTCCCCGGGCGCCCCCTCCAGGAAGCCGAGCACGCGTTCGCGCTGCTCCCGGCTGACCAGCGGCCCCATGTCGAGGTCCTGGTCCCACGTGGCGAGCCGGACCGCGCGCATCCCCTCCACGACGCGCTCGGTCACCTCGGCGCGGATCGACTCCTCGACCAGGAGCCGCGAACCGGCGTAGCAGTTCTGCCCGGCGTTCTCGGTGATGGAGCCGACGATCGCCGGGATCGCCACGTCGAGATCGGCGTCCGCGAACACCACGTTGGGCGACTTGCCGCCCAGTTCCAGCTTGACCGGCACCAGGTTCTCCGCCGCGGCGCGCATCACCGCGCGGCCGGTGGCGGTGGAGCCGACGAAGCTGATGTGGTTCACGTCCGGATGGGACGTGAGCGCCACGCCCGCCTCCGTGCCGAGGCCGGTGACGACGTTGAACACCCCGGGCGGAAGGCCGGCCTCGCGGGCCAGTTCCGCCAGCGCCAGCGGCCCGAGCGGCGCGATCTCCGACGGCTTGAGCACGACGGTGTTGCCCGCCGCGAGCGCGGGCGCGACGTTGGCGGCCGACAGCAGCATCGGCACGTTCCAGGGCAGCGTCACCGCGCACACCCCGAACGGCTCGGGGATCGTGAAGCCCAGGTAGCCGGGGTCGCGGGTCGGCAGCGTGACACCGGTCAGCTTGTCGGCGGCGCCCGCGAAGTACGCGACGATGCCGTGCGCGATGTAGGCGTTCGTCCGCCCGCCCGACAGCGGCTTGCCGACGTCGCGCGCCTCGTACCGCGCCAGCTCCTCGACCCGTTCCATGATCAGCGCGGCCCAGCGGCCCAGCAGGGCGCCGCGCTCGCTCGGCGAGGTCGCGGCCCAGCCGGGGAAGGCGCGCCTGGCCGCCGCGACCGCGTCGTCCACGTCGGCCTGGCCGCCGCGCGCGATTCGCTGGATAACCTTGCTGCTCGCAGGGTCGAGAACGGGGAGTTCTCCCTGGTCACGGGCCGGAACCCAGGCTCCGTCGACGAGTTGCCGGGCGACCGGGATATCAAGTGCGGACATACCCGGAATCCTTGACCGGAATTATCCCGCATGTCAAGATGCCGTATCTCTTTATGAAATGACCTTGGGGAGGTCGCATGCGGGTCACCGCCGCCGTTCTGGACCGTCCGGGCGAGGCCCTGACGCTGCGGGACGTGGAGCTCGGGCCGCCCCGTCCGGACGAGGTCCTCGTCCGGCTCAGCGCGGTCGGCATCTGCGCCACGGACCTGGAGTTCGCCACCTTCATGGAGGGCCCCGCCGTGCTCGGCCACGAGGGCGCCGGGATCGTCGAGAAGGTCGGCGACCACGTCACGTCCGTGGCGCCGGGCGACCATGTGGCGCTGTCGTTCACCTCGTGCGGCGGCTGCCGGCCCTGCCTGACGGGCTCGCCCGGCTACTGCCTGCGGTTCGACGCGCTCAACTTCAGCGGACGGCGCCCCGACGGGTCGTCGGCCGTCTCGCTGGACGGTACCGAGATCAACGCCCACTTCCTCGGGCAGTCGGCGTTCGCCGACCACGTGATCGCGCCCGCCCGCGCGGTGGTGCCGATCGGCAAGGACGCCGACCTGACGCTGGCCGGGCCGTTCGGCTGCGGCTTCCAGACCGGCGCCGGCGGCGTGCTCAACGTGCTGCGCCCCGCGCCCGGCTCGTCCATCGCGATCTTCGGGGCCGGGGCCGTGGGCGCCACCTCGGTCATGGCCGCCGCGCTCAGCGGATGCACGACCATCGCCGCCGTCGACCTCAACGCCGAGCGGCTGGCCACGGCCCGCTCCCTCGGCGCCACGCACGCCGTGACCGGCGGCGAGCCCGCCGCGGCCGAACTGCGCGAGATCGCCCCGGACGGCTTCGACTTCGTCCTCGAGACGACCGGCCGCGCGGACGTGCTCCGCACCGCGGTGGAGGCCCTCGCGCCGCTCGGCCACTGCGGCGTGATCGGCGTCGGCCCGAGCGAGGAGATGAACCTCGACTGGCGCAGCGTCCTGAACGGCCGCACGATCACCGGCATCATCGGCGGCGGCGGGATACCGCAGGTCTTCATCCCCGAACTGCTGCGGCTCAACGCCGCGGGCCGGCTCCCGGTGGACGGCCTCGTCACGCACTTCCCGTTCGAGCGGATCGGCGAGGCCGCCGAGGCGGCCAAGCGGGGCACGGTCGGCAAGGCCGTCCTGACCTTCTGACCCGGCCTTCTGATTCCCTGGATCTCCCAGAGGCGCGGCTGGGCAACACCGCGCGGAAGCACATGCGGCATCTGGAGTCGCGCACATGACACAGCAGCAGCTGGCACAGCAGGAGCACTTCGACCACCACTCGGACGGATGCAACGCCGACCCGGTGGCGTACTACGCCGCGTACCGGGAGGGCTGTCCCGTCGGGCGCACCTCCGCGCACGGCGGGTTCGTCTACACGACGCGGTACGCCGACGTGAGCCGGATCGCCCGTGACGACGACGCGTTCTCCTCCGCGCGCGGGCCCACGGGGGTCGACGCCGTCTCCATCGTCATCCCGAGCGGACCGGGCCTGGAGCAGTACCCGATCGAGCTCGACCCGCCCGAGGCCACCGGCTACCGCGACCTGATCAACCCGCTGCTGACCCCGGCCGCGGTCGAGCGGCTGCGCCCGATGATCGCCCGGCACGCGGCCCGCGCGGTGGACGCGTTCATCGAACTGGGCTCGGCCGACTTCGTCCGCGACCTGACCAACCCCGTCCCGGCGGCCGTCACCCTCGACTGGCTGGGCTTCCCCGAAGAGGACTGGGCGCCGCTGGCCGGGCCCATCCACGACATCTTCGCCGCGCCCGCCGGCAGCGAGCGGGCACGGCGCGGCGCCGAGGGCCTCGCCTACATGGAACAGCGCATCCGCGAGCTGATCCGCGACCGCCGCCTCGAACCCGCCGAGGACGCGGTCAGCGCACTCGTCACCGCGCGGGACGCCGAGGGCGAGCCGTTCGCCGAGGACGGCCTGGTCTCGGTCATCGGGCTGCTGATCGCGGGCGGCGTCGACACCACGACCTCGCTGACCGGCTCGACGCTCGTCCACCTGAGCCGCAATCCCGAGCAGCGGCAGCGCCTCGTCGACTCCCCGGACCTGCTGGAACGGGCCACCGAGGAGTTCCTGCGGGCCTTCGCGCCCTCGCAGTCGATGGCCCGCACGGCGCTGTCCGACACCGAGGTCGGCGGCTGCCCCGTCCGGGCGGGCGAGCGCGTCCTGATCCCGTGGGTGGCCGCCAACCACGACCCGGCCGTGTTCCCCGAGCCCGACGAGATCCGGCTCGACCGCGACGCGTCCCGGCACCTCAGCTTCGGGATCGGCTCGCACCGCTGCGCCGGCGCCCACCTGGCCCGCGCGATGTTCCGCGAGATGATCACGCAGGTGCTGACCCGGCTGCCGGACTTCCAGGTACTGGAGGACGGGCTCGTCGAGTACCCGACCAACGGCAACCAGAAGGGCTGGGACGCGATCCCGGCCGTCTTCACCCCCGGCGCGCCCGCCACCGGGACCTCGGTGGCCGCCACTCCCCTCGGCGCCGCGTTCGACATGACCGTGGCACGCGCCGAGGAGACGGCCGACGGCGTGCTCTCCCTGACGCTCGCGCCCGCCGACGGCGGCGAGGCACCCGCCTGGGAGCCCGGCGCCCACCTCGAACTGCGGCTTCCCTCCGGACGCGTCCGCCAGTACTCGCTGTGCGGCGACCCCGCGGACCGCTCGCGGTACCGGATCGCGGTGCTGCGCGAGGCCGGCGGAAGGGGCGGCTCGGAGGAGGTGCACGCGCTCGCCCGCGACGGCGTCACGTTCGGCGTGCGCGGCCCCCGCAACCACTTCCCGCTGGTGGACGCCGCGTCCTACCTGTTCCTGGCCGGCGGCATCGGCGTCACCCCCATCCTGGCCATGGTGCGCGCGGCGGCGGGACGCGGCGCCGACTTCCAGGTCGTGTACGGCGGCCGTACCCGCGCCTCCATGGCCTTCCGGGACGAGCTGTCCGCGCTCGCGGGCGACCGGCTGCGCGTCCTGCCGCAGGACGAGAGCGGCGTCCCGGACCTGAAGGCCGTCCTCTCGGCGGCCGGCCCGGACACCGCGATCTACTGCTGCGGCCCCACCGGCATGATCGCGGCGGCCGAGAGCGCCTGCGACGAGCTGGGCAACCGGTCCCGCCTGCACGTCGAGCGCTTCACCGGCGACGACTCGCTGGAGGTGGCGTTCGACCCGGCGCTCAACACCGAGTTCGACGTCCACCTCGCCCGCACCGGCGCCACGCTGCGGGTCCCGGCCGACCGGCGGCTCATCGAGGTGGTCCAGGAGGCGGTGCCCGGCCTGTCGTACGACTGCGAGAAGGGCTACTGCGGCGCGTGCGAGACGCGCGTGCTGGCCGGAGACCCCGAACACCGCGACTCGCTGCTCACCGAGGAGGAACGGGCCGCGGGAAGGACGATGATGATCTGTGTGGGCCGCTGCACCTCATCTCGCCTGGTACTCGATCTGTAGCGTCCATGCAAGACGCCGTCTCGTATGGTGCACGTTTTACCCACGGTTAACGTGCCCGGAACGGCACCGCACCACCGGCTGGCGAGCATGCGGCCATGCTTCAGCCCAAAGAAGGCCGCATCGACGGCGCGCACTACCTGCCGACCACCCCCGACACCTGCCTGTGGGGCCGGCTCCCCAACCGGGACCGGCCCCCGGTGCTGCGGATCGCGTCCGGCGACACCGTCACCATCGACACGCTCAGCCACGAAGGCATCCTGGAGGACCAGGGCCGCGACCCGGACGCGTACCTCGCCGGATTCGGCGTGCCCATCGACCAGGTGCTGACCGACGCCCTCGACCTGGCCGCGTCCGATGTCGCGCACGACTACGACGAGGACGGCCCGCACGTGGTCACCGGCCCGATCGAGGTGGCCGGCGCGGAGCCCGGCGACATGCTGCGGGTCGAGACCCTCAGCCTGCTGATCCGGGCGCCGTACGGCTTCATCAGCAGCAGGCACGGGTACGGAGCGCTGCCCGGCGAGTTCCCCGAGACCGCCCCTGACAGCGGCCCGGGAGGCGGCCCGGCGAAGGACGGCGCCGCCCGCGCCTACAACAGCGTGTGCGAGTTCGTCGAGGTCGTCGAGGAGGCCGGGCGCCTGCACGGGACGCTGCCGTACGGCGACGGGCGCGCCGCGCGCTTCCCGCTCGCGCCCTTCCTCGGGCTGATGGGCGTGGCCGCCGACACGTCCGACCCGGTCCACTCGGTGCCCCCGGGAAGCTTCGGCGGCAACCTCGACATCAACGAACTCCAGGTCGGCTCGTCGCTCTACCTGCCCGTCCAGGTCCCCGGCGCCTCCTTCTACACCGGCGACCCGCACTACGCCCAAGGGAACGGGGAGGTCGCGCTCACCGCTCTGGAGGCGCCGCTGCGCGCGACGCTGCGGCTGACCGTGATCCCGCGCGCGGAGGCGTCCACCCTCCTCGGCGCGCTGGACGAGCCGTTCGCCGAGACCGGCACCCACTGGCTGCCGCTCGGCCTGCACGAGGACCTCGACGAGGCCGTGCGCCGCGCCGTGCGGGCCGCCGTCGGATTCCTGTCGGAGACCCGGGGTATGCCCCGGCACACCGCCCTCGCCTACCTCAGCGGCGCCGCCGACTTCGAGATCAGCCAGGTGGTCGACGGGATCAAGGGAGTCCACTGCATGATCCGCAAGGCCGACTTCCGCTGACCATGGACCTAACCGTGCTCGTCTACCCGGCCCCGTCGCCGGAGTGCCCGCCCTTCTCGTCGGCCACGGGGTGCTCCACCAGGGCCAGGACCCGGTTGGACATGAAGCGGGCCGTGCGGATCGTGGTGCCCGTGCGGGTCACCTCGCTGACCTCCACCACCCCGCGCCGGTTGCCGATCTCCACGCGGCGGCCGGCGCGGGTCGCGGCCACCTCGTAGGTCCTGGTCGCCGAGCCGCCGACGTCCACCACGATCTCGACCCAGTCGCCCTTCATCGGGACCGTTCCTGAACAGTGTCCAGGGGTGACACCTGGTGCCAGCTCCCGGTACTGCGCGTATCCCGAACGGTGTTGGATGCGCTGGTTGCCCGCGTTCCGTGCGTCCCGGTCCGGGGGCGTGCATCGTGTGCGCGTTCCGTGACGGGTGGGCGGGTTCCCTCACGCCCTCGGACACTCGGTTCGGCCTGGACGGTCCGATGCCTCTGCTCATCGCTCTGGCGGGCAGGGGGTGGTGTCGTCCGTCGCCGGATCGGGTGTCCGAGGGCGCGTCTGCCGATCGCCACCGAGGCGGCGTCATGGCGGGTCATCTGACGTTTACTGGTGGACAAGGGTTCGCGCCAGTGCTGGGCACCCCACTTGGAAGTGTAGGCCGGGTCGACCGCGACGATCGCCAGCCCCTGCTCGGCGGCCATCGAGGTCAGCCGCGCCCTGAGTTTCCCGGTGGGGAACCCGGAGATCAGCTGCCGGAACCGTTTACGGCGGCCGTACTTCTCCCGGGTCTTGTCCCTGGCGAAGTCCAGGTCCTCGATGGCGATGGCGGCCACCCCGCAGCGCCGGGCCCAGTGCAGCAACCCGGTGATGGCGTGTCGGACCTGCGCGTCCCGGTGGTCGGCGGTCCCGGACAGGTCGTAGCCGAACCGCATCGGGTCACCGACCGGGTTGCCGCAAGAGTCGAGGCGGTAGGCGGCCAGGTGGTCGGCGTTGGTGTCGACCCCGATGATGCCGTGGGCGCGGGCCGCCTCCAACGACACCGCAGGGATGGTGGGGCGCTGCCAGGACGCGGTCAGGTACCAGCGGCCCCGATCGGGGTCGTGGTGGATGCGGTAGGCCACCGCCCGGTCCACGCAGATGCGGTCGGCCCACTCGGGGCCCCGGTGCGCGAACCGCACCCGGCAGGTCAGGACGTAGCGCCCGTGCGGCGCGTTGGCCAGATGCGCCAAAGGGGCAGGCAGCCTGATCGATACTTCGCCGTCGGGGGCGACACGAATGGTCTCGTTGCCGTACCGCTTCCCGCTCTCCCCGTCGGCCTGGCAGAACCACCGCCCCGCCTC
>NZ_SMKK01000135.1 GCF_004348425.1 Actinomadura sp. 7K507
CCCAGGGGCCATTGGGTCCTGCTGATGCTCGGCGGCCTCGCGCTGACCGTCCTCCTGCTGCTGGACGGCTTCGCCAAAGCGGCCGTCGGTGAAGCGCCCCGGGACGCGCCGAGGCATCCCGCCCCCGCCCCGCCCCGGATCACCTCCGGCGGGCCGGTCCTCAACCTCGCGGACGGCACCGTGCGAAGCCGGCGCCTCCCCCCGAAGACGATCGCGCTGACCTTCGACGACGGCCCCGATCCGAGATGGACGCCGCGGCTCCTCGACCTCCTGCGCCGCCACGGCGCCCGCGCGACGTTCTTCACGATCGGCGCGCACGTGGCCGAGAACCCCGCGCTGACCCGCCGCATCCTCCGCGAGGGCCACGAGATCGGCTCCCACACGTACACGCACGCCGACCTCGCGACGGCGCCCGCGTGGCGGCGGCAGCTGGAACTGGACCTCACGCAGCGGGCGCTGGCCGGGGCCGCCGGGATCCACACGAGGCTGATGCGGATGCCGTACTCGTCCCGTCCGGACGGCCTGACCGCTCCGGAATGGCGCGCGGCCCGGCAGGCGGGCGAGGACGGGTATGTCGTGGTCTTCGCCGACCGTGACACCGAGGACTGGGCGCACCCCGGCACCGCGAAGATCGTCCAGACCGCGCTGGCGGCGGAGAAGCGCGGCGAGGGCGCCGTGGTCATGCTGCACGACTCGGGCGGCGACCGCTCCGCCACCGTCGCGGCCGTCGAGCGGATCATCGAGCGGCTCCAGCCGGAGGGCTACCGCTTCACCACGCTGACCGGCGCGCTGAAGACGCCGCCCGCCGAGGTCCGGGTGCCCGCGCACGAGAGGGCCGTCGGCTGGACGCTGGTCGCCGCACAGCGCACCGCGTCCGCGCTGACCGGGACGATGGGCGCGCTGTTCGTGCTGGCCGGGGGCCTCTACCTGCTGAGGCTCGTAATGGGGCTGGTGTTCGCCCACGTCCACATGCGGAGGGTCCGGGGGAAGACGCGCAGCCGTGGGGACGTCCTGCCGGTCACGTCCGGGGAGGGGGAGATGCCGCCCGACCCCTTCCCGCCCGTCTCCGTGATCGTCCCCGCGTACAACGAGGAGGCGGGGATCGCGGCGACGATCGCCTCGCTGCTGGACACCGACTATCCCGGCACCGTCGAGGTCATCGTGGTGGACGACGGATCCCTCGACCGCACCGCCGCGATCGTCGACTCGATCGCGCTGCCCGCCGTCCAGCTGATCCGCAAGGCGAACGGCGGCAAACCCGGCGCGCTGAACACGGGGATCGCCGTGGCCCGCGCCGAGATCCTGGTCCTCGTCGACGGCGACACCGTGTTCCAGCGCGACACCATCCGCCACCTCGTCGCGCCGCTCGCCGACCCGCGGGTGGGCGCGGTCAGCGGCAACACCAAGGTCGCGAACCGCGGCGGCCTCCTCGGACGCTGGCAGCACATCGAGTACGTGATCGGCTTCAACCTCGACCGGCGGATGTTCGACGTCCTGGAATGCATGCCGACCGTGCCGGGCGCCGTCGGCGCGTTCCGCCGCACGGTCATCGCCCAGGTCGGCGGCGTCCCGGGAGACACCCTCGCCGAGGACACCGACCTCACCATGGCGATCTGCCGCGCCGGCCTCCGCGTCGTCTACGAGGAGAAGGCCCTGGCATGGACGGAGACGCCGTCGTCGCCGCGGCAACTGTGGAGGCAGCGCTACCGCTGGTGCTACGGCACGATGCAGGCGATCTGGAAGCATCGCCGCTCCGTCGTCGAACGCGGCGGCTCGGGCAGGTTCGGACGCCGCTGCCTGCCCTACCTGACGGTGTTCCACGTCCTGCTGCCGCTACTCGCACCGGCCATCGACCTGTTCGCGCTGTTCGGCCTGGTCTTCCTCGATCCGGTCGTGCCCGTCCTCACCTGGACGGTCTTCGTCGCCGCGCAGGCCGCCGCCGGGGCCTACGCCCTATGGCTGGACGGCGAACGCATCCGTCCACTGTGGACTCTGCCGCTTCAGCAGTTCGTCTACCGGCAGCTGATGTACCTGGTCGTCGTCCAGTCCGTGGCCACCGCGCTCCTGGGGGCGCGCCTGGGCTGGCGAACCGTCGCGCGGACGGGGACTTTTACCGACCCTGCCGCGCGGGAACAATCTCAGGGCACCATCGGTTACACATGACAGCCGGTGTGCCTGGTGTCCCCGGGCCTCACCTTTTGCCTTCACGGAATACCGTTCGGCTGGAGCCGTGTTGTGCCTTTCGCCGAGAGGCGACCCCACACACCGGCGGCAAGACCAGGGCCCCGCCGGGCCGCAAGGCCCGGCGGGGTCTGGTCGTCTGTGGGGAAGGCTCGTCCCTGCGGCCCCAGGGCGACCTGCGGCTCGGGGCGGTGCGAGACTTGCGGACATGAGTCTCGCGGCGCATCTGGAGGAACTCGGCCGTCCGCTGGTCGACGAACAGCTCAGGCACCCCACCGTGCAGGGCATCGCCCAAGGGAACCTGGACGAGGCGGTGTTCCGCTCCTGGCTGGAACAGGACTACCTCTACCTGCACGACTACGTGCGCGTGTTCTCACGGCTGGCCTGGCAGGCACCCGCAGCCCATCTCGGTGACCTGGTCGACCTCGCCTATGAGACGTTCCACGACGAGCTCGACCTGCACAGATCGTTGTCCGCGAGCTTCGCCGCCGATCTGGACGGTGCGCGGAAGGGCCCGGCTTGCGTCGCGTACACGTCGTTCCTGCTGGACAGCGCCGCCGACTACGCCGACGGCCTCGCCGCCCTCTACCCCTGCATGTGGGGCTACTCCACGCTCGGCAAGCGCCTGGCCGAGAATCCGCCGTCCGAGCCGCGCTACCGCCGCTGGGTCGACACCTACGCCGACCCCGGCTTCGCCGAGCTGACCGGACGCATCGCCCAGATGATCGACGAGTCCGGCGCCGACCGGGAAACCGCTGAACGCCTGTTCCTGGAGGGCATGCGGCACGAGATCGCCTTCTGGGACGTCCCCTGATCCCTAGAGCCGCGCGGTGAGGGCCGGGTAGTCGACGTACCCCTCGGCGTCGCCGCCGTAGACGAGGGCCGGGGCGTGCGGGGTGAGCGGCGCGCCCGTTGCGAAGCGGGCCGGCAGGTCCGGGTTGGAGATGAACAGGCGGCCGAAGGAGAAGAGGTCGGCCAGATCCGCGGCGAGGACCTGTTCGCCGGCGCGCTGGGACGTGGGCTCCGGGCCGTTGAAGTTGCCGATCAGGGTGCCCGACCAGCGCGCACGCAGGTCGGCCAGCGCTGCGTACGCGCCGCGCTCGATGACGTGCAGGTAGGCCAGACCCAGCGGGTCCACGGCGTCGACCAGTGCGCGGTAGGTGCCCTGCGGGTCCTCCTCGGCGATCTCGTTCTCCGGGTTGTCCGGGGAGATGCGAAGCCCGACCCTCTCGGGCCCGACCTCGGCGGCCACGGCCTCCACCACGTCGAGCGCGAACCGCAGCCGCCCGGCGCGGGAGCCGCCGAACCGGTCGGTGCGCCGGTTGGTGTTCTCGGCGAGGAACTGCTGGATGAGGTAGCCGTTCGCGCCGTGCACCTCCACCCCGTCGAACCCGGCCCGGATGGCGTTGCGGGCCTCGGCGGCGAAGTCGGCGACCGTCGCCTCCGCCTCGGAGGTCGTCATGGCGCGTGGCGTGACGTGGTCGACGTTGCCCTGATTCGTGTAGATCGGCTCCTCGGCGATCCGGACGGCTGAGGGGGCGGCGGGCGTCGCGCCGCCCGGCAGGTTGAGCGGGTGCGTCATGCGTCCCACATGCCAGAGCTGGGCGAAGATCGTCCCGCCTGCCGCATGGACGGCGTCGGTGACCGCGCGCCAGCCGTCCACCTGCGCGTCCGTGACGAGCCCGGGGATGCCGGGGCCGCCCTTGCCGAGGATGTTCGGCCAGATCCCCTCGGTGACGATCAACCCGGCGGCCGCACGCTGCGCGTAGTACTCGGCGGTCAGCGGGTGGGGGACGCCGGTCACGTCGTCGGCGCGGCCCCGCGTCATCGGTGCCATGGCGATCCGGTTGGGCAGTTTCAGGTGCGGGCCGTCGTACGGACGCAGCAGCGGACTTGTCATCGTCACCCTTCCGACAGATTTCCATGCATATACATGGATTGCATGTACATGCAGATGTTGGCACTGCATGTAGCCTGGTGTCAACGGACGAAGGGACACGAGATGAGCGGCGACGCGAACAGCACCATGGAGTGCGCCGTCACGGCGGACGGGCAGATCTGGGACCGCGTCGTCACCCTGCACGGACGTGTCGAGCAGCAGCTCGCCAAGGCGATCCAGCGGCGGCACGGCATCGGCCTGTCGGAGTACCGGGCCCTGTGCCGGCTGTCCCGCGCCGACGACGGCGAACTGCGGATGCAGGAGCTCGCCGACCTCATCGGCCTCAACCAGAGCTCGGTCAGCCGCCTCGTCGCGCGGCTGGAGACCGCAGGCCTCACCCGCCGCGCCATGTGCCCCAAGGACCGCCGAGGCGTCTACACAGTGATCACCGAGGAGGGGCGGGCCGTCCAGGCGAAGGCCGCCCCGACCTACACCGAAACCCTCGCCGAGACCCTGGACGACGCCGCCACGGACGCCGCCCTGGCCCCCCTGGTCGCGACCCTCCGCAAGGAACCGGCCCTGTCAACTTGACCCGGTCCTGAAGGACCGGGCTTGGAGGTAGGTTGCGCCACTGGCTGTGGCGGTGCCTCCTCCGTCCAGGCCACCTATCCGGTGGCCGGGACGCGTGACTCACGCCCCGCTGCCCACGCGGTCTCGCCGCGGGCGGCGATGTTGCGGGAGGCGTTCCGGTCCGCGTGCGCAACGACGCCGCAGCCCCGGCAGATGAAGGTGGCTTGATCGACCCGGTTGGCCCTGTCCACGTGATGGCAGTCGGCGCAGGTCTGGGAAGTGTAGGCCGGGTCGACGTACACCAGCGGGACGCCGGCCCGGCGGGCCTTGTATTCGACGAAGGAGCCGAGCTGGTGGAAGGCCCAGGAGTGAAGCGTGACCCGTTGGGGCTTGCGGAGCCGTCCCCTCTCCCGGATACCGCCCAGATCTTCCAGGGCGATACCGGACGAGGTGCGTTCAGCCTCGGTCACGACCTTCTTGGAGATGATGTGGTTGATGTTCGCGGCGTGCCGCTGTTCCTTGCGCCGCCGTGCCTTCAACCGTCGTCTGGCGGACTTGGTGCCCTTGGCCTGCAGCTTGGCGCGCAGGTCCTGCTGACGCTTCCGGTGCCGGTTCAGGCCGCGACCAGCCGCCCGGTACCCCGACGAGGTGGTCGCGATGTTGGCGATGCCCAGGTCCACGCCGATGAACCCGGCGGGCTCGTACTGCTCGGCCTGGGGAACCTCGCACACCGCGTACAGGTAGAAGACGCCCTCTCGCTCGATCAGGTCCGATTCGCCCTTGCGGTACTCCCGCAGCGTCTTGACCTGCTCGGCCGAGCCGGTGAACGCGATGTCGCGCATTCGTCCAGCGACTGTCCAGATCGACACGGTGCCCGCGTCGTACTGCCAGGACAGGCACCGGTCATCGAACGGCTGGGCGGCGTCAGGACGAAACACCACGGGCTTGGACTCGGCCTTGCGCCAACGTTTCGAGCCGGGTTCGCCGTAGTTGCCGGCGTTCAGGTTCGCGCGCAGGGTCGTGTACGCGTCGCACACCTTCTTGATCGTGTGCTGCGCCGCCTGCGCTCCCAGGCCGGACGCCTTCAACCCGGCGTAGGTGTGTTTACGGAGTTGGTACTCACGCCGCAGCCCGTGCTCGAACGCCACCTGCGACACCCGGTTCGCATGCTCGTTGACCACGCGCAGGGTCGCTGCCAGAGCCACCGCCTGCCGGGCGTCCGGGAGCAATTTCACCCGCACAACGAGTTTCACAGGCAGAACCGTAGCGTTGATCTATGTCACCACGCTGGGAACCGAACCCCGACATCCGCAGGGGCCGTACCGTCGTATACACCCTCCACGCCCACTTGGTCTTCACCCCCAAGTACCGGCGCGGACCGTTCACCGACGAAATCCTCCACCGCTGCGAAGAGATCATGCGCGCGGTCTGCGCGGATTTCGAAACCGAGCTGGTGGAGTTCAACGGCGAACGCGACCACGTCCATCTCCTGGTCCACTACCCGCCGAAGGTCGCGATCTCCCGGCTGGTCGGCTCCCTCAAGGGCGTGTCAGCCCGCAGGCTCCGGCAGGAATACCCCGGCCATATCCGCAAGTACCTGTGGGGCGCCCACTTCTGGTCCCCGTCATACTTCGCCGCATCGTGTGGTGGTGCACCCTTGTCGGTCATCGCCGAGTACATCGAGAACCAGAAGCGTCCGGAGTGAGGCGGCGCTGCACGCCGCCAGGAGCGGGATACGATTCCTCCCGGGCGTGAACGCCCGGGGTTCCTCGCAAGAAACACGCTGAAACGGGCGGCCCTGAAGCAGGCCGGCCGGGTCGCCTACTGGGCTGTCCTGTCGCGGAGCAGGGCCGAGGTCAAAGGGGAGCCGGAGTGAATCGCTTCGTGGTAGACGTCGGCTACCCGTGATGCGTAACGCGCCGGCGTGTATTCGGCGGCCAGGCGGCGGGCGTTGTCTCCCAGGCGATGCCTGAGGTCCAGTCGTTCCAGCAGGCGTACCAAGGCGTCAGCGAAGCAGGGGGTCGAGGACGTGATGTATCCGGTGTCACCGTGCTGGACGACTCCCGCGAGTCCAGCGTCCAGAACGACTGCGGGAACGCCGGACAGCGCGGCCTCGGTGATGACCATCCCCTGCGTCTCGGTCAAGGAAGGGTGGGCGAGCAACGCGCTCGAGGAGAGTAGATGACCGACGAGTTCGGGACTCACCGAACCCGCGAACGCCACGGCATGAGAGATGCCGAGCCGGTCGGCCAGGCGTTGGTACGTCTTCCGCTGGGCGCCGTCCCCGATCAGGTTCAACCTGGCGTCCGGGACGGCCGGCAACACGTAGCGCGACAACGCGAGCAGAAGCGTATGGGTGTTCTTCTCGCCGGACAGCCGGCCCACGCAGGCGATGACCGAATCTCCCTGGTGGATGCGCTCTTGCGCCACCCGCAGTTCGCGCTTGGCCGATGAGCCGAGCGGTCCGTGCCGCACCGCCGCAGTCGGTATGACGTACGGGATCTGGTCGGGCGCCATCTCCAGAACCGCTGAGCTCGACTTGTCGGACGGCACGATGACGCGATCGAACAGCGACAGCACTTCGGACAGCATTTCCCGGTACTCCGACGAGACGTCGCCCAGCAGCGCCGCCGCGACCGCCGTCCGTCCCAGGGTTCTGGCGACCTCCGCCCCCTTGCCCGGCAGCAGACTCCCCGCATAGATGGCCGGGATGGCCAGGTTGAGGAGCGGATAGGGCTTCCGGTACGCCAGCAGGTCCGTATGCCACGTGAGCACGCACTTCAGGCCGGTCCGCCGGCAGGCCGCCGCCGCCAGCAGCCCCAATGCGCCCAGCGTGTGGATATGGACGACGTCAGGACGGTGGGCCTGGATTATCCGTCCCAGCACCTTCGGTGACGGCGCGGCGCACCTGTAGCCGCCCTGCCCCGTCGGAAACGAAGGCACCAGGTAGGTGGGGTACTGCGCGGTGGGCGTCGAAGGCGCTGCGCGAGGGGCGACGACGGCGACGTCATGGCCCAGCTCGCGCAGACCTGTGGCCAGGGAAACGACCGAGGTGGCCACACCGTCCCGGTTCGGCAGATAGTTGTCCGAGACCAGCAGCACCCGCATCGATCATCTCCCACAGGGTTCCAGAGAAGACGGCATCAGCGCAGAGAGCGTGGTCGAGGCTCGTCGGCCCGGCCGGTTCGGCTCGACATCATTCCGGCTGGTACGTCCGGGTGTCCAATCGCAGCGATCGGCGGGGCCGCTGGAGACGAGCGCGCGGCCCACCGAGTGGGCCGCGCGCTCGGGATCACGGTTCAGCGGGTTGCGGAGACCTCTTCCCGGATGGGCTCGGTGGCCGGTGGGACCTCCTCGCCGCCGCCGGTGTTCAGGGGCTTGAACCCGCGCAGGCGGAGGCTGTTGCTGACCACGAAGACCGAGGAGAACGCCATCGCGGCGCCCGCGATCATCGGGACGAGCAGGCCCGCCGCCGCCAGCGGGATGGCCGCCACGTTGTAGGCGAACGCCCAGAACAGGTTGCCCTTGATCGTCCCGAGCGTGCGGCGGGACAGCCGGATCGCGTCGGCCGCCGCCCGCAGGTCCCCGCGGACGAGGGTCAGGTCGGACGCCTCGATCGCCACGTCCGTGCCCGTCCCCATCGCGAGCCCCAGATCGGCCTGCGCGAGTGCGGCGGCGTCGTTGACCCCGTCGCCGACCATCGCGACGTGGTTCCCATCGGACTGGAGGCGCTTGATGACGTCCACCTTGTCCTGCGGCAGGACCTCGGCGATGACCTCCTCGATACCGACCTCGTCCGCGACCGTGCGGGCCACGGTCTCGTTGTCGCCGGTCAGCAGGACGGGACGCAGCCCGAGCGCCTTGAGCTGCCCGATCGCCTCCCGCGAGGTCGGCTTGATCTGGTCCGCGACGGTGAGCACGGCGCGGGCCTCGCCGTCCCAGCCGACCGCGACGGCGGTGCGGCCGAGCGCCTGGGCCTTCTCCATGGCCGCTTCGAGGCCGGGCGTGAGGTGCTGCGACCACTCGGCGAGGAGCTGGGGACGGCCCGCCAGGACGCCATGGCCGTCCACGACTCCCTGGACGCCCAGGCCCTCGATGTTGGCGAAGCCCTCGACCGTGCCCAGATCGCCGATCCGTTCCGTCGCCCCCTTGGCGATGGCCTGCGCGATGGGGTGCTCGGACGCGTTCTCCAGCGCCCCCGCCAGCCGCAGGACGTCGTCCTCGGACACGCCGTCGGCGGTGATGACGTCGACCAGCGCCATGCGTCCCGTGGTGACGGTGCCGGTCTTGTCCAGGACGACCGTGTCGATCGTGCGCGTGGACTCCAGCACCTCGGGGCCCTTGATCAGGATGCCCAGCTGGGCGCCGCGTCCCGTTCCGACCATGAGGGCGGTCGGGGTGGCGAGGCCGAGCGCGCACGGGCAGGCGATGATCAGCACGGCCACCGCCGCGGTGAAGGCGGCGGTGAGACCGGCGCCCGAGCCGATCCAGAAGCCGAGCGTGCCCAGGGCGAGCGCGATCACCACCGGGACGAAGATCCCGGAGATCCGGTCCGCGAGCCGCTGCGCCTGCGCCTTGCCGGTCTGCGCTTCCTCGACGAGCCGGGCCATCTGCGCGAGCTGGGTGCCGGAGCCGACGCGGGTCGCCCGGACCAGCAGCCGTCCGCCCGCGTTCACGGTCGCGCCGGCGACGCTGTCGCCCGGCACGACCTCCACCGGGACCGACTCGCCCGTCAGCATGGACGCGTCCACGGCGGACGAGCCCTCCTCGACCGTCCCGTCGGTGGCGATCTTCTCGCCGGGACGGACGACGAACACGTCCCCCACGGCGAGCCGGTCGACCGGGATGCGCTCCTCGCGTCCGTCCCGGATGACCGAGACGTCCTTGGCGCCCATCTCCAGCAGGGCGCGGAGGGCGGAGCCGGCGCGGCGCTTGGAGCGCGTCTCGAAGTACCGTCCGGCGAGGATGAACATGGTCACGCCGGCCGCGGCCTCGAGGTAGATGTTCATCGACCCGTCCGAGCGGGTCATCGAGAACTCGAAGCCGTGCTTGATCCCCAGCTCGCCGGCGGTGCCGAAGAACAGCGCCCACAGCGACCAGCCCAACGCGGCGAGCGTGCCGAGCGAGATCAGCGTGTCCATGGTCGCCGCGCCGTGCCGCAGGTTGATCGCCGCGGCCTTGTGGAACGGCCATCCCGCGTACACGACGACGGGGGCGGCCAGCGTCAGCGACAGCCACTGCCACGCCTCGAACTGCAGTGCCGGGATCATCGCCATCGCGATGACCGGGACCGACAGGACGACCGCGGTGATCAGCCGCTGCCGCAAGGGGCGCAGCCCGTCGTCCGGTTCGGGCTCTGCGTCCGGCTTCGGCGCGGCCGGCAGCTCGGCGGTGTAGCCGGCCTTCGCGACGGTGGCGATCAGCTCGTCCGGCGATACCCCCGGGGAGAACTCGACGCTGGCCTTCTCGGTGGCGTAGTTGACCGTCGCGGTCACGCCGTCCAGCTTGTTGAGCTTCCGCTCGACGCGGTTGGCGCACGAGGCGCAGGTCATCCCGCCGATCGCCAGTTCGACACGCTCGGAGGCGGTGTCCGTGCTCATCGTCACTCCTCTGTATCGATCGCGGAATCAGTGCGTGTGGGGCTGGTCGTCGTGGCCGGGCTCGCCCTCCGGCTCCTGGACGGGTACCCCGGCGTCTCCGGCGTGCACGGTGAACTCGGCCGTGCGGACCTTGCCGCCGTGCTTGAAGTCCAGGTACAGACGGTATGCGCCGGTACTGGGCGCTTCGGCGAAGAAGGAGATACCCGGGCCGGGTTCCGTCTTGCCGTCTCCGGGCTCCCCTTCCGGGTGGACGTGGAGGTAGGCGAGGTCGCCCTGGCGCAGGACCACCAGGTGGCCGTACGCCTCCAGGTACGGCTGCAGGTCGGTGACCGGCTTGCCGTCCTTGCTCACCGAAAGGGTGAGTTCGCTGGACTTGCCGGGGGCGAGGCCGCCGGAGAGCTTGACCTCGTATCCGTCCACCTTCGCGACCTGCTCGGGCTCGGGCAGCGGCGTCGGCCGCAGGTCGCCCGGGGCGGTGATGTCGGTCCCGAGCGTCAGCTGCTCCTTCACGCCGTCCGGCTGGATGTCGGTGAAGAACCGGTACACGCCCGCCTTCGGCAGCGTGATCGGCACCGTCCAGACGCCGCCGCCCGCCTCGGTCGGGTGCAGGTGCTGGAAACCCGACAGGTCGCGGCGCGCGACGATCAGGTGGAGACGCTTGCCGTGCAGGGGCTGGAAGCCGGTGACCGGCTTGCCGTCCGGCCCGTTGATGGTGAACCGGAAGTCGGTCCGCTTGCCGGGCGTCAGCGTCGTCCTGCGCGGGACGAGCGTGTAGCCGCCCTCGGAGACCTGCAGCCCGCCGGGCGGTTTCGCCGCCGTGCCGCCGTGCCCGCCGGTCTCTCCGCCGTGGCCTCCGCCCTCGTGGGAGGCCTTCTCGGCCGAGGCGTCGGCGGGTCCGGCGATCTTGCCGACTCCCGCGGCGCCGCCGAAGACGACGGCCAGCCCCACGACATAAGCTCCGACCTTGGTCGCGCTGTTCATTCCGATCCACTCCGCTCGCTGCTCAGGAGCGCCCGCCGAGGTGCGCTCCGGTTATGGCTTAAGTTCGTATCCGGCTTCTTCGACGGCGTCCTTGACCTGGGCGTCGTCCAGGGGCGAGTCGCTCGTCACGGTGACCCGGCCGGTCGGGAGGTCGACGTCGACGCCGGTCACGCCGGCGATCTGCTCGACCTCCTCCGTGACCGAGCTGACGCAGTGGCCGCAGGTCATTCCGGTGACGGTGTAGGTGGCGGTGCTCATCTGGCTCTCTCCGTTCTCGGTTACCCCTAGGGGGTATCTCGTGGCTTCATGCTGACATAACGGCTCGCTTCGGGCAACCCCTACCCCCTAGGGGTTATTTCGAGATCCCGGTCACAGTGCCCGAACCGGGCACGTGAGCCGCCCGCGCGAGACCCTCGGGGCGATTACCCGGGGGTCGTTACAGGGAAGTTATCCACACCCTGTGTGACCGCCGTACAAGAGGCCCCACCCAGCGGTTGGTCCGGATTCCTTGAGGTATTGCCCCTGGGGAGGCCGCACGTCCAGCCGAACCCCTCGGTTATGCACAATCTTTTCCACAGGCTTCCACAGCCCTGTGGACGAACTTCCCGGCCTCATCGCGGATACTTGGTTCCATGCCTGAGCTACCTGAGGTGGAGGCGCTGGCGGGCTTCCTGCGGGAGCGCGCGGTCGGCCACGCCATCGCCCGGATCGATGTTCTCGCCATCTCCGCGCTGAAGACCTACGACCCGCCGGTGACCTCCCTGGGCGGGCTGACCGTCACTGGCGCGACCCGGCACGGCAAGTTCCTCGACCTGGACGTCGACGGGCTGCACCTGGTGATCCACCTGGCCCGCGCCGGCTGGCTGCGGTGGCGGGACGAGATCCCGGCCAAGCCCGCCCGGCCCGGCGGCAAGAACCCCCTAGCCATGCGCGTCCACCTGGACGACGGTTCCGGCTTCGACCTGACGGAAGCCGGCACCAAGAAGGGCCTGGCCGTCTACGTCGTCCGCGACCCGTCCGACGTGCCGGGCGTCGCGTCCCTCGGCCCCGACCCCTTGGACGACGCGTTCACCCCCGAGGCGCTCGCCGCGATCGTGGGCGGCAAACGCACCCAGATCAAGGGCCTGCTGCGCGACCAGAAGGTGATCGCCGGAATCGGCAACGCCTACTCCGACGAGGTGCTGCACGTCGCGAAGATGTCCCCCTTCAAGATCGCCGCGACCCTCACCGAGGACGACATCGCGACCCTGCACGAAGCGATCGTCGCCACCCTCCGCGACGCGGTGGAACGCTCACGCGGCCTCGAAGCCCAGGACCTCAAGGGCGAGAAGAAGACCGGCCTGCGCGTACACGCCCGCACCGGCCAGAAATGCCCCGTCTGCGGCGACACCATCCGCGAGGTCTCCTTCGCCGATTCGTCCCTCCAGTACTGCCCCACCTGCCAGACAGGCGGCAAACCCCTGGCCGACCGCCGAATGTCCCGCCTCCTCAAGTAGCCCCACGAGCAAGTAGCCCCACGAGCGTCAGGCCCCGGCGGGGTGCCGGGGCCTGACGTGGTGGTGGGTTGGGAACGTAGCCGGAACGGGGAGGGCTCGTTCAGCGGACCTTGGGGACGTTGCCGAAGAGGGGGGCCACCTGGGTCCAGCGGTGGAGCTGGCAGCCGTCCTTCCGGGTGAACTTGGTGTCGACCTGCTCGCCCTGCCAGGTGCCCTTGACCGTGGCGACCGCGGGGCCGCCGTAGATCTTGGTGCACATCTGTCCCTGGGGGACGGGTTTGAACGGGTCCTTGGACTTGGCCAGGGCCGCACAGGCTTGGGCGGCCTTGGGGTGGTCGCCGCCTGGCTTTTCGCAGGTCAGCGTCCACGACTTGGCGGGGGCCTCCGCGGAGGCCTTGACGTTGACGGTGAGTGTGTCCGCCGGGGTGCCGGAGGGCTGGACGGACGTCGCGCCCGGAGGCTTGTCGGCGGGGTTTCCGTTGGCCTGTTCGTCGCCACAGGCGGCCGAAGAGAGGAGCACGGCCAGCCCGGGCGCCATGAAAAGGAGCGTCCGATACCGCATGGGTGATTCGACGCAGGGGGGCTTCGCGCGGTTCCATGGGGGTGTGATGAATTACGGGGACGACGTGCCGGCCGTGGGAGCCGCTGACGTTCCGCAGGACGCCTACCTGCTGGACGTGCGGGAACAGGACGAATGGGACGCGGGGCACGCCCCGGCGGCGGTCCACATCCCCATGGGGCAGCTCGGCGACCGTGCCGGGGAGGTCCCGCGTGACCAGGAGGTCTTCGTGATCTGCCGATCGGGGGCCCGGTCCGCGCAGGTGACCGTGGCGCTCAACCAGGCCGGCTGGCTGGCCAAGAACGTCGACGGCGGGATGAAGGGCTGGTCCGAGGCGGGACGTCCGATGGAGGCCCGCGGTGACGGCCCCCCGTACGTCGCGTGACCGCTCCGCTTTGAGGTGATCTAGACCCTGTTGGGGGTTGTCGGGCGGCTGTACGATCGGGCCCGGCCGGACCGGTACGGTGCCGGCCGATGTCCGCGGGAGCTCGGGCCACAGCCGGGCTGAGAGGGCGGCCTTCCAGGCGTCGCCGACCGCATGAACCTGTCCGGGTAATGCCGGCGTAGGGAGTGTGTTCCGTGGCGTCCAACGAGGTTCCCTACACCCTTGACGAGCCCGCGCCCAAGGTTCTCGGGTTCTGGGATCAGGGCGCCTTCTGGGCGAACCTCGGGGTGAGCCTGCTGGCCTTCTCCGGCGCGTACACGGTCCTCGCGCCGGACGCCGACGGCGACCCGACACTGTCGATCATGGCGGGCATCGCCGCGATGGCCGTTGGAACGATCCTGGGCGGGCTGATGCTCGGGCTCGCCGCGGTCCCCGGCGCCCGGACCGGGCAGCCGGCGATGGTGCTGCTGCGCGGGCTGTTCGGCGCGCGGCTGTCGTACGCGCCGACCGTGCTGAACATCGCGCAGCTCGTCGGCTGGGGGACGTTCGAGCTGATCGTCATCGCGGACGCGGCGACCGTGCTCTGGGACGGGATACCCCGCTGGGGGTACGTCGTCGCCGCCGGGGTCCTCACGACCGTGCTGACCATCTGGCCGCTGGGGTCGGTGCGCCTGCTGCGCCGGTACGTGACGGTCGCCGTGGCGATCGCGCTGGTGTACTTCTACGTCCAGCTCCTCCGCGAGCCGATCCCCGACCTCACGCAGGGTTCGTGGGGCGGCTTCTGGATCGGGGCCGACGCGGCGCTGGCCGTGTCGATCTCGTGGGTGCCGGTCGCCGCCGACTACACCCGGCACTCGCGGACGGAGCGCGCGGCGTTCGGGGCCGCGGCCGTCGGATACTCGGTCACGCAGATCGTCGCCTACACCCTCGGCCTGCTGGCGCTGGCCCTGGT
This sequence comes from Actinomadura sp. 7K507, assembly GCF_004348425.1. Lineage (GTDB taxonomy): Bacteria > Actinomycetota > Actinomycetes > Streptosporangiales > Streptosporangiaceae > Spirillospora. The sequence goes on from NZ_SMKK01000135.1 coordinate 14,604, forward strand.
CGCGGGCAACACCGACGACGTCTTCGACCCGTTCCTGGGCGCCACGCTCGGCGTCGTCTTCTTCGCGGTGTTCGTGCTGCGGGAGGCGGACCAGTCGTTCGCCGACACCTACTCCACCGCCGTGTCCATCCAGAACCTCGCACCGCGCGCCGACCGCCGGGTGCTGAGCGTCGTGCTCGGTGTCACGATCACCGTCCTCGCGCTGGTCCTGGACATCGGTGACTACGCGGGCTTCCTGTCGCTGATCGGGTCGGTGTTCGTGCCGATGCTCGGCGTGCTGGCCGCCGACTTCTTCCTCGGCCGCCGGGCCCGGGCCGGTGCGGGGGCGGAGGCGGGCGCCGAGCGGCTGGACGGGTGGGACGTCTCGCGGACGGCGCCGTCCCGCTGGGGGATGATCGCCGCCTGGGCGGTCGGGTTCGTCGTCTACCAGCTCGTCAATCCCGGCATCGTCTCCGGGTGGGCGGACTTCTGGCGGGACGTGCAGGACGTCCTGCGTTTCGCTCCGCAGAGCTGGATGAGCGCCTCGCTGCTGTCGTTCCTCGTCGCCGCCGCCGCGGCCCTCCTCATCGGACGGGTTACCAGGCGGTAGTCTTACCAAAAGGTAAGGATGACGTGGGAAGTTTCGGTGTAAGTTACCCGGCGTCGCGCCGGGGTCCGGTGGCACGATGACAGGCGTGCAGCACCACGTCCACGATCCGATCGCGCGCGCCGTCCTCGAGAGCGCCGCCGATGCGATCGTGGCCGTCGACCAGCGGCACCGGGTCACCGTGTGGAACCCGGCCGCCGAGCGCATGTTCGGCTGGACGGCCCGGGAGATGGTCGGCCGGGTCCCGCCGATCGTCCCGGACGAGCTGAAGGCCGAGCACAACGCCGTCCAGGAGCGGCTGCTCACGCGGCGGCCGGGCGAGAGCGAGAGCGGCCAGATCTCGTTCGCGACCCGCCGGTTCCACCGGGACGGCCGCCTCATCGACGTGCGGATCGACACGAGCCTGCTGAAGGACCCGTCCGGGACGCTGCTCGGCTGGGTCGGGGTGTACCACCCGGTCGACGAGGACGAGATCGTCCAGCACCACATGACCGAGCGGGCCCGGCTCGTCCGGCGGCTGAACGACATCGTCGCCGACCTGAACACCGAGCTGGACCTCGCGACCGTCCTCGACCGGATCACCGGGGCGCTGATCGAGCTGACCGGCGCCGACGCGGGCGGTTTCGTGCGGATCGAGGGCGAGCGGCTGCGGCTCGTCAGCATGTCCGGGCTGCCGGAGCACATGCGCGGGACGACCGCCGAGCTGCGGCCGAGCCTGGTCGGGGAGCTGCTGCGGTCCGGCAAGACCGTCAAGCTCGCGACCGGCGAGCAGCGCCTCGGCGATCTGATCTGGTCGGAGCTGTCCGGCCTGCACACGATCGCGCTCGGCCTGTCGTACCTGCAGAACCGGCCCTATGGCGCGCTCTACGCCCTGTTCTCCGGGCACAAGGTCGGGCACACCGAGCTCGAACTGCTGGAACTGCTCGCCGGGCACGCGGGCGTCGCGGTCGGGAACGCCGTCGCCTACGCGGAGGTCGTCCGGCAGCGGGCGCACGAGCGCGCCGTCATCGACTCCAGCGCCGACGGCATCGCCGTGCTCGACCACGACCTCGTCGTCCGGCAGTGGAACCCCGCCGCGCACTCGCTCACCGGCATCCCGCCCGAGGACGCGATCGCGCGGCCGCTGCCGTTCGACATGCCCGCGCTCGGGGAGATGCTGACGTTCCGGCTGGAGTCGGGGACGTGGCTGAACGTCCTCGCCGCCGAGATCGAGGAGACCGGCGAGCTGGTCGTGGACTTCCGGGACGTGTCCGAGGCCAAGGCGCTGGAGGAGGCCAAGGACCTGTTCCTCGCCACGACCAGCCACGAGCTGCGCACCCCGATCACGGTCGTGCAGGGGTTCGCGTCCACGCTGGTCAACCGGTGGGACGAGATGGCCGACACCGACCGCCGCACCGCCGTCGCCACGATCGCCGAGCGCGCCCAGTCGCTCGCCCGGCTCGTCGAGCACCTGCTGCTGGGGTCGCGGGCGGGCGCCGACGAGCTGACCGTGACGATCGAGTCGTTCGATCTGGTGCGGGTGCTGGAGGGCGTCGTCGCCGGTTTCCGGTCGCTGTCGCCGCTGCACCGGGTCGAGCTGGAGATCGAGCCGGACCTGCCGCCCTGCCAGGGGGACGCGATGGCGACCGACATCATCCTCGGGCAGCTGCTGGAGAACGCGTTCAAGTACTCACCGGACGGCGGGACGGTCAGCGTCCGGGCCGTCCGGGAGAAGTCCGACCTGGTGGTGACGGTCACGGACGAGGGGATCGGCATCCCGGCCGGCGACCATGAGCGGATCTTCGAGCGGTTCGTCCAGGGGGAGGCCGGGGACCGGCGGCGTTTCGGCGGCATCGGGCTCGGGCTGTACATCGTCAAACGCCTGACGGAGGCCCAGGGCGGAACGATCTCCGCACAACCGGGCGGTGTTGGCAATCGTGAGGTATCTCACACAGAACCGTACCGATTGGGAGAAAAGGGATCGGACGCCCCGGTGACGCCGCCCGTCCGGCGTCCGAACGGCCTCCTGCCCGCCGCCGAGGGGCGCGGACCCGCAGGTGGTGCGCGTCCGGGAGACGGTACCAGCATGCGGCTGGCCCTCCGCGCCGCCGACTGACCACCCCGCCGGTCCCGGCCCGGCACCCGGTGCTTACCGTTCGGACACTCCGTCTCCGGTGACGTGGTTACATCCGTGTGACCAGCGTAATCAGTGGTCTCGATGGGTGGCAGGGTTGGCCTCTGCGGGAAAGTTCGGTGTCGCCGGGGTGTGACGGACGAAACGCGCGCGTGAGGAGTAAGTCCGCCGTTGGCTGGATAGATCCTCTGATGGTTGCCGTTGGAGAGGGGAGTCCGATCCGGGGTGATCACCGTGACCGGGTGGCCAGTGACTCGTTGTGCAGGTGGCAGACTGATTCGTTCGGGTTTCCGGCCATGGCCATCAGGGCATTTCGGTCATACCGGAAGCGGGATGCCGGAAACCGTCCGAGTAACCGGAACGACGGGGAGGTGAGGGCGTCGAGCGTCGTACTGCTGCCACACGCACCGTCCAGCGTCGCGGTCGCCCGTAAGCGCCTCAGCTCGGAGCTGGTCGACTCGGGCGTCTACGAGACGATCGTGGACGACGCCACCGTCATCGTCAGCGAACTCATCAGCAACGCCCTCCGGCACGCGCGGCCGCTGCCGTCCGGCCAGGTCAGGGTCTGCTGGCTGCGCCGCGGGGACGACCTCGAAGTCGAGGTCAGCGACGGCGGCGCCATGACCGAGCCCCGCCGCGGCCCCGGCACCCTGTCCTCGCTCGGCGGACGCGGGCTCGGCATCGTCGAGGCCCTGTCCGACGGCTGGGGAGTCCGCCACGAGGACGGCTCCACCACCGTATGGGCCGTCCTGCGGGCCCCGAGGTCGTCCGGCGACAACGGACGGTGCTCGCCGGCGGCGGCCCAGGCCGTCGTCCCGGACCTGTCCGACTTCCCGGACCTCATTGACGACCAGGACGAAGACCTCAACGACCGGAGCCGGACGGCCACGAGCCGCGCCTACCCGGCCTGACCCACGCCTTCACGAGCGCTCCCGCGACGCCTCGCCACCCAAGTCCAACCCCCGGAGTTCGACGGCCCCTGGTCAGATGTCGTCGCGGAGGATGGGGCAGGACATGCAGCGGGGGCCTCCCCGGCCGGTGCCCAGCTCGCTGCCGCTGATCCGGATGACCTCGATACCGGCCGCCTCCAGCTGCGCGTTCGTCTCGATGTTGCGTTCGTAGGCGACGCAGAGGCGCGGCGACACCGCGAGGGTGTTGTTGCCGTCGTCCCACTGCTCCCGCTCCGCGGTCACCGGATCGAGGCCGGTGTCGATCACCGTGAGCCGGTCGACGCCCATCGCCTCCGCGGCCGCGCGCAGGAACGGGCGCGGCTCGGAGACCCGCAGGCCGCCGCCGTCGAGCGTGACCGTGTACGCGGTCAGCGAGTGCGCGACCGGCGGATACATGACGACCGTGTCGACGTCGACCATCGTGCACACGGTGTCGAGATGCATCGTCGCCCGCTCCTGCGCGATCGGGACGGCCAGGACGGTGTGCGCCAGCCCCGCCCCGATCACCTGGCGGGCCAGCCGCTCGACGCCCGCCGGGGTCGTCCGCTCGCCCGTGCCGACCGCGATCACGCCCGGACGCAGGAGCAGGACGTCCCCGCCCTCGAGGTGCTCCAGGGACGGCGAGTACACCGGCTCCACCCCGTCGAAACGGGGATGGTGCGCGTAGACGAGGCCGGTCAGCGCGGCCTCGCGCCGCCGGGCCTCCATGGCCAGGCTCGTCACCGCCACCCGATCGCCGATCCACGTGCTGTTGTCGCGGGTGAACAGCAGGCCGGGCAGCGGATCGATGATGAAGTCGAGCCGGTCCATCAGCCGGTAGACGAGACCGTGCCCGGCCTTCAGCTCCTCGTGCGCCAGCCCGGCGATCAGCGTGTGCGCGAGGTTCTCCGGCGCGAGATCACGCAGGTGGCCCTCGACGACACGGCGGAGCTGGTCGCCGAGACGCAGGTCGGCGACGGCGTCCGCGATCGCCTGCTCCCGCGCCTCGCCGTACTCCAGCGCGTCCTGCAGAAGTTCCGTGACGTACAGGACCTCGACGCCGTGCGAGCGCAGCGCCTCGGCGAACGCGTCGTGCTCCTCCTGCGCCCGGCCCACCCAGGGGATCGCGTCGAACAGCAGCTTGTCGCTGTTGCGCGGCGTGAGCCGCTTCAGTTCCGCGCCGGGACGGTGCAGCAGGACGGTCCGCAGCCGCCCGACCTCACTGGTGACCCTGTGCTCATGCGCCCTGTCCGTCACACTTCGAAGTCTAGGCACGGTGCTGGCCCGCGGGATCGACCGGACCGCACCTGTGCCAGGATGCGGGCGTGCCCGGCAGGACGGCGGCGCTGCCGCTCCACCTCACCTCGGCGACGCTGCTGCGGGTGTCCGCCGAGGGCGTCGCGACCGCGCTGGTCCTGACCGTCCATGCGCGCACCGGCGACGCCGCGACCGCCGGGTTCCTGCAGACCGCGATGACGCTCCCGTACATACTGAGCGGCCCGGTGATCGGGCTGGCGCTGGACCGGGCGGGACGTCCCCGCCGCATCGCCGTCGGCCTGGCCGCCGGGTACACCGTCGCGACCGTCCTCCTGCTGGCCACGGCGGGACGATCGCCGCTGATCCTCGCGCTGTGCGTCGCCGCCGTGATCGGCTGCACCGAACCGGTCGTCGTGGCGCTGACCAGCCTGCTGCCCCGGTTCGTCCCCGCCGGGCGGCTCTCCCGCGCGTACGGCCTGGAGGCGTCCAGCTACAACCTCGCCGGAATCGCGGGCCCCGGCCTCGCCGCCGGCTTCGCCTCCGTGGCGGGCGGCCAGTACGCGGGACTCGCGATCATCGCCGTAGGCGTCCTGGGCCTTGTGACCCTGCCCCTCCTCCCCTTCCCCGGCCCGGCCCCGTCCACCGGCCCGGCCCCGTCCACCGGCCCGGCCCCGTCCACCGACCCGGTCGCGGCCGCCGACCCGGTCGCGGGGGCGGGGTGGTTCTCCGTCATCGCGGGCGGGCTGGTCGTGCTCGTCGAGGGGCGGGTGCTGCGGGCGCTGACCGCGGCGACGACGCTGGCCTGGATGGGGTTCGGCGGTGTCGCGGTGACGGCGGTGCTGCTCGCCGAGCACATCGGCGCCGAGCCCAGCGCGGGCGGCCAGATGCTCGTGGCGCTCGCGGCCGGCTCGCTGATCGGCTCCCTCGCGTCCAGCCGGTGGCTGACCCCGAAACACGGGGAACCGGTCATGATCGCCGGGCTCGTCGCGTTCGGGACGTCGCTCGCCGCGGTCGCCGTGGCCCCTTCGCTGGCGTGGGCGACGGTGGCGTTCGTCGCCGCGGGCATCAGCGAGGGGCCGGTGTTCGCCGCGACCCTGATGCTCCGGCAGCGCGAGTCGCCGCCGGAGCGGCTCGGCCAGGTCAACACGACGGCCGGCAGCCTGAAGATCGGCGCGTCCGCGGTCGGCGCCGCGCTGGCCGCCGCGTCCGCCGCCGCGATCGGCCCGGTGGGCCTGGTCCTGGCGATCGCCGGGTTCCAGTTCGCGGGCGCGGCCACCGGGCTGCTGCTCCTGCTCGTTCCCCCACGTGAAAAACCGGTCGACATGGTGAAACGCGGCTCGTAGCCTTCGAACCATGTTCCTCGCAGCCGGCACCCGGACGCTCGCAGGCCTCGGCCTGCTGAGCGCGGTGCCGGCTGCCTTCTCGGCAGCGGCAGCGAACGCGGCCGCCGACGGCGGCGCGCGAAGCTGACCCCTCTCCGTCCCGCCTTCCGGAGAACCAGCGGAGGGGGGTGGTCCAGGGAATGCGCCTGCGCGCGCATGGGTTCTCACCGGATCCACCAGTGAGGACGAGACGATGGCCAAGCAGCTGTACGAGCGCGACAAGCCCCACCTCAACATCGGGACGATGGGGCACGTCGACCACGGCAAGACGACCCTGACCGCGGCGATCACCAAGGTGCTCGCCGGGCGCGGGATGTCGTCCGCCGTGCCGTTCGAGCGCATCGACCGCGCGCCCGAGGAGCGCGACCGCGGCATCACCATCAACATCGCCCACGTCGAGTACACGACCGCGACCAGGCACTACGCCCACGTCGACATGCCCGGCCACGCCGACTACGTGAAGAACATGATCACGGGTGCGGCGCAGGTGGACGGGGCGGTGCTCGTCGTGTCCGCGCAGGACGGGGCGATGCCGCAGACCCGCGAGCACATCGTCCTGGCCCGCCAGGTCGGGGTCCGGCACATCGTGGTGGCCCTCAACAAGGCCGACATGGTCGAGGACACCGAACTGCTCGACCTCGTCGAGCTGGAGGTGCGGGAGCTGCTGTCGGAGTACGGGTTCCCCGGCGAGGAGATCCCGGTCGTCCGGGTGTCGGGCCTGCGTGCGCTGGAGGGCGACCCGTACTGGACGGCCCGCATCGGCGACCTGCTCGACGCGATCGACGCGTACGTGCCGGTGCCGCAGCGGGTGCTCGACAAGCCGTTCCTCATGCCGGTCGAGAACGTGCTCACGATCACCGGGCGCGGCACCGTCGTGACCGGCGTCATGGCGCAGGGGACGGTCCGTGTCGGCGACGCCGTCGAGGTCGTCGGGCTCGGCGAGTCGTTCCGCACGGTCGCGACCGGGCTGGAGACGTTCGGCCAGTCGATGGACCGTGCGGAGGCGGGTGACAACACAGCGATGCTGCTGCGCGGTGTCAAGCGCGACCAGGTCCGGCGCGGCCAGGTGATCAGCGCACCGGGCGCGATCCAGCCGCACCTGCGTTTCCGGGCGCGGGTCCGGGTCCTGACCGCGGGCGAGGGCGGACGGAGCAGGCCGTTCTTCCACGGGTACCGGCCGCAGTTCCACTTCCGCACGACGGACGTGGTCGGCGACATCGACCTCGGCGGCGAGGGCGGCATGGCGCTGCCGGGCGACTCGGTCGAGATGGCGGTCGAGCTGGGCAAGCCGGTCGCGATGACCGAGGGCCTCGGCTTCGCCATCCGTGAGGGCGGCCGGACGGTCGGCGCCGGCACGGTCACCGAGGTGCTCGCTTAGCGGGACGAGGGCCCGGCGAAACCATTCGCCGGGCCCTCCAACCTGGGGGCACCGGGATCATCACGTACGGTCGGTCGAATCGTGAATGACCGACTGGTCGCGAATGACTGGCGGAAGCGATCTTGATGTGGTGGGATTCCGCCAACACCCCGCTGACTGTCCCCCTGGAGAACGTGTGCGATCCCCCCGCGCCCTGATCCCCCTTCTCTCGGTCTGCGCGGCGGCCGCGGTCGTCGCCGCGGCCGCGACCGGCGCCGGCATCGAGGACCTACCGGGCGACGGACGCCCTGCCCACGCCGACGGAGCCGCGACACCGCCCCCCGAGGCCGTGACGATCAACGCGATGAGCTGGAACGTCTGCGGCGACGCCGGGCCCGGCTGCCCGCTCGGCACGGCCCCCTCCGATCTCGGCGAGCAGATCGTCCAGCGGATGAACTCCACCGAGGTCGGCGGACGCGAGGTCGCCACGAACGCCGTCCTGCTCCAAGAGGTCTGCGAGGGCCACGTCCGCGACTTCAAGAAGGCCCTGGTCAAGTGGAGCTGGGCGTTCACGCCGCTTCCCAAGGGCCCGTCCTGCGCCCAGGGCCACGGCCGTCTCGGCCTGGCCATCGGCACCGACGCCCCGCTCGAAGGGACCGGCGAGGCCAAGCTGCCGTCGCCGCCCGGCCAGGCGCACGTCGCCCTTTGCGGCGAGGTCTCGTCGTGGACGACCCGCCTCTGCGTCACGCAGTTCAGCTCGTCCGAGGACGACGAAGCGCGCCGCAAGCAGGCGCGCGCGCTCGTCACCCTCGCGGGCACCGGCCGCGTCCTGGTCGGCGGCGACCTCGCCGCCACCCCCGACAGCCGGGCCCTCGACCCGCTCTACGACGCCTACGCCGAATGCGACCAGTCGGGCTCGTCCCGCACCGGCGCCAAGACCCGCCAGAACTGGCAGGGCACGGCGGTCGAGAAGACCGACTACCTGTTCGTCAGCAAGTCGGCCGGTGTCTCCTGCAGCGTCCCCACCACCCGCACCGAAGCCTCCGACCACCGCCCCCTGTCAGGTGTGGTCCGCTTCGTCTAGGCCGCCGACCCGGTCGCCCGAAGGGGCGTCCCCGTGGCCGGGGACGCCCCTTCGGGTCGGCTAGTTCACGGCTCGTTCCGAGCCCTCCCAGTAGGGGTCGCGGAGTTCGCGCTTGAGGATCTTGCCGGTGGGGTTGCGGGGGATCTCGTCGCGGCGTTCGACGGAGCTGGGGCACTTGAAGTGCGCCAGGCGCTCGCGGCAGTAGTCGATGATGTCCTGCTCGGAGATGTCCGAGGACAGCACGACGAGGGCCTTGGGGGTTTCGCCCCACTTCTCGGACGGGACGCCGATGACCGCGCAGTCGGTGACGTCCGGGTGGCTCATCAGGGTGTTCTCGATCTCGGCCGGGTAGATGTTCTCCCCACCGGAGATGATCATGTCCTTGACCCGGTCGTGCATGTAGACGTAGCCGTCCTCGTCGAGGTACCCGACGTCGCCGGTGCGGAACCAGTTGTCGGCGGACAGGGCGGCTTCGGTCGCGTCGGGCTGGCCCCAGTAGCCCTTCATGTTCTGCGGGGTCTGGCAGACGATCTCCCCGACCTGGCCGACGGGGACCTCGTCCTGCGTCGCCGGGTCGACGATCTTGATCTTGGTGTTGGCGTTGGGCAGGCCGGCGCTGCGCAGCCGGTGCGTGTTCGGCCCGTCCGGGTCGTGGTCCTCGGCGGGCAGCATGGTGATCGCGCCGGTGACCTCCGTGAGCCCGTACACCTGCATGAACTCGGTGTTCGGAAGCATCCGCATGGCGCCGCGCAGCACGTCCTCGCTGATCGGGGACGCGCCGTACAGCAGCAGTTCGAGGCTGGACATGTCGGCCTCGCCGACCTCCGGGATCAGCTGCATGAACTGCAGCAGGACCGGGACGAGGAAGATGTGCGTGACCCGGTGCCTCTCGATGCCCTTCGCGATCAGGGTCGGGTCGGGCTCGCGGGCGATCACGCCGGTCAGGCCGTTGTAGACCGAGGAGACGGTGAGGACGTTGCCCGCCACGTGGTACATCGGCATCGCGACCATCAGGACGGACGACTCGCCGATGTCCCACAGGTCGTTGGTGACGGTCAGGGCGGCGAAGAAGTTGTCGTGCGTCAGCATGACGCCCTTGGGCCTGCCGGTGGTGCCCGACGAGTACAGCTGGACGAACACGTCCGACGTGTCGGGCTCGTACTCCGGCCGGGTGGCGGACGCCCCGTCGATCCAGGCGGCGTAGTCCTCGTACCGGTCGGAGCCACCGATCACCACCATGTGAGTGGTGTGCTCAAGCCTCTCGGCGATCGCGTCCAAGACGGGGACGAACTCGGGGCCGACGACGAAGACCTTCGCCTGCGCGTTGTTGACGATGTAGGCGACCTCGTCGGGCGCCAGCCGGTAGTTGACCGGGACCTGGACCGCGCCGATGCGCGCCGCGCCGAACAGCTGCTCGGCATACTCCAGGGAGTTCTTGTCGAGTATCGCGACGCGGTCGCCGTGCCCGACGCCGACGGCCGTCAGCGCCGACGCGACCTGGTCGACGCGCCGGTCGAACTCGCCATAGCTGATCTCAGAGTCGCCCGCGATGTACGCGATGCGCTCGGGATGCGAACTCGCGCGCTCGCGTAGCAGCTCAGTAAGTCCTGGCACGATAGGCCCCTTCGCCGATGACCGCCGGTTGTTCCGGCATCATGCGGTCATCGGCGATGCCCCGGCAAGGGGCAGGGCTCACTTACTAGTTACTTTTTGACAACTTGGACACTGCGGTGACCGCAAGTACCACCAGGACGGCGACGAAGCCGATGAAGAAGAAGAACTTCAGCATCGACAGGATCGCCCCGATGATGGTCATCACCAGCCACACCGCGAGCACTACACCGAGAATGGTCAGAATCGTCTTACCCATGCCCTCACCGTATGCGCTCGTCTCGCGCAGGTCATCACCCTTCGGAACGACCTTGGCCACCGTGGCCCCCACCGCGCGGCGGACCTCCACCCTGAGGCCTCTCGGGGCCACACCCTGACCGAGACGGACACCCGGCAGCCCAGCCCTCACGGACCCGGGCGTCGCGCTTCGGTGGATGGTGGACGGCCGGCCGTGGTGCGGAGCTAGTGCGCCGGGGGCGGCTGGCTCGGGGGCAGAGGCTGGCCCGGAGCCGGAGGTTGGCCCGGAGGCGGAGGTTGGCCTGAGAAGGGCGGCTGGCCTGGGAAGGGCGGCTGGCCCGGAACGGGGGGCTGGCCGGGGA
>NZ_SMKK01000136.1 GCF_004348425.1 Actinomadura sp. 7K507
CTCCCCCACCCGGCGGAGCGGCCGGCCACGGTCCGGGGCCCGCCAGGTCGTCCCAGTCGCGGCCCTCCAGGGACTCGGCGGCCATGCGCCACACGGCCGCGTCGTCGGGGTCGTTGTGGTCGCCGGGGTCGCCGGGGTCGCCGCCGGTCGCGGCGGCCGACAGCAGCCTGGGCTCCCGCGCGCACAGCGCGGCGGAGTCGATGACCACCGCGTCGATCCGGTCGAGGCGGCGCAGCGCGGCCGGTTGCAGCACCACCGCACCGCGGCCGGCGAGGTCGTGCGCCAGCACCGCGGCGAACGCCTCCCGCCCGTAACGCGCCGCCTTGGGGACGGTCGCCAGCGGCAGGTCGCCCGCGCGGGCGGGGTCCCGGGCGCCCGCCAGGACCGCGCTCACGCCCAGCAGATTTCCCAGCTCCGTGCGATTGGCGGCCTTCTCCGCCGGGCCGTCCGGCAGTGGACACGGCCGCTCGGCGGGGGTACCGCACTCCTGCGGCTGCCGCCCGGCCACCGCGAGTTCCGGCTCACGACGCCGCCACGCCTCGCGGCGCGCCCCGATCTCGTAGAGCTTGAAGACCCGGTGGACGGCGTCGGCGGCCAGGGGCGGCACGCCCTGCCCAGCCCCGTTGACGGCCGCGCCGGCGAGTCCCAGCAGGGCGTCGGCACGTGTCCGGCCCAGCACGTGCTCCACGGCCGCCCGGAGGTGCGGCGCCGCGTCGGTCACCGACACGGCGGCCCGGACCGGGGTGGGCAACGGCGGAAGGACCAGCAGCCTGCCGGTCACGGCCGCCACGACCGCCGCGCAGTCCGCCGCGAGGACGGACGCCGCCGCGGCCCACGCCATGTCGTCATCGGGCCAGCGGGCGTGCGCGTCCTCGTCGAACGAGCCGGCCTGGTGCTCGTCCTCGACGTCCTCGATCGCGGCGATCAGGTCGGCGAGGGTCATGTCCTGTTCCTCGTATCCGACCAGGACGTGACCGGTGACCGCGTTGACCTCCGCCCAGTTCACCCCGTCCAGCCGCTCCAGCGCCCCTGTCAGCGCCTTCACGTACCGCCGGTGCGGCTGCCCGCCGCCCGACAGGCCGCTCGCCTGGATGTGCGCGCGTCCGCGGTGCGCCCACACGTGCCGTTCCGGCCCGCCCCCGGCCAGGGCCGCGAGCGCGCCGGCGGCCCTGGACACGCGCTGGACCCCTTCGTTCACCGCCTTGGGCGCCGGGACGTCGCGCAACCCGGCCTTCGCTCCCCGCACGGCCAGCGTCGATGCCGCGGCCGCCGCCGCGACCGGCGCGTTCAGCGCCGTCCTGGCCAGGGACGCCCCCGGAATCGCCACCGCCCCGTTCCCCCCTGCCCGCGGATGACCGGCCCACCGACCAGTTCCGGGTACCCGTGACTACTTTCCGTAAACAGGCCCGGACGGCGGCCGTTAGAGCGGGGCGGCGCCGGGTAGCAGCGCCAGATGACCACTCCTGAAGAGAACCAGCCGAAGACCGACGACACCGACCAGATCCTGATGAAGCCGGGCGGTGATCCGGACCGGGATCCGGATCAGGAACCCGCGTCACGGCCTGACGATCGCACGGAGCTCGGCGCCGAACTCGAAGACAGGCTGTCCGAGAAGGGCTTGTCGCGCGAGGACTTCACCGAGTCCTGAGGACGCGTCGCCCGCGACTCGCTCAGGCGGGCTTCGAAGGGGCCGCCAGACGAGGCCCGTGCCGCCGCCGGGACGGTCCCGCGTGGGCGCCGGCGCGGGACGTCCGGTCGCGGTGTCGGGGCAGGCCCGGCGGGTACCGTCCGGATCGGCACCTTCGAGCAGAGAGAAGATCCCATGACGGACCCGGGTGACGCCGAGCCGATCAAGGTGTTCCTGGTCGACGACCACGAGGTCGTGCGCCGCGGGGTGGCGGCGCTGCTGTCGGCCGAGTCCGGCATCGAGATCGCGGGCGAGGCCGGCGACGCCGAGCAGGCGCTGGCCCGCATCCCCGCCGCCCGGCCCGACGTGGCGGTCCTGGACGTCCGGCTTCCCGACGGCGACGGCGTCAGCGTCTGCCGCGAGCTGCGTTCCCGGATGCCGGACCTGGCGTGCCTGATGCTCACCTCCTACGACGACGAGGACGCCCACTTCGAGGCGGTGATGGCCGGGGCCGCCGGCTACGTCCTCAAGCAGGTCCGCGGATCGGACCTGGTGGGCGCCGTCCGTACCGTCGCCACCGGCCGGTCTCTGCTCGACCCCCGCTCGACCGCCCGCATGCTGCGGCGCCTGCGCGAACGGCAGGAGAGGAAGGACCCGCTCAAGGACCTGACCGACCAGGAACGCCACATCCTGGAACTCATCGGGGAGGGCCTGACGAACCGGCAGATCGGCGAACGCCTGTTCCTGGCCGAGAAGACCGTGAAGAACTACATCTCCAACCTGTTCTCCAAGCTCGGGATGAGCCGCCGCACCCAGGCCGCCGCCCTCGCCGCCCAGCTCAAGGCGGACGCCGCGAAGCCGAGAGGCCTGCGGGAGTGACGCCTTCCGGCGACCGGCCGTTAGCGCGGGCCGGTCCCGGGTAGTGGGCGGGCGAGCATCGGGAGGTAGGCCGCATGGACGCCGCAGCCGTGAGCGAGACGCACATCGGCGTCGTCTTCTTCGTCGGCGACCGGGCGTACAAGCTCAAGAAGCCGGTCGATCTGGGATTCCTCGACTTCAGCACGCGCGAGCTGCGCGAGAGGGCGTGCCGCGAGGAGGTGCGGCTCAACCGGCGCTTCGCCCCTGACGTCTACCTCGGGGTGTCCGACGTGCACGGGCCCGACGGCGAGGTCTGCGATCACCTGGTGGTGATGCGGCGGATGCCCGTGGAGCGGCGCCTGTCCACGCTGGTGGAGGCGGGGGAACCGGTCGAGGACGCGCTCCGCGGCACCGCCCGCACCCTGGCGGCCTGGCACGCCGAGGCGCCCCGCGGCCCCCGGGTCACCGCCCAGGGAACCCGCGACGCCCTCCGGGGACGCTGGAACGACAGCTTCGCCCAGGTGCGTCCCTTTCACGACCGCGCCATCGACGGGGCGGCCGCCACCGAGATCGAGGACCTCACCACGGCCTTCCTGGCCGGACGCGAGGCGCTGTTCGACGCCCGCATCGCCGAGGGCCGCGTGGTCGACGGCCACGGCGACCTCCTGACCGGCGACATCTTCTGCCTGGACGACGGCCCGCGCATCCTGGACTGCCTGGAGTTCGACGAGGAGCTGCGCAGCCTGGACGGGCTCGACGACGCCTCGTTCCTGGCGATGGACCTCGAACGGCTCGGCGCGCACGGCCTCGCCGAACGGTTCATCGGCTGGTACGGCGAGTTCGCCGACGACCCGGCGCCGCCCTCGCTCCGCCATCACTACGTCGCCTACAGGGCGTTCGTCCGGGCCAAGGTCGCCTGCCTGCGCTACGGGCAGGGCGTGCCGGAGGCGGCCGGGGAGGCGCGGTCGTACGCCGAGGTCGCGCTGCGCCATCTGCGCGCCGGTGAGGTCGACCTGATCCTGGTGGGCGGGCTCCCCGGCACGGGGAAGTCGACGGTCGCGGGCGCCCTCGCCGACCGGCTCGGCTGCTCGCTGCTCAGCAGCGACCGCGTCCGCAAGGAACTCGCGGGCCTCCCGCCCGAGGACTCCGCCGCCGCCCCCTACGGCACGGGCATCTACACACCGGAGTGGAGCAGGCGCACCTACCGCGAACTCGCCGACCGCGCCGCGAAGCTGCTCCGGCTCGGCGAGACGGTGATCCTGGACGCGTCGTGGTCCGCCAAGGAGGACCGGGACCTGCTCGCCGCGGTGGCCGAACGCGAGCACGCGCATCCGACGTCGCTGCGCTGCCAGGCCCCCGAGTCCGTCACCGCCGAACGCATGCGCGTCCGCGCCCGCTCGCGGGGCGCCTCCGACGCGGACGCCGGCATCGCCGCCGCCATGCGCGCCGAGGCCGCCCCCTGGCCCGAGTCCGCCGCGGTCGACACCGGCGGAACGCGGGAGAGCTCCGTCGAGCAGGCCCTCGCCGTCGTCCGGCCCGCCGGCGCCGAGCACGTCTGGCACCGCCGCCCGCTCCTTCCTCCCGGCTGAGGAGAAGGCACGCAGCCGGAGCATCGATCGACACGAGTGATCTCGGGTAAGCCCGCCTTGGCTGACGCGGAATGTTTGCGTTAACCGGTCGAGGGTGTCAAGGGCTGGGGAGGATGGAACGGCGTCCCTGCTTGCGGTTCGGGTGTCCGATTGCCGCCTCGCCGAGCCGGGCGTTCCCAGGTGTTGACGGGCGTGGTGATAACGCTAACAATCGGATGGCGTGTTGGGTCACGGTTGTGACGCGGCGCACACCGGCCCCTTGACATGGCGGTGTGACCGGTAACAGCCTGACCACCGACCACCCGCCACCCCGAGGTGATGACGTGAAGCGTAGGAAGCTCGTCAGCCTGGCGCTGGGCCTTGGGCTCACGCTCGGCATGACCGCGTGCGGATCGAGCGAGAAGTCCGTCGACAAGGAGAAGGCCGAGAACGCGTCGGCGAAGGGCGCGCTCGTCGGCGTCACGATGCCGACCCGCTCGTCCGAGCGCTGGATCCACGACGGCGACAACCTCAAGAAGCAGCTCGAACAACTCGGCTACAAGGTCGACCTCCAGTACGCCGAGAACGACATCCCCACCCAGGCCAACCAGATCGACAACCAGATCACCAAGGGCGCCCGGCTGCTGGTCATCGCGTCGATCGACGGGACCGCGATCACGACGCAGCTGCAGAAGGCCGCCGACAACGACATCCCGGTCATCGCCTACGACCGGCTGATCCGCAACTCCGAGAACGTCGACTACTACGCCACCTTCGACAACTACAAGGTCGGCGTGCAGCAGGCGACGTCGCTGCTGGTCGGGCTCGGCCTGAAGAAGGCGGACGGATCGGAGGGCACCGCGAAGGGGCCGTTCAACATCGAGCTGTTCGGCGGCTCGCCCGACGACAACAACGCGACGTTCTTCTACAACGGCGCGATGGACACCCTGAAGCCCCACATCGACGACAAGACCCTCGTCGTCAAGAGCGGCCAGACGGACTTCAAGACCATCGCGACGCTGCGCTGGGACCCGGGACGGGCACAGAAGCGCATGGAGGACCTCCTCACCCGCTCCTACAGCGGCGGGACGAAGATCCAGGGCGTCCTGTCCCCCTACGACGGCCTGTCGATCGGGATCCTCTCGGCGCTGAAGTCCAGCGGCTACGGGACGCCGGGGCAGCCGTACCCGGTCGTGACCGGCCAGGACGCGGAGGTCGCCTCGGTCAAGTCGATCATCGCGGGCGAGCAGTACTCGACGATCTACAAGGACACCCGCAAGCTCGCCTCGGTCACGGTGAAGATGGCCGACGCCGTGCTGAAGGGCGGCGAGCCCGCGGTCAACAACACCAAGGACTACGACAACGGCGTGAAGGTCGTGCCGTCCTACCTCCTGGACCCGGTGATCGTGAACAAGGACAACTACAAGGAGCACCTCATCGACACCGGCTACTACACCGACGACCAGCTGAAGTAGCGGGACCGGCCGAGATCTGCGCGCCGGGGGCGGGCGCCCGCCCTGCCGCACCACGTTTCCGCACCACGGGCGCCCGCCGACCCCGAGGAGGAGCATGACCGACGCGATACTGCGGATGCGCGGCATCACCAAGACCTTCCCCGCGGTGAAGGCGCTCCAGGACGTCAACCTGGAGGTCCGGCGCGGCGAGATCCACGCGATCTGCGGCGAGAACGGGGCCGGCAAGTCGACGCTGATGAAGGTGCTGTCCGGCGTCCACCCGCACGGCGACTACAGCGGGGACATCGAGTTCGAGGGCGAGCCATGCCGCTTCTCCGGCATCCGCGACAGCGAGCGGCGCGGCATCGTCATCATCCACCAGGAGCTGGCGCTCAGCCCGTACCTGTCGATCGCCGAGAACATGTACCTCGGCAACGAGCGCCGGGGACGGTTCGGGCTCATCGACTGGAACCGGACGAACGCCGACGCCACCCGGTTGCTGGAACGGGTGGGGCTGCGGGAGAACCCGGTGACGCCGGCGATGGACCTCGGCGTCGGCAAGCAGCAGCTCGTGGAGATCGCCAAGGCGCTGGCGAAGCGGGTGCGGCTGCTGATCCTGGACGAGCCGACCGCCGCGCTGAACGACGCCGACTCCGAGCACCTGCTCGACCTGCTGCGCGGGCTGCGCGACGAGGGCATCACCTGCGTGATCATCTCGCACAAGCTGAACGAGATCCGCGCGGTCGCCGACCGGACGACGATCCTGCGCGACGGCCGGACGATCGAGACGCTCGACATGCGCGGCGACGTGTCCGAGGACCGCCTCATCTCCGGCATGGTCGGCCGCGACCTGGACCACCGGTTCCCCTCCCGCGTCCCCGAGATCGGCGACGAGGTGCTGCGGATCGAGGACTGGACCGTCCACTCCCCCACCCAGCACGGGCGGCTGGTCGTGGACGGCGCGGCGCTGACGCTGCGCCGCGGCGAGATCGTCGGGCTGGCGGGCCTGATGGGCGCGGGCCGGACGGAACTGGCGATGAGCGTGTTCGGCCGCAGCTACGGCATCGGGATCAGCGGCCGGATCTACAAGAACGGCAGGGAGATCGCCGTCCGGACGGTCAGCGACGCGATCCGGCACGGGCTCGCCTACGCCACCGAGGACCGCAAGACCTACGGGCTGAACCTCATCGAGGACATCAAGCGCAACATCTCCGCGGCGGGGCTGCGCGGGCTCGCCACGGCGGGCTGGGTGGACGACAACCGCGAGTACGAGGTCGCCGAGCGGTACCGCAAGGAGATGAACATCAAGGCGCCGAGCGTGCTGACGCCGGCGGGCCAGCTGAGCGGCGGCAACCAGCAGAAGGTCGTCCTGTCGAAGTGGATGTTCACCGACGCCGACGTCCTGATCCTGGACGAGCCCACCCGCGGCATCGACGTCGGCGCCAAGTACGAGATCTATTCGATCATCAACCGGATGGCAGACCAGGGCCGGGCGGTGCTGGTGATCTCGTCCGAACTGCCGGAGCTGATCGGGATCTGCGACCGCGTGTACGCGATGGCGGCGGGCCGGATCACCGGCGAGGTGAGCCGCGCGGACGCGACGCCCGAGCGGCTGATGCAGCGCATGACGCAGACCGAGGAGAGCAGAGCATGAGCAGCGTCGCCCCGGCCGGCCAGGCCGTGACACCGCCGCCCGCCGAGCGGCCGAAGGCGGGCCGGACCCTGCCCGTCAACCTGCGGCAGAGCGGGATCTACATCGCGTTCGGCCTGATCGTCGCGCTGTTCGCGGTGCTCACCGACGGGCAGCTGCTGTCCCCGCAGAACATCTCCAACATCATCGTCCAGAACTCCTACATCCTGATTCTGGCGATCGGGATGATCCTGGTCATCATCGGCGGGCACATCGACCTGTCGGTCGGGTCGGTGGTGGCGGTGACGGGCGCGATCGCGGCCGTGCTGATGGTGAACCACAACGTGCCGTGGCCGGTGGCGATCACCCTGACGCTTCTGGCGGGAGCCGCGATCGGCGCGTGGCAGGGATACTGGATCGCCTACTTCGGGATCCCCGCGTTCATCGTGACGCTCGCCGGGATGCTGGTGTTCCGGGCGCTGACCCTGACGATCCTCGGGAACCAGGGCATCGGCCCGTTCCCGGACGAGGTGCGCACGATCGCGAACGGCTTCCTGTCCGGCTACCTCGGCAACATCGGGCTCGGGCCGCTCGGCGGCGCCGACCTGTTCACGCTGCTGGTCGCGCTGGTGCTGGTCGGCGGGTACGTCGCCTACGGGTGGCGCAACCGGCAGGGGCGCATCGGCTACGGGCAGAAGGTCGAGCCGTTCACCGTGTTCGTGCTGAAGAACGCGCTGGCCGTCGTCGTCGTGATGTTCATGGCCGTGCAGCTGGCGCGGTTCAAGAACATGCCGTGGGTGCTCGTCCTGCTGGGCGTGCTCGTCCTCGGCTCGACGCTGGTGATGAACCGGGCCGTGTTCGGCCGGCACGTCTACGCGCTCGGCGGGAACCTGCTCGCGGCCCAGCTGTCGGGCATCAAGGTCAAGTCGGTGTCGTTCTGGCTGTTCGTCAACATGGGCGTGCTGTCGGCCATCGCCGGGATCGTGTTCGCCGGGCGGCTCAACCAGGCGGGCCCGACCGCCGGGAACATGTTCGAGCTGGACGCGATCGCGGCGGCGTTCATCGGCGGCGCGGCCGTGCAGGGCGGTGTCGGAAAGGTGGTCGGCGCGATCACCGGCGGCCTGATCATGGGTGTGATCAACAACGGGATGTCGCTGCTCGGCGCGCCCAGCGAGCGGGTCATGCTGATCAAGGGGCTGGTGCTGCTGGCGGCGGTCGCGTTCGACATCTGGGCCAAGCGCCGCAGCGGGACGGCCCGCTGACCGGGTCCCCGGTGGTCCCGCTGCGCGCACGGCCGGCCCGGTATCTTCCGGAGTGACATGACCGCCACGCCACCACCGGGCCGGCCCGGCCTCCGCGACGTCGCCCGGCTCGCCGGTGTGTCCCACCAGACCGTGTCCCGGGTGTTCAAGAACCATCCGATGGTCAGCCCGGACACCCGGGACCGGGTGCTGGCCGCCGCGGCGCGGCTGGACTTCCGGCCGAACGCGGCGGCGCGGGCCCTGGCCACCGGCCGGTCCCGGACGCTCGGCGTCCTCAGCTTCGACACGGCGCTGTTCGGCCCGGCGTCGATCATCGCGGCGATCGAGCGGAACGCCCGCGCCGCCGGCTTCTTCACCAGCGTCGCCAGCCTGGAGTCGCCCGGCGGCGGCGCGGTCGCCGGGGCGGTGGACCGGTTCCGCGACCAGGGCGTGGACGGGATCATCATGATCCCGGGCCATGTCCCGGCGGACGAGGCGCTGCGGCATCTGCCGGACGACCTGCCGACCGTCCTGCTGGGGCCGGCGGCCGCCGTCGCGACCGTGTCGGCCGACCACTACCTGGCGCCCCGCGAGGCGACCCGGTACCTGCTGGGGCTCGGGCACCGGACCGTCCACCACCTGCCCGGCCCGGCCGACTGGTGGGAGGCGAACGAGCGCACCCGCGGCTGGCGGGACGCGCTCACCGAGGCGGGCGCGGACGTCCCGGACCGCGCGCCCGGCGACTGGAGCGCCCGGTCCGGCTACGAACGCGGCCGGCTCCTCGCCGCCGACCCCGGCGTCACGGCCGTGTTCGCGGCCAACGACCAGATCGCGCTCGGGCTGATCTGGGCGATCCACGAGGGCGGCCGCCGCGTCCCGGACGACGTCAGCGTCATCGGCTTCGACGACATCCCCGAGGCGGCGTTCCTCACCCCGCCGCTCACGACCGTCCGGCAGGACTTCGCCGCTCTCGGCCTGCACTGCGTCGACCTCCTGGTCGCGCAGCTCACCCGGGACGGCGCGCCGCCGGACGCGCCGCGGCCGGTGCCGAGCCGGCTGATCGTCCGCCGCAGCACCGCCCCCGCCGGCTGACCTTCCGGCCCGGCCGCGGCCGGCGGGTCAGCGGAGGGTGCGGAGGCGGTGCATGATCTTGCCATCGGCGAACGCGTCGTGGAGGGCGCGGTAGATCTCGTAGAGGGGGTCGTAGGCGTCGGCGCGACCCCGGTCGGGGACGTAGGCGGACGGGACGCGGCTGCCCATCGCGGCGGCGGCGGCCGTGACGTCGGGGTGGGCCCCGGCGGCGACGGCGGCGTGGATCGCGGCGCCGAGGGCCGGGCCACGGGACGAGCCGGTCAGTGACAGCGGGCGGCGCAGGACGTCGGCGTAGACCTGCATGAGGAAGGTGTTCTTCGTCAGGCCGCCCGCGACGACGAGTTCCTCGACGGGGACGCCCGACGCCTCGAACGTCTCCACGATCACGCGGGTACCGAACGCGGTGGCCTCGATGAGGGCGCGGTAGACGTCCTCGGGCCGGGTGGCGAGGGTCTGCCCGACGATCAGGCCGGACAGGTCGTGGTCGACCAGGACCGACCGGTTGCCGCTGTGCCAGTCGAGCGCGACGAGCCCGTGCCGTCCGACCGGCTGTTCCCGGGCGAGTGCGGTCAGATGCTCGTGGACGGTCAGCCCGGCGGAGGCGGCGGCCTGGTGGTAGCGGGCGGGGACGCAGTTGTCGACGAACCAGGCGAAGATGTCGCCCACGCCGGACTGGCCTGCCTCGTAGCCCCACAGGCCGGGGACGATGCCGTCCGCGACGACGCCGCACATGCCGGGAACCTCGGCGAGCCGGTCCGACGACATGACGTGGCAGGTGGACGTGCCCATGATCGCGACCATCTGGCCGGGGCGGACCGCGTCGGCCGCGGCGGCGGTGACGTGGGCGTCGACGTTCCCGACGGCGACCGCGATGCCCTCGGGGAGACCCGTCCAGGCGGCGGCCCGCGCGGTGAGGGTTCCGGCGAGGCCGCCGAGCGGCGCCAGATCGTGGCCGAGCTTGCCGGGAAAGTCCGCGAAGTCGGGGTGGAGGGCGGTGAGGAACTCTCGGGACGGGTACCCGCCGTTCTGGTGGATGCCCTTGTAGCCGGCCGTGCAGATGTTGCGCGACTCGCGGCCGGTGAGCTGCCAGACGATCCAGTCGGCGGCCTCGATCCAGCGTTCGGCCCGGTCGTAGAGGTCGCGGTCCTGTTCCAGGAGCTGCAGGGCCTTGGCGAACTCCCATTCCGAGGAGATCCTGCCGCCGTAGCGGCGCAGCCACGGCTCGCCGCGCTCGGCGGCCAGGGCGTTGATCCGGTCGGCCTGCGGCTGGGCGGCGTGGTGTTTCCAGAGTTTCGGCCAGGCGTGCGGCCTGTCCGGGTGGAGGTCGGACAGCGGCGTCCCGTCGGCGGTCGCCGGCAGCACCGTGCACGCGGTGAAGTCCGTGCCGATGCCGATGACCCGGGACGCCGGGACGCCGGCGGCCGCCAGCGCCGCCGGCACGGCGGAGCGGAGCACGTCCAGCCAGTCCCGGGGCGCCTGGAGGGCCCAGTCGGGATCGAGGCGGACGCCGGACGGCAGCGTCTCGTCGATCACTCCGTGGTCGTACTCGTGGACGCCCTCGCCGACCTCCGCGCCGTCACGGACGCGGACGAGCACCGCCCGCCCGGACAGCGTGCCGAAGTCGACGCCGACGACGTACCGTTCGTCCGCGCTCACAGGCTCCTCCTCGTCCCCGTCGTCGTCGTCCCCATCACAGGCCCCCCATTACAGGCCCCCGGCCAGGCGGTAGTACGCCTGGTTCCAGTGGATCTCCTTCGTGAACTGCCGGAGCGTGGTGCCCGCGCCGATCGTGAGCAGCTCCACCCCGGCCATCTCCGCGAGATCGTCCAGTTCCTCCGCCGTGAGCGCGGCGGTCAGGACGGTGTGGTGCGGCGCCCCGGCGGTCAGCCACGCCTCGGTGGACGTGCGCAGGTCGGGCAGCGGGCGCCACACGGCGCGGGCGACCGGCAGCATCGGCAGCGGCTCCGGCGGCGCGACCACCTCGATCTCGCCCGCGACCAGGCGGAACCGGTCGCCCATGTCGGCGAGCCCGGCCACGACGGCGGGACCGGGCGCGGCGTCGAACACCAGCCGCACCGGGTCCTCGCGCCCGCCGATGCCCAGCGGATGGATCTCCAGCGACGGGCGCCCGGCGGCGATCGACGGGCAGACCTCCAGCATGTGCGCGCCGAGGATCAGCTCGTTGCCGGGTTCCAGATGGTAGGTGTAGTCCTCCATGAACGAGGTCCCGCCGGGCAGGCCGGCGGACGCGGCCTTGAGCGTGCGCAGCAGCGCCGCGGTCTTCCAGTCGCCCTCGCCGCCGAAGCCGTAGCCGTCGGCCATGAGCCGCTGGACCGCGAGGCCGGGGAGCTGCCGCAGCCCGCCGAGGTCCTGGAAGTTCGTCGTGAACGCCTTGAAGCCGCCGTCGTCGAGGAACGTCCGCAGGCCGAGCTCGATCCGCGCGCCGTAGCGGAGCGAGTCGTGGCGTTCGCCGCCGGGCCGCAGCTCCGGGGCGATGTCGTAGCGGTCCTCGTACTCCTTGACCAGCTCGGTGACGTCCTCGCCGGGCACGGCGTCCACGACGCCGGCCAGGTCGTTCACGCCGTAGGTGTTGACGGAGACGCCGAAGCGGAGCTGCGCCTCGACCTTGTCGCCCTCGGTGACGGCGACGTCCCGCATGTTGTCGCCGAACCGCGCCAGCCTCAGCCGCCGCAGTTCGTGGAGGCCCGCCGCCGCCCGCGCCCACGCGGACACGCGCGCCGCGACCGAGGGGTCGGTGACGTGCCCGGCGACGGTCTTGCGGGCGACGCCGATCCGCGACTGGACGTAGCCGAACTCGCGGTCGCCGTGCGCGGCCTGGTTGAGGTTCATGAAGTCCATGTCGATCGAGTGCCAGGGCAGCTCGACGTTCGCCTGCGTGTGCAGGTGGAGCAGCGGCTTGGTGAGCGCGTCCAGCCCGGCGATCCACATCTTCGCCGGGGAGAAGGTGTGCATCCAGGCGATCAGGCCGAGGCAGGAGTCGTCGGCGTTCGCGTCGAGGCAGGTCCTGCGGATCGCGTCCGCGGTGGTGAGGACGGGCAGCCATTTCACGGTGACCGGCAGCGCCTCTCCGAGCCGCGCCGCGATCGCCGCGGACTGCCCGGCGACCTGCCGCAGGGTGTCCTCGCCGTACAGGGCCTGGCTGCCGGTGAGGAACCAGATCTCGCGGTCCGCAAGGCTCATGGCCGGCTCCCCTGCCCGTAGACGTTCTGGTAGCGGTCGTACAGCCGGTCGATGTCGCGGGCGTCCATCGGCAGCGGTTCGCCGAGCTGGCGCGACAGGTGGACGGTCCTGGCGGCGTCCTCGCACATCACCGCCGCCTTGACCGCGGCGCGGGCGGTGGCGCCGATCGTGAAGACGCCGTGGTTGCGCATCAGCACGGCGGGGCTGCGGTGCCCGCCGAGGGTCTCGACGATGCCGCGGCCGATGTCGTCGCCGCCGATGAGCGCGAACGGGCCGACGGGGATCTCGCCGCCGAACTCGTCCGCCATCGCGGTCAGCACGCACGGGATCGGCTCGTCGCGGGCCGCCCACGCGGTCGCGTAGGCCGAGTGGGTGTGCACGACGCCGCCGACGTCCGGGCGGTGCCGGTACACGTAGGCGTGGGCGAACACGTCGCTGGACGGCTTGAGCGGCGATTCACCGGCCGGCTCGCCCTCCAGGTCGCACAGCACCATCGAGTCGGGGGTGAGCCGGTCGTAGGGGACTCCGCTCGGTTTGATCAGGAAGGCGTCGTCGCCGGCGCGCGCGGACACGTTCCCGGCGGTCCACACGACCAGCCCGGCCTCGACGAGGGTCTGGTGCAGGACGGTCAGCTCCGTGCGGAGCGCCGCGATCCCGCCGGTCGGCTCTGGCATCTCGGCTCCGTTCTGATAGCGCTAACATCATCTGGCGTGACGAAGGCGGGTTCGCGGACTGGACGTGGCTAGCCCCCTCGGGGGACCCCCGTGCTCTCCCGGACGACGAGTTCCGGTTCGACGACCCGGCGCGGCCCGGCCGCCGGGGCGCCGCCGAGCCGGTCGAGCAGCAGGTCGAAGGCCCGCCGCCCCACCTCCGCGAAGTTCTGCCGGACGGTGGTGAGCGGCGGCGGGTAGTAGGCGGCCTCGGGGACGTCGTCGAAGCCGACGACGCTGATGTCGCCGGGCACGTCCCGCCCGGCCTCGCGCAGGGCGCGCAGCAGGCCGAGCGCCATCGCGTCGTTGGCGGCGAAGACGGCGGTGACCCCGGGGTCGGCGGCGATCTGCCGGCCGTACTCGTAGCCGGACCGGGCGCTCCAGTCGCCGGCGGGCGGCGCGGCGGCCTCCCGTCCCGCCGACTCCAGCGCGGCGCGCCAGCCGTCGACCCGCCCGCCGGCGTCCACCCAGTCGGCCGGGCCGGCCAGGTGCAGGACGGTCTCGTGGCCGAGGCTGAGCAGGTGCCGGACGGCGCGCTCGGCGCCCGCCCGGTGGTCGACCGCGACGGCGGGGAACGGCAGGTCCGCGCCCGCGCCGACCGCGACGAGCGGGGTGTCGGGCGGCAGTTCCCGCAGCCCCTCGGCCGCCGACTCGTGCGGCGCCACGACCATGATCCCGTCCACCGACTGGCCGCGCAGCCGCTCCACGCCCTCGGCGATCGTGCGGCGGTTCAGGGCGCTCAGGCTGACGATGCTGACGGTGTAGTCGTGCTCGCGGGCGGCCTGCTCGATGCTGAACAGCGTCGAGGCCGGCCCGTACAGCGTGGTGTCGAAGCCGACCACGCCGAGGACCCCGGACCTGCCGGTGGCCAGCACGCGCGCCGCCGTGTTGGGCCGGTAGTCCAGGGCCCGCACCGCGGCCATCACCCGGGCGCGGGTCTGCGGCCGGACCTTCTCGGGGGCGTTCAGGACGCGCGACACGGTCATCGCCGACACACCGGCCATCGCGGCCACGTCCTCCATCACCGCCAACCGCCGTGCGTCGGGCGTCGCCGGTGATTCGGCGGCCACATCGCCTCCCCGCGCCGTCGCTCGTTACGACGAATGTTTGCGCTAACCAGCCCGGATGTCAACACCCGCCCCGCCCGGCCGGGCACCAGGGCAGTAATCTCGCGCTTACGACCCCCGAGCGAGGAGCTTCCGATGGGCGAACTGACCGCCATGGAGACCGTGCAGGCCGCCGACGAGACCATTCACGAGGTCGGATCGAAGTGGATGCTCAACCCGGCGACGTGGGAACACGGGAAGAAGCACGGGTACGACAATCCGTTCGCGCACTACTTCGCCGGACGGTGCGGCGTGATGGGCGACGTCGACGCCGGGGTCGTGACGGCCGCGATGGGCTGGTTCGAGCCGGCGCTCGTCCGGGCCATGTGGGACGAGGGCGTCGCGGTCGCCGGGGCGGCCGAGGCCGCGCGGCGGTACATGCTCGCGGGCACGGACTGGGGCCGGGAGCACGTCCCGGACGACCCGCGCCTCTGCGAACTGGCCGAGCGCGTCGTGCAGGCGGTCGAGGGGTCGGCGCTGCCGCTGTTCTGCGGGTGGCGCGCCGAACCCCTCCCGGAGAGCGGGCCGGGCCGCCTGACCCAGGTGTTCCACGTCATGCGGGAATGGCGCGGCGGGCTCCACCTCGTCGCGACGACCGCGGTCGGGCTCTCGCCGCTGGAGGCCGTCCTGGTCGCGGACGGCCCGGACAAGGCGCGCTTCTCCGGCTGGCAGGGCGACCTCCCCGAGTTCGACCACCTCAAGCCCCGGCACGCGGAGGCCGAGGAGATCACCGACCGCCTCGCCGCCGCCGTGTACGAGCGGGCGCTGTCCCCGTCCGAGCGCGCCGAGTTCGCGACCCGCGTCCGGGAGGTGGGGACGGCCGTCCTCGCCTGAGCCGCTCCCCACGCCGGACGGCCGGCTTGTCGGGCGGGAACAAGAGCCGCGACGAGATTGTGCAAATGGACGACTGTCGCCGGGAGAACGACAGGTCCATTGTTGCCCCGTAACCGATCCCGTCCGGAAGGAGCCGGTGATGGGGCGACGACCACCCCTCTCCCTCGTTCGCGTCCCGTCGCGGCGGCCAGGCGCGTTCCCCATGGTCGCCGTCTCGGTCCTGGCCGCGTCCGCGCTGGCCGCCGGCGCGGCGGCGGCCATGCCGGTGAGCGCGCGCGAGGCCGGCCGGACCGAGGCGCCCGTCGCGTCCGGCTCGCCCGTCACCGAGGTCAGCGAGTCGGTGGTGCGGGTCAGGGTGCCGCTGCCCGACTCGGCCGGACCGCGCCCTGAGGCGTGCGACTGGCTGTCCTACCTGCGGTTCCGGCACGAGGACGGGCCGGCGGAGTCGGCGGACGCGGACAGGATCCTCGTCGCGCAGCCCGGGATCCTGGAGGGGGCGGGCGCCTTCGACAGCGTCGCGCGGAACACGGTCGCGGCGGCGGCCGCGAGCGGAGCGCACATCGAGTTCTGGGCGCTCGACCGGCGTTCGAACTGCCTGGAGGACGGCACCGGCGTCCGGGCCGGGCTGGAGCACGAGGACGTCCACCTCGCGGTCGACTACTACTACCGGCAGAAAGAGATCGACGGCCGGAAGTTCGCCGGTTACCAGACCAACGACCAGGTGAGATGGCTGCAGAACGTCGGGCTGGAGCAGACGGTCCGCGACCAGTACGACCTGATGGCCGCCGAGCTTCCGGACCAGCGGGCGCGCAAGGAGAAGATGCTCTGCGGCGGCCATTCCCTCGGCGGCGTCCTGACGGCGTACTTCGCCGAATGGGACTTCGACGGGAACCGCGCCACCACGGACGACGCCGGATACAACCAGTGCTCCGGATACTTCGCCCTCGACACCCGGATCGAGAAGGGCCTGCCGGGGCTGGGCGGGCAGGTCCCCGTAGAATGGATACCGCTCCTGCAGTTCGGCGCGGGCGCCGTGCAGGCGGGTTTCGACACGGGGATCATCCCGCGCGCGCTGTCGGCTCCGGCGGTGGTCAACACCGAGACGATGAACCTGCTGGCGATCGCCGGCCTGGCGGCCAACATCGCCCCAGAGGGGCAGTCCGACCTGGCGACCTACATCCCGTCAAGCTTCAACCAGGACATGACCTACCGGCTGCTGTTCTCCAAGGACTATCCGACGTTCGTCAAGGGCTCCCCGACGGTCAAGGACTTCAGGTTCACCAACGCGGCGGCGCTCGGCGGGCTGCTGGACGACCACTCCCAGCCTCTCGCGTTCATGCAGGCCAGCGTCGGCTTCTGGGACGGCGGGAAGATCGTCGACAAGGAGTTCCCGGCACCGAACAACCTGGAGGAACTCGGGCTCGGCGGCCTCACCCGCCTCCTCGGCACGGAGAAGAAGGCGATCCCGGACGAGCCGGGCGGCCCCCTGTTCACATGGCGGAACTACGACCGTGTCGGCGCGCCCGACGACCCGGTCCACAAGTCCAAGGACGGCACCCCGTTCACCGCCGCGGGCAAGGAGGTCACCGACATCGCCGAGCTGGCCCGCAGCCTGTCGGAGCACCCGCTCGACTTCACCGAGCACTACTTCCCCACGAGGATGGTCGCCGACATCGCGCTGGCGGGTGCGCCCGGCATCGCGGACGGCGCCGTCCACGAGGGCGGCATCGCCGCCAACCCGGTCATCAACCTGCAGGCGGGCGACGGTCTCGGGGCCGGCGACCCGCAGCCCGGCGACGTCATCGCTCCCGGCTACCAGCACATCGACGTGCTGACCGCGTCCGCCGTCCAGAACGACGGGGAACCGGAGCCGATCTCGACCAATCTGGCGGCCTTCGCGATCAGGTGAACCGGCGTGTTTTACGGATCAAGGGCCGGGTAGGTGGATGCCGCGCCAAGGTGAAGGGCGGTGTGACATGGGCGTTCGCAGTTGGATCGGGTCATGGCCCGTCTACCGCCAGTTCACCGGCGACGATCCGCTGGGCCGTGGAGCGGCCGCCAAGAGTGCGGGCACCGAGCGGCTCGAAGCGAGGGTGAGCACCGCCGACAAGGTCGTCAAGTCGGTCTGCCCGTACTGCGCGGTCGGCTGCGGGCAGGACGTGTACGTCCAGGACGGCAAGGTCACCCAGATCGAGGGCGACCCGGATTCACCGGTCAGCCGGGGGCGGCTGTGCCCGAAGGGCTCGGCCAGCCTCCAGCTGACCACCGGGTCCGCCCGCGAGCACCAGGTGCTCTACAGGCGCCCGCACGGCACCGGATGGGAGCGCCTCGACCTCTCGGCGGCGATGGAGATGATCGCCGACCGGGTCATCGAGGCGCGCCGCCGGGGCTGGCAGTGGGAGACCGAGGACGGGCTGCGGGTGCGGCGGACGCTGGGCATCGCGAGCCTCGGCGGCGCCACGCTCGACAACGAGGAGAACTACCTGATCAAGAAGCTGTTCACCGCGCTCGGCGCGGTGCAGATCGAGAATCAGGCGCGCATTTGACACTCCTCCACCGTTCCCAGTCTGGGAACCTCGTTCGGACGCGGCGGCGCGACCACCTTCCAGCAGGACCTGCAGAATTCTGACTGCATCGTCATCCAGGGCTCGAACATGGCCGAGTGCCATCCGGTCGGGTTCCAGTGGGTGATGGAGGCGAAGGCCCGCGGCGCGAAGCTGATCCACGTCGATCCGCGGTTCACGCGGACGAGCGCGCTCGCGGACGCCCATGTCCCGCTGCGCGCGGGCAGTGACATCGCGTTCCTCGGCGGGATCGTCAACTACGTCCTGCAGAACGAGAAGTACTTCCGCGACTACGTCGTGCCGTACACCAACGCGTCGGTGATCCTGACGGAGGAGTTCCGCGACACCGAGGACCTCGACGGTGTGTTCTCCGGCCTGAACCCGGAGAGCCGCAGCTACGACCACACCAAGTGGCAGTACGAGGGCATGCACGTCCAGGCGGCGTCGGGCCAGCGGGACATGGCGTACGAAAGCCTCGTCAGGGGCGAGGAGGGACGCGGCGAGGCGCACGGCTCCGGCGGCCCGGCGATCGGCGAGGGCCACCCGGAGCGGGATCCGACGCTGCGGCATCCGCGGTGCGTGTTCCAGGTCCTCAAGCGGCACTACTCGCGGTACACGCCGGAGATGGTGGAGCGGATCTGCGGCGTCCCGCGCGACCAGTTCCTCCGGGTCTGCGAGATGCTGACCGAGAACTCGGGCCGGGACCGGACGTCGGCGTTCGTCTACGCGGTGGGCTGGACGCAGCACACCGTCGGCGTCCAGTACATCCGGACGGCGTCGATCCTGCAGAGCCTGCTCGGCAACATCGGGCGGCCCGGCGGCGGGATCCTGGCGCTGCGCGGGCACGCGTCCATCCAGGGCTCGACGGACATCCCCACACTGTTCAACCTGCTGCCGGGCTACATCCCGATGCCGCACGCGCACGCCGACCAGGGACTGGACGCCTTCATCCAGGGAGAGTCGGCGCGCAAGGGCTTCTGGGGCGAGATGCGCTCCTACATGGTGAGCCTGATGAAGTCGTACTGGGGCGACGCGGCGACGGCCGGCAACGAGTACTGCTTCGACTACCTGCCGCGGCTGACCGGCTCGCACAGCACCTACGAGACGTCGATGGCGCAGATCGACGGGACGTGCAAGGGCTACTTCCTGATGGGCGAGAACCCGGCGGTCGGGTCCGCGAACGCCAAGATCCAGCGGCTCGGGATGGCGAACCTCGACTGGCTCGTCGTCCGCGACTTCTCGCAGATCGAGTCGGCGACCTGGTGGAAGGACGGCCCGGAGATCGAGTCGGGCGAGATGCGGACCGAGGACATCGGCACCGAGGTGTTCTTCCTGCCCGCCGCCACGCACACCGAGAAGGACGGCAGCTTCACCAACACCCAGCGGATGCTGCAGTGGCACCACCAGGCGGTGGAGCCCGCCGGGGACGCGCGCAGCGACCTGTGGTTCATGTACCACCTGGGGCGGATCATCCGGGAGAAGCTGGCCGGCTCGACCGACGAGATGGACCGCCCGGTCCTGGACCTGACGTGGGACTACCCGACGAAGGGCGAACTCGGCGAACCGGACGCCGAGGCCGTCCTCGGCGAGATCAACGGGTACGACGCCGACGGGAACCCGCTGTCGTCGTACACGCAGCTGAAGGACGACGGGTCCACCTCGTGCGGCTGCTGGATCTACTGCGGCTGCTACGCCGGCGGCGTCAACCAGACCGCGCGCCGCAAGCCGGGCGGCGACCAGCACTGGGTCGCGCCGGAGTGGGGCTGGGCGTGGCCGATGAACCGCCGCATCATCTACAACCGGGCGTCCGCCGACGTGGAGGGCAACCCGTGGAGCGACCGCAAGGCGCTCGTGTGGTGGGACGCCGAGCAGGGCAGATGGACGGGCCACGACGTCCCGGACTTCATCGCCGACCGCCCGCCGGACCACAAGCCGCCACGGGACGCGACCGGCCCGGACGCGCTCGCCGGCGACGACCCGTTCATCATGCAGGCGGACGGCAAGGCGTGGCTGTACGTCCCGGCCGGGCTGACGGACGGGCCGCTGCCGACGCACTACGAGCCGCAGGAGTCGCCGTTCACGAACCCGCTGTACAAGCAGCAGCGCAACCCCGTCCGGCACCTGATGCCGCCGCATCCCGACAACCGGTACGCGCCGAGCGGCGCGGCGCCGGGCGCGGAGGTGTACCCGTACGTGGCGACGACGTACCGGCTGACCGAGCACCACACGGCGGGCGGCATGTCGCGGTGGCAGCCCTATCTCGCCGAGCTGCAACCGGAGTTCTTCTGCGAGGTGTCGCCGGAGCTGGCGGCCCGGCAGGGGCTGGAGCACGGCGGCTGGGCGACGATCGTCAGCCCGCGCGCCGTGGTGGAGGCGCGGGTCATGGTGACCGAGCGGATGCAGCCCCTCACCGTGGACGGCCGGACCCTCCACCAGATCGGTCTCCCGTACCACTGGGGCCCGAACGGCTACAGCGTCGGTGACGCGGCGAACGAGCTGCTGCACCTCTCCCTGGACCCGAACACGCACATCCAGGAGGCGAAGGCACTGGCCGTCGACATCGTGCCGGGCCGCCGCCCGCGCGGCCCGGGTGCGCCGGCGCTGGTCCGCAGGTACCGCGACCGCGCCGGCATCACGGACGAGACGGGAACGGAGATCTAGCGGAGGAGGACCGGGTGGTCGGCGGCGGGGATCAGCTCGCCGATGACGGGGGCGCCGGGGATCTCGCCGGCGATCAGGAGGCCGCCGGACGTCTGGGCGTCGGCGAGCAGCAGCCGCTCCTGTTCGCCCGTCCCGCCGAAGTCGGTGTGCGGGGCGGCCCAGTCGAGGTTGCGGCGGGTGCCGCCGCTCACGTACCCGGCGCGCAGGGACTCGCGGGCGCCGTCCAGGTAGGGGACGGCGGCGGCGTCGATCACGGCCGTGACACCGGAGGCGCGGGCCATCTTGTAGAGGTGGCCGAGAAGGCCGAAGCCGGTCACGTCGGTCGCGCAGACCGCCCCGGCGTCCAGGGCGGCGGCGGACGCGGCGGCGTTCAGCTCGACCATGGTCGCGACGGCGTGCTCGAAGACCTCGCCGGTCGACTTGTGGCGGTTGTTCAGGATCCCGATGCCGAGCGGCTTGGTGAGCGTGAGCGGCACGCCGGGCTTGCCGGTGTCGTTGCGGAGGAGGCGGGCGGGGTCGGCGACCCCGGTGACGGCCATGCCGTACTTGGGCTCCGGGTCGTCCACGCTGTGGCCGCCGCCGACGTGGCAGCCCGCCTGCGCCGCGACGTCCAGGCCGCCGCGCAGCACCTCCCGCGCCAGTTCGAAGGGCAGGACGTCGCGGGGCCAGGCGAGCAGGTTCACCGCGACGAGGGGACGGCCGCCGACCGCGTAGACGTCCGACAGCGCGTTCGCGGCGGCGATGCGTCCCCAGTCGTAGGGGTCGTCGACGACGGGGGTGAAGAAGTCGGCGGTGGCGACGGCGGCCAGGCCGTCCGGGGAGCCGGGGACGCGGACGACCGCCGCGTCGTCGCCGGTGTCCAGGCCGACGATCAGCTCCCCGTTCGGGGACTCGGGCGCCGCGTTCAGGCCCGCGACGACGGCCTCCAGTTCGCCGGGCGGGATCTTGCAGGCGCAGCCTCCGCCGTGCGCGTACCCGGTCAGCCTCTTGCTCGTCGCGGCTTGCGTCATGTCGTCCTTTCGGTGCAGCGGCGCCTCATGTCGTCCACCCGGACGGTGTAGCCCGCCTCGTCCAGGTGCTCCAGGAGCGGGACGGCGACGCGCCGGGTGGTGCCGAGCGCGCGGCGCGCCTCGCTCATCGTGAACGCGCCGCCGAGCTCGGCGAGCAGCTCCGCGGCGCGGGCGTCGTCGCCGGGCAGCAGGACGATCCCGTCGCCGACCCGGAGGAGCGCGCCGGCCTTGGCGGCGGCGGCGAGCAGCTTGGGGGTGAGGCCGAGTTCGGTGAGCCGTTTCGCCTCGGGTGCCAGGAACGGGGTCTCGGTCAGGTCCCGGCGGACGGCGTCCACCGCCGCCCGGACGTCCGCGGGCAGTTCGGGGGCGGTCACCCGGCCGTAGATCCGGCCGTCGCGCTGCCGCAGCCCGGCGGCGAGCGCCTCCACGAGCGCCCGGTCGGGCAGGCCGAGGATACGGCGGGCGGCGTCGGCGGGGAGGCCGGGGTCGGCCGGGTCGGCGGCGGCGTGCTCCTCGACGGCCGCGACGAGGCGGTCGCGGAGGTCGTCCCAGTGGCCGGGGTCGGCGACCCAGTCCCCGGCGACGGGTTCGCCCGGGACGGGGACGCCCATCGCGACCAGGTCGGCCCGCGTGATCAGGCCGCGGCGGCGCAGCTCGTCCGCGCCGTCCGGGCGTCCGGTCAGCGAGGCCAGCTCGCGCGCCCGGACGGCCGCCGCACCCCGCCTGGTGAACGGCTCGGGGCGGACGTCGAGCACCGTGACCCCGGCCGGGACGCGGTGCCGCCCGGGGTCGCGCAGCAGCGCGACGTCGCCGACCCGCAGCGGCAGGGGCCGCCGCAGCGCGAGGCGTGCGGTGTCGTCGCCGAGCGGGCGGGCATGCACCGGGACCGCCGCGGATCCCGCGTGGAGGACCAGCTCGCGCGGCAGGTCCCGTGCGGGGTCGCCGCGCAGCCGCACGTCGACGACGCCGGTGGTCAGCCAGCGTCCCGGAGTCAGGAGGGCGTCGCCCCGGCCGATGCCGTCCGGTCCGCCGTGCAGGTTGACGGCGACGCGGGCGACGGCGCCCACCTCGTCGCGGGGCTCCTTGAGGCTTTCCAGCCCGCGCACGCGGGCGGCGCCGCCGCCGATGGCGAGGCGGTCGCCGGCGCGGATCGTCCCGGCGCCGAGGGTCCCGGTCACGACGGTGCCCCTGCCCCGGACGGTGAAGACCCGGTCGACCCAGAGCCGGACGTCGGCGTCCTCGTCGGGACGCGGGAGCGAGCCGGCGAGCCGCTCCAGCCCGGCGCGCAGCGCGTCCATGCCGTCGCCCGTCGAACCGCTGACCATGAACGGCTCGACGCCGCCGAGCGAGGTGGCCTCGATGCGGGCGAGCGCCTCGTCCCGCACCCTGCCCGCCGCCGCCTCGCCGGTGAGGTCGCAGCGGGTCACGGCGAGCAGGCCGTGCCGTACGCCGAGCGCGTCCACGACCGCCAGGTGCTCCTCGGACTGCCGCTGCCAGCCCTGGTCCGCCGCGACCACGAACATGACGGCCGGGACGGGCCCCACACCCGCCAGCATCGTCGCGACCAGGCGTTCGTGGCCGGGGACGTCCACGAAGGCGATCCGCCCGCCGCCGGGCAGCGTGGTCCAGGCGAAGCCCAGCTCGATGGTCAGGCCGCGCCGCCGCTCCTCCTCCAGCCGGTCGGGTTCCATCCCGGTGAGGGCGCGGACGAGCGTGGACTTGCCGTGGTCCACGTGACCGGCGGTCGCGACGACGTGCATCATGACGCGGCCGCCCGGACGGCCCCGGCGATCGCGCCGTCCCGGTCCGGCGGCACCGCGCGCAGGTCGAGCAGGCAGCGCCCGTCCTCGACGCGTCCCATCACGGCCGGTGTCCCCTGCCGCAGCCGCGCCGCGTACGCGTCCGGCACCGACACCGCCGCGCTGGGCAGCACGACGCCGGGCGCGCCGCCGCCCCCGACCGCCGCCTCGGTCCCGACGGCCACCGCGTCCACCCCCTCGTCCCGCAGTCGCGCGGCGAGCCGTTCGGCCCGTTCGCGCAGCGCCGCCTCGTCCGCGTGCAGGGCCTCGCCCGTCGGAGGTCGCGGGCCGCGGACGGTGGCCTCCAGCGCGGCGAGCGTCATCTTGTCCACCCGCAACGCGCGCGCCAGCGGATGGCGGGCGAGCCGCCGCACCGGTTCCTCCTGCCCGAGGACGAGCCCGCACTGCGGCCCGCCGAGCAGCTTGTCGCCGCTGGCCGTGACCAGGTGGGCGCCCGCCTTGAGCATGGACGCCGCGTCGGGCTCGTCCGGCAGGAGCGGCTCGTGCGCGAGCAGCCCGGAGCCGATGTCGGCGACGACCGGGACGCCGAGCCCGGTCAGCTCCGCGACGTCGGCGCCCTGCGTGAAGCCGGTCACGCGGAAGTTCGAGGGATGCACCTTCAGGATGAAGCCGGTCTCGTCCCCGACGGCCGCCGCGTAGTCGTCCGGCGTGGTGCGGTTCGTGGTGCCGACCTCCCGCAGCCGCGCGCCCGTCGCCGCCAGCAGCTCGGGGATGCGGAAGCCGTCCCCGATCTCGACCATCTCGCCGCGGCTGACGATGATCTCCCGGTCCCCCGCGAGCGCGGTCGCGGCCAGCACGAGCGCGGCCGCGCCGTTGTTGACGACGTGCGCCGCCTCCGCCTGCGGTACCCGCTCCAGCAGCGCCGCCAGCACCGACCGCCCGCGCCGCGCCCTGCGGCCCGTCTCCAGGTCGAGTTCCACGTCCGTCGCGCCCGAGGCGACGGCGACGGCGTCCCGCGCGGCGTCCGACAGCGGCGCCCGTCCAAGGTTGGTGTGCAGCAGGACGCCGGTCGCGTTGATCACGGGGCGCAGCCCGGACGCGGTCGCCGGAAGCGACTCCACCGCCGCGTCCGCCACCGCCTCCGGCGGGATCTCCCCCGCCCTGGCCCGCCGCTGCGCCGCGACGACGGCCGCCTTCACCACCCCGCGGCCGAGCCGTCCCGCCGCCTCGCCGAGCCGGGGGTCGGCGAGCAGGACGTCGGTCCGCGCTATCCGCCGCCGCCCGTCCGCGGCGGGCACCGTTTCATGATCCATCGGCCGACCTCCGCTGCGCCGGTACCCCCAGCATGGCACGCGAAACGGCCCGCCTCCGCGCGCTGACACGCCCCCTTCACCGTCGGGCTGATGTCTGATATGCATGAGTCATGCATGAAAGGCTGGCGAACCTGCTCGGCGCCGCGTCGCTGGCGGTGACCGACCTCGTCCTGGACGCGGCGACCGGATCCGGGCGGGTGAGCGCGAGCGGGGCGGCTGCGCTGATCGTCCTTTCGGACGCGCCGGAACTGGGCGTGACCGAGCTGGGCCGGCGCGTCGGGCTGACCCAGTCCGCCGCCGCGCGGATGGTGGACGGCCTGCAGACCGCCGGCCTGGCCGAGCGCCGGGGCCGGGAGGGGCGCGCCGTCCACGTGCGGCTCACGCCCGCGGGCGAGGACACGGTGCGGGACATGCTGACGGCGCGCGGGGCGCCGCTGGCCGGGGTGCTGTCCGTCCTGGACGAGGACGAGCGCGAGACGTTCACCCTCCTCCTGGCCAAGCTGCTGGCCCGCCTGTACGAGGAGATCGGCGACGCGGAGGTGATGTGCCGGCTGTGCGACCGCCGGTGCTGCACCGACGGTGCGGTGTGCCCGGTCGGCCAGGCCGAGCGTGACGCGGGAGCCGCATGACCGGTGTATCGCTCGCACTGGCGTCGGCGCTCCTCTACGGCGTCGCCGACGTCTGGGGCGGCCTGCTGTCGCGGCGGGCGGACTTCCGGGCCGTCGCGCTCCTCGGGCAGGCCGGCGGGCTGGTGTGCGCGGTGGCCGCCGCAATGGCGGTCCCCGCGACCGGCGTGACCACCGCCGACCTCGGGTGGGGCGCGTTGTCGGGGGTGGGGAC
>NZ_SMKK01000137.1 GCF_004348425.1 Actinomadura sp. 7K507
CCTCCACCCCCGCCATAGTCGCCGCCATCAGAGACGCCACAGGACGCCGCCTGCCCCGGATCCCGGTCCGCCCGGAACACATCGTCCAGCCCGAATGACGAACGCCCCCGGTGGTGGGCCGGGGGCGTTTCGGGTGATGCGCGTCAGGGGGCCTCCGTGGGGTCTTCTTCCAGGAGGTCGTCGAACTCGCCGTCCTTGACGCCGGCTATGAAGGCGTCCCACTCGGCCTCGGTGAAGTAGAGGATGGGGCCCTCGGGCTTCTTGGCGTCGCGCATGACGACCGCCCTCTCACCGAAATCCTTGTGCTGGACGGGAACGTCCTTGCCATCGATGAACTCGATGATGACCCCGTCGCTGAGGATCGGTTCCTGCTCGGTCACTGGCACACCTTCTTCGTCCTGGCGCTGTCAGCCCCCAAGGTTAGTGCGTGAGGGGCCGGTGACACAGCGGAAAGCCGTGCCCGGTCAGGTGTCGATGAGGAGGCGGGCGGCGGAGATCTCCAGCCGGGCCTGGATCTCCTCGGCGGTGGCGTTCCCGCGCAGCATCTCGATCATCTCCATGGTCCAGATGCCGGACAGCGCGCGGGCGACCAGGCGGCGCGGGTCGTCGGCGGTGATGGTGTCCGGCCGGCCGGACGCGGCGAGCAGCAGCAGGCCGGTCATCCGCTCGCCGAAGTCGGTCTTGACGTCCGACAGCAGCAGCGAGCGGATCAGCGCCTCGGCCAGTTCCGGCTCGCGCATCAGCCCGCGGGTGGCGCGCATCAGCACCTCCACCGCGCGCTGCGGCGGGTCGCCGGCGCGGGGCGGGCGGCGCTCGATGCTGCGTTCGAGGAGGTCGAGTTCCTCGCCGACGACGGCGACGACCAGGTCCATCTTGGACGGGAAGTAGCGGTACAGGGTGCCGAGGGCGACCCCGGCGCGCTCGGAGACGGTGCGCATCTGCATCGCCTCGATGCCGCCGCGCGACGCCAGCGCCGCGGCGGCCTGCACGATACGCTTGCGCCGCTGGTGCTGGCTGCGGGAGCGCACGCTCTGCCCCGCCCGCCCGGCCGCCTGCCCCGGGGTCTCGTCCCCGGTCACCGTGGGCTCTGCGGTCACGGTCGATCCCTCCTGTGCGGGCGCGGTCGCCCGACGTGTCCTGCCAAGGATACAGCCCGCACGAGAACGTGTTATCTGATCGGTGCGGGCGGCGGCCCGGCCGGATCCCTCTCTCCGGCCGGTTGGCCCTGACATGCTAGGCGAATCTGCCCGGGAACGAGGGAGGTCATGCCTCTGGACACAGACTAGAATCTGTTCTACTTTTTTCGCCGTGGGGTCGGCCTGGGAGGTGGCGGGGTGAGCGTCGCGGCACTGCTGGAGGCAAGGGCGGACGACGGACGCCCCGGACTGCGCTCGGCCGACGACGGCCGGGCCTGGACCTGGCGCGAGGTCGTCGCCGAATGCGCGTCCCGCGCCGCCTGGATGGACGGCCGGCGGGAGCAGGGACGTCCCGTGCACGTGGGCGTGCTCCTCGACAACACGCCTGAGCTGGTGTTCCTTCTCGGCGGCGCCGCGCTGTCGGGGTCGGTCGTGGTCGCGCTGAACCCGACCCGGAGCGCCGCCGAACTCGCGGGCGACGCCGAGCGCGCCGACTGCGACCTCGTCCTCACCAGTCCGCGGTACGCGAAGACCGCCGCCGAGCTGGGGCTCCCCGTGCTGGACGTGGAGGACGGCGGATACCGCGCGCTGCTCGCCCCCTTCGACGGCTCCCCGCTCCCGGACACCGCGGATCTCGGCGACGGCACCCTGCTCATGCTGATCTTCACGTCCGGGACGTCGGGACGCCCGCGCGCCGTCCGCGTCACCCACCGGAAGGTGGTCGTACCGGGCGTGATGCTCGCCGAGCGCATGCTGTCCGCGGAGTCGGTCGTGTACTGCCCGATGCCGCTGTTCCACTCGGGCGCGGTCATGGCGGCGTACGCGCCCGCGCTGGCCGCGGGCGCCGAGCTGGTGCTGCGCGGCCGGTTCTCCGCGTCCGCCTTCCTGCCGGACGTGCGCGCGCACGGCTGCACCTACCTGCACTACGTCGGCAAGGCGCTGTCGTACGTGCTGGCCACCCCGGCGGCCGAAGACGACGCCGACAACCCGGTCCAGTTCGCGTTCGGGAACGAGGCCGCGCCGCTGGAGCAGAAGACGTTCGGGGAGCGGTACGGCTGTTTCGTCATCGACGGCTACGGCTCGACCGAGACGGCGATCTCGCTGGTCCCCGACCCGTTCGGGCCGTCCGGCTCGATCGGGAAGCTGGCCGACGCCATCGCGATCCTCGACCCGGCGACCGGGGAGAGGTGCCCGCCCGCCGCGTTCGACGAGGCCGGACGGCTCGCGAACGGCGACGAGGCCATCGGCGAGCTGGTCAACACCGGAGACCTCGGCCTGTTCGACGGCTACTACAACGAGGACGCGCCCGACCGCCTCCGCGACGGCATGTACTGGAGCGGCGACCTCGCCTACGCCGACGCGGACGGCTACGTGTTCTTCGCCGGCCGCGACGCCGACCGGCTCCGCGTCGACGGCGAGAACTTCGGCGCCGCCCAGGTCGAGCGGGTCCTGGCGGAGCTGCCCGGCGTCCGCCAGCTCGCCGTGTACGGGGTACCGGACGCGGCGTCCGGCGACCAGGTGATGCTGGCGATCGCCGCCGACGGCTTCGACCCCGAGGCGTTCGCGGGCTACCTGCGCGGGCGCGCCGACCTGAGCCCGAAGTGGCCCCCGCGGTACGTGCGGGTGGTGCGGGAGCTGCCCGCCACCGCCTCCAACAAGATCCTCAAACGCCGGCTGGTCAAGGACGGCTGGCGTACCGATGACCCGGTGTGGTGGCGTCCCGGACGCGACCTCGACTACCGCCCGATGACCGCGCGGGACGCGGCCGCCCTCCGGGCGGAGTTCGAGCGGAGCGGCCGGCTTCACCTCCTGGAAGGGAGCGGATGAGTGGACTTCAACCTCGACGAGACCCAGCAGGAGATCAAGGGTCTCGCCGCCGGAGTGCTCGGGCGTGAGGCCGCGCAGGAGCGGCTGGAGGCGTTCGAGAAGAGCGGGGCGCCCTACGACGACGTGACGTGGAAGGCGCTCGCCCAAGCGGGGCTGCTCGGGATCGTCCTGCCCGAGGAGTCGGGTGGTGCCGGGCTGGGCGCGGTCGAGCTGGCGGTCATCCTGCGCGAGGTCGGCCTCCATGTCGCGCCCGTCCCGGTGTACGCGTCGCTCGCGCTGGCGGCCGTGCCGATCGGCGCGCACGGGACGGCGGAGCAGCGCGAGCTGCTGGCGCCGCTGACCGAGGGCGCCACGGTCCTGACCGGCGCGTACCGCGAGGTCGGCCCGGCCGGTGAGGTCGCGGCGACGGCGCGGCGGGACGGCGACGGGTACGTCCTCGACGGCGTGAAGACGTTCGTCCCGTACGCGCGGGAGGCGGCGCGGATCCTCGTGCCCGCCCGGGTCGAGGGCGGGGGCGTCGGGGTCTTCCTCGTCGAGCCCGGCGCCGCGACGATCACCGGCCAGCCGTCGGCGACGAGCGAGCCGCTGTCACGGGTCGAGCTGAACGGCGCGAGGGTCGGTCCGGACGCCCTGCTCGGCGGGACGGCGGACGGCGCCGCCTGGGACACCCTCCGCCGCTCGGCCGTCGCGGGCGCGGTGGCCGTCTCGTCCGGCGTCATCGAGGGTGCGCTGGAGCTGACCAAGGAGTACACCAAGACCCGCGAGCAGTTCGACCGGGCGCTGGCGCAGTTCCAAGCGGTCACGATGCAGGTCAGCGACGTCTACATCGCGAAGCGCGCGCTGGACGTGGCCGTCTGGGCGGGCGTCTGGCGGCTCGCCGAGGGGGCCGGTGACGCCGAGGAACTGCTGACGATCGCCTCCTACAACGCGTGCGATCCGGTCATCAGGGCCCTCTACACCTGCCAGCACCTGCACGGCGGCATCGGCCTGGACGTCACCTACCCGCTGCACCGCTACTTCGCCTGGGGCAAGCACTGCGGGCACCTGCTCGGCGGCGCGGAAGACCGCCTCGACGCACTCGGCTCGCTCGTCGCCCAGGAGGCCTGAATGTTCATCGACCTGACCGCCGAGCAGAAGAGGCTCCGCGACGAGCTGCGCGAGTACTTCGAGAACTGCCTGACCGCCGAGCAGCGCGCCGAGATCGGGGCCGACCCGTTCGGCCCGGCCTACATGGAGCACTGCAGGCGGCTCGGCCGTGACGGGATGCTCGGCGTCGCGCTGCCGAAGGAGTACGGCGGCCGGGGGTTCGGCCCGGTCGAGCAGACGATCTTCGCCAACGAGATCTCCCGCGCGGACGTCACCTACCCGCTCATCACGCTGAACTCGGTCGCGCCGACGATCCTCCAGTACGGGTCGGACGCCCACAAGGAGTACTTCCTCCCGCGCATCCTCGCGGGGGAGTGCCACTTCGCGATCGGCTACAGCGAGCCGGGCGCCGGCACCGACCTCGCGGCCCTGCGCACCACGGCGGTCAGGGACGGCGACCACTACCTCGTGAACGGCCAGAAGATCTTCACGTCCGGCGCGCACCACGCCGACTACGTGTGGCTCGCGGCGCGCACCGACCCGTCCGCGAAGAAGCACAAGGGCATCTCGATGCTCATCGTCGACTGCGAGGACCCGGGTTTCTCCTGGACGCCGATCATCACGATGGACGGCGCGCACCACACCAACTCGACGTACTTCCAGGACATCCGCGTCCCCGCGGACATGCTGATCGGCGAGGAGAACAAGGGCTGGGACCTCATCGTCAACCAGCTCAACCACGAGCGGGTCACGCTCGGCCCGGCGGGACACATCGGGCACACCCGCATCCGGTTCGAGCGCTGGGCCCGCACCACCCCCGGACGGGACGGGCGCCCGCTCATCGAGGAGCCCGCCGTCCGCCGCGCGCTCGCCCAGGTGCACGCCTACGTGCGCGTCAACGAGATCCTCAACTGGCAGGTGGCCGCGAACCAGGACCTCGGCTGGCTCGGCGCCGCCGACGCGTCCGCCACGAAGATCTACTCCTCGGAGCGGATGCAGGACGTCGGCCGCGTCTTCGGCGACGTCCTCGCCCGCTACGGCGACCCCGGCGACCCGGAGACGGCGGACTTCATGTCGGCGCTCGACCGCCTCGCCAAGGGCGCGCTGGTGCTGACGTTCGGCGGCGGCGTCAACGAGATCCAGCGCGAGCTGATCGCGATGATCGGGCTCGGGCTGCCCCGCGCCCCCCGCTGAGGGTCAGCCGCTCGCCGGCGGCTGGTTGAGGCCTTCCTCCAGGATGGCGAAGGTCTTGTCGACCGTCTCGGAGAGAGAGCCGAACGCGCCGTCCTGGCGGCGCATCGCGTCGGCCGCCGCCTGGAAGCCGCAGGTGGCGGCGGCGGCGATGACGTGCGGGCGCAGGTCGGTGGCGGGGTCGGCGCCGAGCCGCTCGGCGACGAACTCGATCACCAGGGCCTGTTTGCGCTGCGCGTGCTCGAGGCTGCCCGCCATGAGGGCCGGGCTGTCGCTCATCATCGTCAGCACGCAGTCGAAACGGTCGGTGTCGAAGCCGAGTTCGCCGGCCTCGCAGGCGCGGGCGATGCCGACGACGGCGCGGCGCAGCGCCGTCATGATCGGCTCGTCGGCGGGGCGCTCGGCCAGCGCCACCATGACGGCGCGGGTCTGCTCCTCCTGGAACGTGAGCGCGACGTCCTCCTTCGAGGCGAAGTAGCGGAAGAACGTCCGGGACGAGACGTCCACGGCGTCGGCGATCTCCTCCACGGTGGTGGAGTCGAAGCCCTTCTCGGCGAAAAGGGCGAACGCCGCGTCGACGAGGGCCTCCCGCGTGCGCTGCTTCTTGCGTTCGCGCCTGCCCGCGGGCTGGGGTCCGGGGCCGGCGGCTCCGGTTTCGGGGGCGGTCGCGGTCATGTGCGCAGTGTAGCCACCCGGGGATCGCCCGCCAAGAGACACGGCATGAACAATGTCGTCAAGTGACTGATGTCGCATAGCGACGTGAGGCAGTTGACGACAAGTGTCATGCCATGACACTTTAAGAACCTTCCAACCGGAGGTTCCCTCAATGACTCGGTCCCAAGGCGCCGGAACACTCGATCCCGGCGCCCCCGTACCGCGGAACGACGCATCACCGACCCGCAAGCCCCCGACCGACGGGCCGCCGCAGGCCCGGTCGCGGACCGCCAGGCGGGGACACGGGCATCCGTGGCTCACCCTCGTGGCCGTCGCGCTCGGCGTGATGATGGTCGGGCTGGACGCGACCGTCGTGACCATCGCCAACCCCGCGATCGCCGCGGACCTCGGTGCCAGCCTGTCCGGCCTGCAGTGGGTGACCAACGCCTACCTGCTGGCGCTCGCCGTCGCGCTGATCCCGGCGGGGAAGATCGCCGACAGGTTCGGGCGCAGGCGGACCTTCCTCGCCGGGGTGGTCGGGTTCGCCGCCGCCTCGGTGCTGATCGGGCTGTCCGGCGGCCTCGGGTCGGTCATCTTCTGGAGGGTCGTGCAGGGCTTCGCCGGGGCGCTCCTTCAGCCCGCGAGCCTCGCCATCCTGCGCAACACGTTCCCGGCCGAGCGGCTCAACACCGCGATCGGCGTCTGGGGCTCCACGCTCGGCGTCTCCATCGCGGGCGGGCCGATCGTCGCGGGGCTGCTGGTCGAGCACGCCACCTGGGAGTCGGTCTTCTTCCTCAACGCCCCGCTCGGCCTGGTCGCGCTCCTCGTCGGCCTGTGGGTGATCCGCGAGTCGCGGGACGAGGAGGCCGCCGGCTCGTTCGACCTGCCGGGCGTCGCGCTGCTCAGCGGCGCGCTGTTCGCCCTGGTCTGGGGCCTGATCAAGGCGGGCGAGGCCGGGTTCACGGACACGGTCCCGCTGGTGTCGTTCGCCGCCTCCGCCGTGCTGTTCCCCGCGTTCGTCTGGAACGAGCTGCGCGTCGAGCGTCCGCTGCTCCCGCTCGGGCTGTTCCGCTCGGTGTCGCTGTCGGCGGCGACCGGGCTCATCGTCCTCGGCTTCTTCGCGATGTTCGGGACGATCTTCTTCATCACCCTCTACCTGCAGCAGGTGCACGGCATGAGCCCG
The DNA here is from genome assembly GCF_004348425.1 of Actinomadura sp. 7K507. Taxonomy (GTDB): domain Bacteria; phylum Actinomycetota; class Actinomycetes; order Streptosporangiales; family Streptosporangiaceae; genus Spirillospora. The sequence goes on from NZ_SMKK01000137.1 coordinate 7,078, forward strand.
GTGGACGCCGGCGTCCGGATGCTGCCGATGACCGCCGTGTTCATCGTCGCCTCACCGGTCGCGGGCGCGCTGACCAGCCGGTTCGGGCCGCGGGTGCCGCTCATGATCGGGATGGCCTTCACCGCTGCCGCGCTGTTCGGGCTGTCGCGGATCGGGGTGGAGGCACCCTACGTCCAGCTCTGGCCGTGGTTCGTGCTGCTCGGCACGGCGTTCGGGATGGTCATCGTCGCCGGGACCGAGGCCATCGTCGGCAACGCCCCCGCCCACCTGGCCGGCGTCGCGGGCGGGCTCCAGCAGACCGCCGCGCAGGTCGGCGGCGTTCTCGGCACGTCCGTCCTCGGCGTGCTGCTGTCCACCAGGGTCAGCGACGTGCTGTTCGGCCGGCTGACGGACGCGGGCGTGCCGGGCGGCGCCGCGCGGCAGCTCTCGGGTCAGGAGGGGATCGTCTCGCAGGGCGTCGCGCCCGTTCCGCCGGGGACGCCCGCCCCGGCCGCGGAGTCGATCACCACCGGAAGCCACCTCGCGTTCATGGACGGCTTCCAGACCTCGCTGACCGTCGCCGCGGCGGTGGCCGCCGCCGCGATCTTCGCGGCGCTGCTCGTCCGGCGCGGCACCTCCCCGGTCGACGGCGCCGCCGCGGTTTGAGGCCGTGCGGTTTGAGGGCCGTGCGGTTCAGTCGCCGCTCGGCGACGGTGTCGGGTTGGTCGTCGGGCTTGGGCTGGGCGTGCCCGGGTCCGGGGTGTCCGTCGGCGGGTCCGTCGGGGTGTCCGGCGGCGGCGTGGTCGGGTCGCCGGAGCCGCCGTCCGGCGGGGTCGTCGGGTCGCTCGGAGTGTCCGGCGGCGGCGTGGTCGGGGACTCGCCGGCCGGCGGCGTGGACGGGCTGTCCGGCCGCGACGGCTTGCCCGGCGACGACGGGCCGATCTCCCGCGAGGGGGTCCCGGACGGGGACGTCGCGGGGGGCGCCGGGGCGGCCGCGCCGCCCGGGGCCCCGCCGGTCGGCCCCGCCGGGGCGCCGCCGTCCGTGGCCGGATCCCCGGAGGCGCCGGGGGCCTCGCCCGTCGCCTTCTCGGTACCGGAGAGGCCGGGCATCGGGTGCCGCGGGCCGCCGGGGCCCGTGGTGGACGCCGGGCTCGTCTGGCCGTTGCTCGCCGACGGGACCAGCGACGTGGCCCCGGCGTCGCCGCCCTTCGCCGACGGCCAGGTGGCGAGCAGCCCGATGACCGCGGCGGCCGAGGCGGCGACGCCCGCCGCGGCGCCGAGGCCCTTCTGGAGCCCGCCGGACAGCCCGCGCCTGGGGCGTCCGCCGTCCCGGCCGGCGCGCCCCGGGCGAGGCCGGTCGGAGCCGATCACGACGAGCGGGCTGGGGGAGACGACGCTCGGCAGCCGCTGGACGGACTCTTCCTCGCAGGCGGTCAGGACCTGGTCACGCAGCCAGCCGGGGGCGCGGGCCGGCGCGCGGGAGGCGAGCAGCCGCGGCAGCCGCTTCTTCTCGAACGCGGTGATGAGGTCGTGCCGCGCCTCGGTCGTCCCGCGCATCAGGATGTCGAGGACGGAACGCTCCAGCCGGGTCCGTGCCGCGTTGAGCAGCTGGACGACCGTGTCCGGCGCGATGCCGAGGACGCGGGCGATGTCGTGGGGTTCGAGCCATTCGCTCGCCCACAGCAGCAGCACCTCGCGGTGGTCGGAGCGCAGGGACCCGGCGGCGCGCAGCAGCGGGTCGGAGTCGGCGAACAGGAGCCCGCCCCGTCCGTCGAGGCTGCCGGTGAAGGCGCCGCGCTCGGCGCAGGCCGACCGGGCGAGCGAGTACAGCCACAGGACGCTGTCGCCGCGCGGCGGCTGGTGGACGGCCGCGGTGAAGGCGTCTCCGACGGCCGCCGCCGCGAGCTGGTCGCCGACGAGGGACCAGCAGTACGCGTACAGGCGGTCGGCGTGCGCGTCGTAGAGCGAACCCATGTCCCCGCGCATGTGACCTCCCGATCGTCGCCCCGGTAATCGCCAATGGTGCATACCGCTGGTTGACGGACTCTAGCGCTTCCGGTCAATGCCTGAGAAGTCCGGGATTAGGCGATACGTCGAATAGTACGGAAGGTAACGGTGACGCATGCGGACAGTGACGTTCACGGAGATTTAATGAAGTTCGCGAATTTCGTCGGATTTCTGATGCGGTTCAGCGGGGAAGGTTCGCCTCCGCTATCACAAAGGTGAGGAGTCGAGCGTGACCCGGCTGACCGTGGACGACGTCTACCAGCACATTCGCGGTGTCTGCTTCAAGACCGGCCCACCCGGGACGGTCGGCGCGGAGACCGAGTGGTTCGTGATCGACGCCGCCGACCCGGGCGCCCACGTCCCCGGCGACCGGGTGCGCGCCCTCGTCGGCGCCGCCGGCCCGCCGCCCGGCGGCAGCAAGATCACCTACGAGCCCGGGGGGCAGCTGGAGCTCAGCTCCGCGCCGTTCGACGGACTCGGTGAACTCCACACATCACTCGACGGGGACACCGCGCACGTGCGCGGCGCCCTCGAATCGGACGGGCTGTCCCTCGTCGGGCACGGCGTCGATCCCGTCCGGCGGCCGCGGTTCCAGGCCGACCACCCCCGCTACGCCTGCATGCGCGACTACTTCCGCGCGGGCGGCTTCCCCGACGCCGGTCTGGCGATGATGTGCTCGACCGCGTCCGTCCAAGTCAACCTGGACATCGGCGCCGACCACACCGACGCGTTCCGCCGCTGGCGGCTCGCGCACGCGCTCGGCCCGGTGTTCGTCGCCGCGTTCGCCAACTCGCCGCTGCGCGCCGGCCGCCCCACCGGGATGCGCTCCTCCCGGCAGGGCATCTGGACCGAGCTCGACCCGTGCCGCACCCTGCCCGTCCTGCGCGACGGCGAGGACGGCGACCCCGCCGAGGCGTGGACGCGGTACGCGCTCGACGCCCAGGTCATGCTCGTCCACACCGCGGAGGGCGAATGGATGTCCCACCCCGGGATGTCGTTCCTGGAGTGGCTGAACAAGGGCGAGCCGGGCGAGGACGACCTGTCCTACCACCTGTCCACCCTGTTCCCGCCGGTGCGGCCGCGCGGCTGGCTGGAACTGCGCATGATCGACGCGCTGCCCGGCCCGTACTGGCCCGTCCCCGTCGCCGTCGCCACCGCCCTGCTGGACGACCCGGCGGCGTCGCGGGCCGCCGAGGCCGCGGCCGAGCCGGTCGCGCACAGGTGGGCGCAGGCGGCCCGCCGCGGTCTCACCGATCCGTCCCTGGCCGCCGCGTCGCGGGCCTGCTTCGCCGCGGCGCTGGACGCGCTGCCCCGGCTCGGCGCGCCTGGCCTCGTCCCGCTCGTGGACGAGTACGCCCGCCGGTACGTCGAGCGGGGCCGCACCCCCGCCGACGACCCCGCCCCCGATTCACCAGACACGCCGCTGCCGCTGCCCGAGGAGGCTCCGACATGGCCCCGATGAACCCCCCGGAAGCCCGCACCGGGCACCACGCCGTTCCCAGGGAGGCCGTCCACGACGAAGACGCCCTGAAGGAACTGATCGCGGGCGAACTCGGCGCCGTGCGGGACCGCAGCTTCGGCCTCACCACCGACGTCCTGGCCGGGAACGACCTCACCTCCCAGGTGTCGCCGCTGATGTCGCCGCTCGTGTGGGACCTCGCGCACGTCGGCAACTACGAGGAGCTCTGGCTGCTGCGCGCGGCGGCGGGCGCGGACGCGATGCGCCCCGAGATCGACGGCCTGTACGACGCGTTCGAGCACCCGCGCGCCGAACGGCCGTCCCTGCCGCTCCTGCCACCGGACGAAGCCCGCGCCTACATCGGCACGGTGCGGGCCAAGGTGCTCGACTCTTTGGCGTCGGCGCGGTTCGACACGGCCGATCCGCTCACGTCGGGCGGGTTCGTGTACGGGATGGTCGTCCAGCACGAGCACATGCACGACGAGACCATGCTGGCCACCCACCAGCTACGCAAGGGCGCCCCCGCACTACTCGACCCTGTAGCCGAACCCATTCAGAACGTGTCCTCCGGCCGTTCAGCTGTGGACGAGGTCCTGATCGAGGCAGGGGCGTTTCAAATGGGCACGTCAGACGATCCATGGGCCTACGACAACGAACGTCCCGTACACGTTGTTGATCTGCCCGCGTACTACATCGATGCCGAGCCGGTGACCAACGCCGCCTACATCGACTTCATCGAAGACGGCGGATACGACGACCCGCGCTGGTGGGACCCCGCCGGATGGGAATGGCGCAACAGCAGCGGCAAGAACGCCCCCGCGTTCTGGACACTGGAGGGCGGTCGGTGGCTGCGGCGCCGCTTCGGACGGACGGAACCCGTCCCGCCCGCCGAGCCCGTCCAGCACGTGTCCTGGTACGAGGCGGACGCCTACGCGCGCTGGGCCGGGAAGAGGCTGCCGACCGAGGCCGAGTGGGAGAAGGCCGCCCGCTGGGACCCGGCGGCCGGACGGTCACGCCGCTACCCCTGGGGCGAGGTCTACGAAGAGGGGTACGCCAACCTGGGCCAGCGGACACTCCGCCCATCGGAGACGGGCTCCTACCCGTCCGGTGCGTCGGCCTACGGGGTCAGGCGTCTCCTCGGGGACGTGTGGGAGTGGACGTCGTCCGACTTCAGCGGCTACCCCGGCTTCCGCTCCTTCCCCTACAAGGAGTACTCGGAAGTCTTCTTCGGCCCCGAGTACAAGGTGCTCCGGGGCGGCTCCTGGGCGACGCACCCGCTCGCCGTACGCGGATCGTTCCGCAACTGGGACTACCCCATCAGGCGGCAGATCTTCTCCGGCTTCCGCTGCGCGCGGTCCCTCGCAGAGGAGGCGCGCTGATGTGCCGCCATCTCGGCTACCTGGGCCCCGAACGGACGCTGCACTCGCTCATCTACGACGGTGAGCACTCGCTGGAGACCCAGTCGTACGCACCGCGCATGACGCAGGGATGCCTCCTCAACGCCGACGGGTACGGCGCCGGGTGGTACCAGGACGGCGAGGCCGTCCGCTTCCGGCGCGCCCAGCCCATCTGGACCGACCAGTCGTTCCGCGAGATCGCCGGGGCCGTCCGGGCGTCCTGCGCGGTCGCGGCGATCCGTTCGGCGACGGTCGGGTTCCCCGTGGACGAGTCGTGCGCCCAGCCGTTCCGCGCCGGGAACCGGCTGTTCAGCCACAACGGGAGGACCGACGACTTCGGAGGCGTCGAGGGCAAGCTCCGGGACCTGGCCGGAGACCTGGCCGGAGTCCCCGACGCCCGCGCCCCGGTCGACTCGGCGCCGCTGTTCGCCCTCGCCGTCCGGTACTGGCGGGACGGCCTCCCGCTCGGCGACGGCCTGGCCGCCGTCATCGGCGCGGTCACCGCGTTCGCCCCCGGCCGCTACAACCTGCTCGCCTCCGACGGCACGTCCCTGGCCGCCACGACCTGGGGCGACTCCCTGTTCGTCCGCGAGGACGCGGACCAGATCCGGATCGCGTCCGAGCCGCTCTACGACGACCCCGGCTGGAAGACCGTCCCCGACCGCTCGCTCGTCACCGCCGACCTCGCCTCCGGCGTTTCCATCACGTCCCTCTGAAGGAGAGAACCACGTGGACCGGTTCCTGACCGCCGACGACCTCGCCAAGACGCTCCGCCAGGACGTCCGGGAGGGGCTCACCGGCACGCCGAAGACCCTGCCGCCCAAGTGGTTCTACGACGAGCGCGGCAGCGCGCTCTTCGAGGAGATCACGAAGCTGGAGGAGTACTACCCGACCCGCCGCGAACGGGAGATCCTCGTCGCCCGGTCGTCCGACATCGCCGCCGTCACCGGCGCCCGCACGCTGCTTGAGCTCGGCGCGGGTTCTGGGGAGAAGACGCGGCTGCTGCTCGACGCGCTCGCCGGCACGCTGCGCTCGTACGTGCCGGTCGACGTGAGCGGCGACTTCCTGGAGGAGGCCGCGGCGGGGATCGCCTCCGACCACCCCGGCCTGGACGTCCGGGCCGTCGTCGCCGACTACGAGCAGCACCTGCCCCTGCTGCCGGGTGGCGAGCGCCGCCTCATCGCCTTCCTCGGCGGGACGATCGGCAACATGCCGCCCGCCTCACGGATCGGGTTCCTCGGCGGTGTCCGCGCGACCATGTCCGGCGGCGACTTCCTGCTGCTCGGCGCCGACCTCGTCAAGGATCCCGGACGGCTCGTCCGCGCCTACGACGACGCGGCCGGGATCACCGCCCAGTTCAACCGCAACGTCCTGTACGTCATCAACCGGGAACTGGACGCGGACTTCGACCCGGACGCGTTCGAGCACCTCGCCGTCTGGAACGAGGCCGAGGAGTGGATCGAGATGCGGCTGCGCTCCACCCGCGGCCAGGACGTCCGGATCGGAGGCCTGGACCTGGAGGTGTCGTTCGCCGCCGGCGAGGAGATGCGCACCGAGGTCTCCGCCAAGTTCCGGCGGGAACGGCTGGAGGCCGAACTCGGCGCGGCCGGGATGGAACTCGCCGAGTTCTGGACGGACCCGGACGGAGACTTCTCCCTCACCCTCGCCCGCCCCACCGGCTGAGCCGCCCGGGCCCGGGAGGTCAGTCCTTCCGGGCCGGCTGGGCGATCCCCATCCGCTTCAGGTCCCCGGCCAGGCGGGTCGCCACGTACCGGTGGCCGACCGGGTTCGGGTGGGTGCGGTCCTTCTTGATGTACTGCGGCGCGTTGCCCACGCCGGTCAGCGGGTTGCCGGTGACCCACCGCTCGCCGATCGGGTCGACGAACGGGACGCCGAGCTGCCCGGTCAGGTTCTTCAGCGCGTCCCGGACGGCGATCGCGCCCTGCGGCGGCGTCCCCGTTCCCCAGATCGGGCCCATCAGGACGATGTGCGTGCCGGGCCAGCGCTGCCGGACGCGTTCGAGCAGCACGTGGGCGGCGGCGGCGACCTGCTGCGGCGGGATCTGCCAGTCGTTGTGGCCGCCGGACACGATGAGCATGTCGGGCGCGGGACGCCAGCCGAGCTGGCTCTCGAACAGGGCGAGGAACGCCTGCTGGCCCCGGCCCCTCACGACGAAACCGGAACCGGCCCGCCCCCCGACGACGACCTGCCACCCGAGCAGCCGTGCCGTGGCGGACGCGTACGTCGCCTCCGGCTGGACGCGCCCGTCGCCGACCGTGTAGCTGTCGCCGAGGAACATCACCACGGACGGGGTGTCGCGGGGCTCGCCCTCGCCGCCCTTCCCCGGGCTGTCCGCCGCCGCGGACCGGTGGACCGAGCCCTCGAACGGGGAGCACCCGGTAGCGGCCAGGACCGCCGCCAGGCTCAGGCACAGCACCAGAGTCGCCGCGCCGCGGCGGGCGCGGCGAGATGTCATCGAGGACCACCTATCGTCCAGAGCCCTTCCGGGCTCGGGGATGCCTGAGGCATCTTACTGATCCGCCGCGCCCGGCGGGCCCGACGCGCGATCGCGGCCTCGCCTACATCCGCCGTTCACCTCCCGTCCCGGGCCGGGCAACCCGCCGCCGAGATGGTTTCGCGGTGACTCGACGGGAACGGCTGCGCGAGCTCGACCTGCTGCGCTTTCTGGCCGCGCTGGCGGTGGTGCTCTACCACTTCACCGGGTTCGGCGGGGCCGGCGCGTGGCCCGAGCCGGCGTACGACGTCTTCCCCGAGATCGCGCCGCTCACCAGGTTCGGGTATCTCGGGGTCGACCTGTTCTTCGTCATCAGCGGGTTCGTGATCCTGATGAGCGCCTGGGGACGCGGGCCGGGGGAGTTCGGGATCTCCCGGCTCGTCAGGCTGATGCCCGCGTACTGGGTCAGCGTGCTGCTCGGCGCGTTCGTGTACGCGGTGTTCAGGCAGGGGCACGGTGTTCCGGGCGTGGTCATCCCGAACCTGACCATGCTGCAGGGCGGGCTCGGCGTCCGGAACCTGGACGCCGTCTACTGGACGCTCTGGGTCGAGCTCCACTTCTACGTGCTCATCGCCGTCCTCGCGGCGGTCGGCATCACCTACCGCTCGTGTCTCGTCTTCATGGCGGTCTGGATGTTCGGCGGTCTCTTCGCCGAGCAGGCCGACCACAAGCTGCTCCAGGTGATGCTGGTGCCGACGTGGAGCCCGTACTTCATCGCGGGCATGGCGCTCTTCCTGATCCACCGGTTCGGGCCGACGCTGCTGCTGTGGGGATACGTGGCCGTGACGTACCTGATGGCGCTGCGCTACGGCGCATGGCGCGCGGAGGAGGTGTTCCGCGGCGCCGACGTGATCGTGGTCAGTGCCGTCATCACCGGGATCTACGCGGTGATGATCCTGGTCGCGACCGGCCGGCTGAGCCGCCTGCGCTGGAGCGGGCTGACCCTTCTCGGGGCGCTGACCTATCCGCTGTACGTCGTCCATTCGCAGCTCGCGCTCCCGCTGCTGGGCGCGCTGTACCCGGGGCTCGGCAAGTGGGCGGCGCTCGCGGTCGTCGTCGGCGCGTCCATGCTGGCCGCCTACGCCGTGCACCGCCTGGTCGAACGTCCGGGCGCGGCATGGATGCGCACCCGGCTGCACGCGTCGCTGGAACCGATGCGGACGCCGCCTGCGCAAGCGTCTACGTCGGTCGGTCATGGCGATCGGGGTGAGCGGAGCGGTCCTCGTCTCAACGGCGGTGAGCCTCGGGATCGCACCCCGGCTGATGCGGCGCAAAGGTGAGAACGCGCCGTGTGCGCGCTCTCCGACCGGTGGTGTGACACTCCGGCGGCGGGGCGCGCTGAGGGAGATGTGGGCGACCGGTCGATGTGAGCGGGCTTCGGCCGGACGCGCCGCCTCCGGCGGGCCCGTTCTCCCCCGGTCGGGCCCGCCGGAGGTTCCAGCCTCAGGACGCGGCCGTCCCGCCTTCGCCGTCCGGCGGGCGCAGTTCCTCGGTGTAGCCGACCGTGAGGCGGCGCAGCACTCCCGACTCGTCGACGGAGTACTGGCCGAGACGCCCCAGCGGCGGTGAGTACGCGTGGATCGAGACGCTGGCCTCCTCCACGCCGGTGAGCCGGTGGATGTGGTCGGGCCCGAAGCAGAACGACTCGCCCTCCCCGACGACCGTCCGCAGGGGCTCGCCGCCGAGGCGCGGGTTGTTCTCCTCCACGGCCCCGGCGACGACGCGGACGGCGCCGGACGACACGTCGTGGTCATGCCAGCCGGTGTCGTTCTGCGGAGTCCAGCAGAGCAGCCAGACGTCCACGTGCTCGTCCCGGTGGAGCGAGGCGTAGTGGCGCCGGCCGTCGGAGAACGCGACGTGCTGCCGCCACAGGCCGGGCCGCTCCGCCACCTCGTCGACGAGCTCGCGCAGTTCGCGCTTGTCGAGGGCGCGGCCGGGCAGGCTCTCGAAGCCGGCGGCGCGGGGCATGACCTCGGATGACACGGGCTGGCTCCTCTCGGGTCCCTGGTCGTCGCGGCGCTGTTCGCGCACGGGGGAACGCGGGGGATCCGCACCGTGCGCGGACGGCCTGGACACGGCACTGAACCGCATCACTGAACCGCATCAGTGAAGCGGTTCAGGGGGACGGCCGTCAAGTCCGGTCCGCCGCGTTGTCGGCGGCGGGCCCTAGGGTTGGAGAGATGTCGGACAAGCGCAAGCGCGCGACCATCCGGGAAGTGGCGCAGGCGACGGGACTGTCGCCCGCGGCGGTGTCGTACGCGCTGCGCGGCATCCAGACGTCGGAGGAGACGCAGGAGCGGGTCCGCGCTGCGGCCGACGAACTCGGCTACGAGGCGCATCCGATCGCCCGCGCCCTGGCCAGCGGCCGCACCGCCCAGGTCGGCCTGCTGTGCGGCTCCCTGGAGGACTACTGGCAGCAGTCGCTCGCCGTCGGCATCGGCCGCGCGCTGCTGGCCCGCGACCGCTACGCCCTGATCGTCGACGCCGGCGGCGAGCCCGAGCGGGAGCTGGCCCTGGCCCGCCGGCTCCGCGACCAGCGGGTGGACGGCCTGATCGTCCAGCCGCTGGACCCGTCCGCCGCGCTGTGGACGGAGCTGGCCGCGGCGATCCCGGTGGTGTCCATCGGCGACGCGCTGCACGGCGGGCAGGCGCAGGGCGAGGTCGTCTTCGACAACCGGCGGGGCGTCACGCTCGCGCTGGAGCACCTGCGCGACCTCGGGCACGAGCGCCTCACCGTGTTCACCCCGACGGGCGCCAGCACCCCCGACCGTCCAGCCGACGTGCACGTCAACGCCGAGGCCGAGCGGCTCGGCCTCCGGGTCGGCGTGGTCGTCGTGCCGCAGTCGCTCGCCGCCGCCGCCGAGGTCGCCCTGCGGGTGCTCGGCCGTCCCGACCGCCCCTCCGCGGTGTTCTGCTTCGCCGACTCCATCGCCTACGGCGTCTACGCCGCCACCCGCGAGCTCGGCCTCGCGGTCCCCGGCGACGTCGCCGTCTGCGGGTACGACAACCATCCGATGTCGGCGCTGCTCACCCCGCCGCTCACCACCGTCGACTGGGACATCGACGGCATCGTGCACTCCGCCGTCCGGCTCATCGTGGACGTCATCGACGGCAAGCCCCGCAAGCGCCGCGTGGTCCGCGAGCCGTCCCTGCGCGTCCGCGCCTCGACGGGCGAGCCGCCGGGCTAGGCGGTCACGGGTGGAGGCGGGCCAGGCCGGGCAGCAGATCCGCGGCGGCGGCGATGTCGGAGTCGAGCGGCCGGTCCTCCACACGCGGGTCGAGCACCGCGTCGGCCATGTCGCAGGCGGCCCGCAGCGGGCCGCCGGACGGCGCGCGTCCCTGCATCCGCAGCGCCCGGACGGCCGCGACCAGCTCGCAGCCGAGCCCGAGCCGGTAGGCGGCGACGGCGTCGGTCGTCGCGCGGGCCGACTGGGTGGAGAAGCCCGCGTGCTCCTCGACGCCGCGTGACAGGACGGCGCTGCCGAGCGCCGCCGGCGTCGCGAGGCGCCGGACGTCGGCGAGGCACGAATGCGCCACGTACTCCAGGATCATGATCCCCGAAGACGCCTCCGTGGCGCCCTGGAACGGGTAGAGGCCCGTGAACGCCGGCTCGGCGAGCGTCCCGAGGCGGGCCGCGGCGAGCGCCATCGTCTGGAACAGGGCGGCACGGGACGCGTCCAGGGCGAGACCGGCGAAGGCGGTGTGGAAGTTGCCGTTGTGCCAGGCCGCCCGGCCCTCGACGTCGATGAGCGGATTCTCGGCCGCCGCGTTGATCTCCCGGGTGACGACCTCCTCGGCGTAGGCGGCCGCCTCCAGCGCCGGGCCGTGCACCTGCGGGAACGCCCGGTAGCCGTACGGGTCCTGGATGCGCATCGGCGCGGGCTGGTCGAACGCGAGCAGCGCCCGCGTCGCCGCCGCGGCCTCCTGCTGGCCCGGATGCGGGCACGCGTCCTGCACCGCCTGCGCGTACGGCTCCGCCGAGCCCCGCACGGCGAAGTGCGACAGCGCGGCGACCACCGTGGACGCGCGCAGCATCTCCCGCAGGTCCGCCACCGCGAGCGCCGACTCCCCGAGCGTGGCCGCGTTGGAGCTGATGAACGCCAGCGCGTCCGGCGAGCGCAGCCGGTAGCCGGGGCCGCGCTGCACCGCCCCTTCGGCGTCGGCCAGCCAGGCCCGCTCGCCGAGCAGGCACAGCGCGGTCGAGGCCAGCGCGGTCAGGTCGCCCGTGCCGATCGCCCCGTGCACCGGCACCGGAGGAAGGACGCCCAGGTTGAGGACGTCCGCGAGGGCCTGCAGCACGCCCGGCTCGACGCCCGAGCCGCCCGCCGCGATCTGGTTCAGCCGGACCGCCAGCATCGCCCGGACGATCTCCGGCGCGACCAGGGGACCCGCGCCGGCCGCGTGGCTGCGCAGGAGCCGCAGGCCGTGCGCGTCGGCGTCCTCCCACTCCACGTCCACCACGCGGTTCGCGCCGACGCCCGTGGTGCGCCCGTACACCGGCTGCGCCTCGGCGAGCTCGCCCGCCACCCGCCAGGCCCGCCGCGCCCGCGCGACGCCGTCCGGGGCTATGGCGATCGTCACATCCTCGCGGGCGGCGCGCACGACCTGCGCGCATGTGAGCGCGGTCCCATCGATAACGATTCGGCTGTTCTCCACGGCGCGAGGCTACTTTCCCCTGATTACAGGTAGGTAGGCTCCACATCCGAGGTTCCGGACACGCTGGGACACTTCGCCGACCGTACCTGTGGTTACGGTTGGGGAGAAGGCCGAATCGATCATCGGCGTCGCGGGCGCCCAACGAGGACGTGAATCGTTGATCACCTTTGAGGGCGTCACCAAGCGCTACCCCGGCGGCACCGTCGCCCTGGACGACGTCAGCCTCGACTGCCCCACCGGCCGCATCACCGTGTTCGTCGGCACCTCCGGGGGCGGCAAGACCACCGCGCTGCGCGCCATCAACCGGATGGTGGAGCCCACGTCCGGGCGCGTCCTCATCGACGGGCAGGACGTCCGCGAGCACAAGCCCGCCGAGCTGCGGCGCGGCATCGGCTACGTCATCCAGCACGCCGGGCTGTTCCCGCACCGCACCATCGTGGACAACATCGCGACCGTCCCGCACCTGCTGCGCTGGAACAAGAAGAAGGCGCGGGACCGGGCCCACGAGCTGATGGAGCGGGTCGGGCTCGAACACTCCATGGCGCGGCGGTACCCGTTCCAGCTGTCCGGCGGCCAGCAGCAGCGCGTCGGCGTCGCGCGGGCCCTCGCCGCCGACCCGCCGATCATGCTGATGGACGAGCCGTTCAGCGCCGTCGACCCCGTCGTCCGCGCCGAACTCCAGGACGAGTTCCTCCGCCTCCAGGACGAACTGCACAAGACGATCGTGTTCGTCACCCACGACATCGACGAGGCCATCAAGCTCGGCGACCGGATCGGGGTGTTCCAGACCGGCGGGAAACTCGTCCAGGTCGCCACCCCCGAAGCGCTGCTCGCCCGGCCCGCCGACGACTTCGTCGCCGGGTTCATCGGGCACGACCGCGGCTTCCGGCGGCTGTCGTTCGTCCCCGCCTCGGCCGCGCCGCTGAGCGACCGGGACGTCCTGCCCGCCGACGCGCCCGTCGACCGGGCGAGTGCCGCGGCGAACGGGTGGGTGCTGGTCGTGGACGCCGGCCGCCGCCCGCTCGGCTGGGCCGCGACGGGCGCGCTGCCCGCGTCGGGCGTCCTCGGTGACGTGCGGCTCGCGCCGATCGGGCACACCTTCGACGTCGAGGGCGACTCGATGCGGGCGGCGCTCGACGCCGCGATCCTGTCGCCGTCCGGCCGCGCCATCGGGGTGGACGGGACGGGGAAGCTCGTCGGCGTCGCCGACCAGCAGGACCTCAGCACCGCCATCGCCCGCTCCGGCACCGACGTCGCCCCCGAGCCCGCCGACGGGCCCTCCGACGACAAGCCCGCCGACGACCGGCCCGCCGCCGATGAGCCCGCCGCCTCGAAGGACGGTGGCTGATGGAGATCGACTGGGGCTGGATCGCCGACCACACCGACTCGCTCGGCGAGCACGCCCTGATCCACCTGCGGCTCGCGCTGCTCCCGGTGCTGTTCGGGCTGCTGATCTCGATCCCCGTCGGCGTGCTGTGCCGCCGCTGGGGCTGGCTCTACCCGCCGGCGCTGACGATCGCGAACGTGTTCTACGCGATCCCGTCCCTGGCCCTGTTCATGATCTTCATCCAGTACACCGGGCTCACCCCGGCCACGGTCATGATCCCGCTGACGCTCTACAGCCTGTCGGTGCTCGTCCCGAACGTGGTGGACGGGCTGGCGTCGGTGTCCGAACCCGTCCGGCAGGCGGCCACCGCCATGGGCTTCGGCCCGCTGCGCCGCCTCCTGCGGGTCGAGCTGCCGATCGCCGTGCCCATCGTCATCGCCGGGACGCGCGTCGCCGCCGTCTCGTCCATCAGCCTCGTCGCCGTCGGGCAGCTGATCGGCCAGGGCGGGCTCGGCTACGACATCATCCGCGGCTACCAGCTGTCGTTCCAGACCCAGATCATCGCGGCGACCGTCCTGATCGTCCTGCTGGCCCTCGTCACCGACGCGATCCTGGTCACCGTCCAGCGGCTGCTCACCCCATGGGCGCGGGCACGGGGGAAGGCCTCATGAACGACCTGTGGAACCAGATCGACCTGTTCTGGACGTGGCTGACCGCGTCGTCGCAGTGGGAGGGCGACAACGGCATCCCGCACCGGGTGCTGGAGCACGTCTACTACACCGGGGTGGCGATGCTGTTCGCCGCGCTGATCGGCCTCGCGCTCGGCCTGCTCGTCGGGCACACCGGCCGCGGCGGCTTCCTCGCCGTCAGCATCGCCAACGTCGCCCGCGCGATCCCCACCTTCGGCCTGGTGCTGTTCATCGTCGTCATCGAGTACAGCATCACCCCCGTCCTGGTCGCGCTCGTCGCGCTGGCCGTCCCGCCCATCCTGGTCAACACCTTCGAGGGCGTGCGCGGCGTCGACGCCGACGCCAAGGACGCCGCCCGCGGCATGGGCATGACCGGCTGGGGGGTGCTGTGGCGGGCCGAAGTGCCGATGGCGCTGCCGCTGATCCTGCTCGGGCTGCGCACGTCCGCGATCCAGGTCGTCGCCACCGCCACCATCGCCGCCTACCCCGGTTTCGGCGGCCTCGGCCGCTACATCATCGACGGGCTGGCCCGCAACGACTACCAGCTCGTCGTCGGGGGCACCGTGCTGGTGGTCCTGCTCGCGCTGATCGTCCAGCTGCTCTTCGCGGCGCTGCGCCGCGTCGTCGTCTCGCCGGGCCTGCTCGGCTCCGCCCGTTCCTCCTGACCACCTAACAGAGGAAATCCCCATGAAGAAGATCATCCGTGGCGCGGTCGTCGGCCTCGTGGCCGCCCTGACCCTGTCCGCCTGCGGCGGCGGAGACTCCGGCGACGACAACCCGCTGTCCGGCGGCGGTGAAAGCGGCACCGTCACCGTCGGCGGCGCGAACTTCCCCGAAAGCAACCTCCTCGCCGAGATGTACGCCCAGGCCCTCGAAGCCAAGGGTGTGAAGGTCACCCGCAAGTTCAACATCGGCGCCCGCGAGGTCTACTACGACCAGGTCGTCAAGGGCGGCATCAGCGTCATCCCCGAATACAACGGCGCGCTGCTGACCACGTCCGTCGACGAGAACAGCAAGGCCGCCACCACCGAGGAGATCAACGCGGAGCTGAAGTCGAAGCTGCCCGCCGAAGTCGAGATCCTCGACTCCGCCGAGGCCGAGAACAAGGACTCCGTCACCGTCAACCCGCAGACGGCCGCCAAGTACGACCTCAAGTCCATCGCCGACCTCGAAGGCGTCGCCAAGGACCTGATCATCGCCGGGCCGTCGGAGTTCGAGACCCGCCAGCACGGGCTCAAGGGACTGCAGGAGGTCTACGGCCTGGAGTTCAAGGAGTTCAAGCCGTTCGACGCCGGTGCCCAGTCCACGCTGGTGAAGCTCCTCGTCGAGAACGAGGTCCAGGCCGCCGACCTGTTCACCACCGACCCCACGATTCCGGAGAACAAGCTGGTCGTCCTCGAAGACCCGGAGAACGTCTTCAGCGCCCAGAACGTCACCCCCTTCGTCCACAAGGAATCGGTGGACGACACGGCGCGGGCGGCCCTCAACGCCATCTCCGCCAAGCTCACCACCCAGGACCTGCTCGACATGATGAAGCGCATCGTCATCGACAAGGACGACCAGGAGAAGGTCGCCGAGGAGTGGCTCAAGAAGTCCGGCCTCGCCTGACCCGCGGAGTACCGCATGACGGCCGGGCCCACGCGGGCCCGGCCGTCGGTCCGTCTATTGCCCCAGGGTCCGGACGTGCTGGCGCTTCTTCTCGTCCTTCACCACGACGCCCAGACGGCTCAGTTCCTCGCGGAGGGCCTGCACATCGTCGTCATCGCCGCCCTTGTCCTCCAGTGACTTCTGGCGGGCCTTGAGAAGCGCGTTCGCTCCCTCAGTGAGCCCGGGAAGACCGGGGACCCAGAGGCGGAAGTCGTCCTCGTACGGATCGGCGTCCGCCCACAGGTAGCCGTACTCGGTCACGGCGGCGGCGACGCGCCCGAAGTCCAGGCCGCACTCGTGCCGGGCGAGCTCGCCGCCGTCGGGGCCGAGCACGACCAATTGTTTGCCGTCCCGGCACACGGTGGCGACGTCCTCGCGCGCGAACCGCTGCTGACGGCCTTTCCGGGTGAGTACCACATCGTCTTTGCCCAGGCGGACCACCAGCTGCTCGAACTGGGCGACGGATCCCAGCACCAGCCCCGCCAGCAGGCCCACGGCGGGCAGTACCACGGCGGGGATCGAGCCGACCAGTTCGGCCGGGCCTTGCATCGGCGCCCAGGGCAACGTCACCAGCCAGTCGGCCAGGAGACCGACGAGCCAGCCGACGCCCGCTCCCCCCAGCGCGGCGACGACATAGATGCCCACCGTGCTCCAGACCGGCTCCCGCAGCACGACGACCCCATCGCCCCTCTTGCCCACGCCCGTGTCCCTCCTTGCCCTCGGTACGTCGATCCGGCCTCACCGGCTGACCTTCAACCTGAAGGATCGTGCTTCACCGGCCACGCCCGCGAGAGCCGCTCGGCCAGACCCCACCGACCAAGGTCGACGCCCCGACCGTCTTCGGTTCAACGCGGCGACGCGGGTTCCCGGCGGTCTTCAGATGCTCGGATGGGACCGGCACCCCCCGGCCAGGGGGATCTGTGCTGATCCGTACACTTCTGTTCGGCTGATCGGTGTGGTGCTCTGGCGCCCCGTGAGGCCGACCGGCAGGGCGACCTGGCCCAGGGGTTGGGAAGGGGGACGGGTGGTCCGGTTGGACGTGGGATGGCCGAAGGGGACGTGGGTCGCCTACCTGGGATGCGCGATCCCGGCACTCGTCCTGGTCAACCTCGTCGTAGGGGCGATCGGCCTGATGTTCCTCACGTCGTCCGAGTTCCCATGGATCGGCGTCGTGATGATGCTGCCGTTCCTGATCCTCGACATGTGGATCGCCCTGGCGCTGGCCTATCACTACAAGAACGCGTTCTGGGTGGACGGCAGAGTCCTCGTCCAGCGGGCGCTCTTCGGCCGCAGGAGCCACGACCTTTCAGCCGCGCAGGTCAGCGTGGAGACCGCCAGGCCGATGATGGCGACCTGGCTCGGCAGCGCACTGCCGCGTCTGGTCGTGCGGGTCCCCGGAAGGCCGCCGGTCAAGGTGTGGCTGCGCGACCCGTTCCGCGGGGGAACACTGCTCCCTCCCCACCAACTCGCGACATTGGCCCAGGCCATCGCCCCGGATTTGCGCCACCCCGTCGCCCACAGACTGTGGACCCTCGCCTCCGACCCCCTAAACGGCATCATCTGAACACGCCACCCACCGTGACGACTCCCGGCAGGTGACGGGCTCGGCCGAGGTTGCTTGCTAGGGCTTGGTAGAGCGGACGACCTGCGTGAACGTGGCCCACTCACGGGAGGAAAAATCGAGCACAGGGCTAGTGCGCCCTTGCTTGCTGTCCCGGACGCTGATCGTCCCACTGGCGGAGCGCGCGACTTCGAGGCAGTTGCCATCGGCCTCGCTGTAACTCGACTTGCGCCAGCTGAGGTGCTGCGTGGTCATGTGGGGGATCCGATTCCGTTCTCAAGACTGTCGGCCGCATCCGTCAACAAGCCGATGGTGGCGGCGCCAGATAGCGCGGCCTGCCGCAGATGCTCGTACCGTTGGTTATATCGCATCACCTCGTCGTGCTCGCTGTGAACGATGTCCGTGCTCACGGTGTCAACTACAGCCATCGGTGGGTCGACGGGGTCAGGAAAGGTGTAGAGGGAAAAGGCTGACTTCGGGGGCAGGCGACCTGTGAAGTCGGCGTCCACGGACAGAACAAGCACGGTGACCCGGGGGTTCTGGAGAGCTGTCTCGATCAGGCTGCGAAGCTGGCGGATCATCACCTGCGGTGACGCGATGGGCCGACGTACGACGACTTCATCAAGGATGGCCTCGTAACGTGGCCCCTGTGGCTCCAGCACATGCTGTTGCCGACGTAGTCGGGCTTCCAGCAAGCGGTCTGGGACGAAGCCGACCGTTCCCTCTCCCTGCGCCAACTCGATCATGAGGCGGATGAACTCCGGGTTCTGCAGGGTCCCGGGGACGGTGAACTGGTTGTACTCGCGGATGGTCGCGGCGCCGGATTCGAGGTCGGCGTACATGCGTTGCCGGGGGCCCATTGCGTCGCCGTAGGAGTCCCACCAGCCGCGGTCGGCGGCGTCGCAGGCGATCTTGAAGATCTCGTCGAACGTGTCGCCGGTGACGTCGAGGACCCTCATGATCTTCACGATGTCGCGGACGTCGGGTCGGCACCGGGCGTTCTCCAGTTTGGACACGGTCATGCGCGACCGGTAGATGCGCCGGGCCAGCTCGTCGGCGGTCATCCCATTCTGCTCGCGGAGGGTCCGTAGCTCGGTGGCGAGGCGGCGCCGACGGACGAACGGGCTGGTCACCGGGAACCTCCAGGGG
>NZ_SMKK01000138.1 GCF_004348425.1 Actinomadura sp. 7K507
GGACCCCGCCCTCGGCGTGGTAGACCGGCGTGATCACGGCGGCCTGCTCGGCCGTGGGCGCGGCCCCCTCGATTCCCTCGGCGGTCCCGGTGTTCGGGAACGGCCCGCTGCCGGTGGGCGGCGTGACGCCGACCGGAAGGATCGCGTCCGGTTCGAGGACCTGCCCGAGAGTGGCGGTGGAGGCGTCCTCGGCCTCCCTGGCCTGCTCGAAGGCGGCGGTCTGCGCGGCGTACGCGGTCTCTGCCGGCGCGGCGGGGGCGTCTCCGGCGGGACGGTCGGCCGCCGTGTTCTCCACGGCCGTGTTGTCCACTACGGTTTCGTCCCCTGTCTCGTCGGGTGTCGGGGTCTGGTCAGGTGTGGGGGTCTGGTCGGAGGGCGGCGGTGCCGCGGCTTCCGGGGCGGAGGCCTCGGGCGGGCCGTCCTCGGGGCGGACGGCGGGGAAGCCGTCGGGGTCGGTGTCGGTGTCGTCGGACGCCGCTGTCCGCTTGACGATGGGTTCGGCGGGGACGGCCCGGCGGGAGTCGACGTTCGGGACGCCGACACCGGCGACGAGCGTCCCCACCGGGACGCCGGTGGGCTCGGGGACGGCCGGATCGTCCACCGGGGGCTCGTCCCCGAAGACGATCTCCTCGTCCGCTGCCTCCTCCGCCGGTTCCCCGGCGTCCGGGGCTCCGGGGGACCGGTCCTCGGGCGACCGGTCTTCGGGGGGTGGGGCCGTCTCCGTGGATTCGGCGGCCCACCAGGGAGCCTGCAGGCCGTACGGGGGCAGCCGGGGGGACACGGGCGCGGTGGGCCCCGCCTCGCCGGCGGGGGACGCCTCGTCCGCCGGCGGCGGGTCGTCGGCCGGGGGGACCGCGCCGCCGAAGCTCGGCGGCGCCGAGTCCGCGGGGACGGCCGGCGTCCCCGCCTCCTCGGCGGTCTCCCGGGTGTCTCTAGGTCCAGACATAGGCAGAGAGGGTATTCAAACCGGTCACCTTTGGAGGGGCTTGCCTTCGGTTTCCCTGTAGTTGAGGGCCAGCGCCAGGTTGCTGCCCTTCACCATCTCCGCACCGAAGACACGGACGGCCGAATGATACTTCTTGCCGATTTTCTTGCCGTCCGGGCGCTGCACCCACGTCATGAGCAGGTAGTGGCCGCGGGCCTGGGAGGTGCCGAGCGCCTCGCCCTTGCCGTTGGTCTTGGAGATGCCCTTGCCCGGCAGCGCCTGCAGGAAGGCGTCGTCGGCGGAGGCCGCCTTCACGGTCAGCTTGGCGGCGGCCTCGGACTTGAGGTTGAACACGCCGACGGTGCCGATGAGCTGGCCTTTGAGCTTGCCTCCGGTCAGCGCGTAGGTGGCGCGCAGTGCCTGCGTGCAGTCGCCTCCCTTGAGGTACTTCTCCAGCTTCTTGCCGCCGACGACCGCGGTGCAGCTCCGCTTGTGGTTCACGGCCGTCCGTACGTACTTGTGGCCGCGCGCCTTGAACTTCCCGTTGCCGAAGGCCTCCTTGAGCGTCAGGGGCCTGGGGTCGGTGGCGCGGTTCTTGAGCTTCACCGGGGCCAGGACGGGCTTCGTGGGGCTGGGGGCCGGTGTCGGCGTGGCCGCGGCCTGGGACGGCTTCGCCTCCTCCTCGGGGTCGTCCTTCAGCACCGACGACAGGCCGATGCCGCCGCCGATGAGGACGAGGCCGGCGACCGCCGCGGCACCGATGATCAGCGGCAGGTTGCGGCGCTTCTCGGGCCGGGGCGGCGCGTCGGACGGCATGGGTGGCATGCCCTCGGCGGGGCCGTAGGGGCCCTCGAAGCGGTCCTGGGGGAACGGTCCGTGCGCGTTTCCGGCGACGGGCTCGTCGTCCCAGGCGGCGGTCTGGTCCGCCGGCCCGCCGAACGGCTCGCCTCCGAAGGGCCGGCCTCCGAACGGCTCGTCACCGAACGGCTCACGGCCGCCGGGCCCGCCGCCGGGAGGCCCGGAACCGGGGCCCTCGGCGCGTGGCGCGAAGGGGGCTTCGTCGTTGTCGTGGCCGTACGGCGGCACTTCGGCTCCGGGTCCGTACGGCGTGTGCGGCGGCCGCCGGGAGGGCTGGCCGCCGGAGTTGCCTTGATCGCCCGGATACATGGATGGGACCTTACCGTTCCTCGTTCAAGGTTCTGGACCTTCGGAACACCCACCATGACATGGGGGCGAACCGGACGCCGGTGATTTGCCGAAGGTCGCACCCGGGAGCGGCGCAGGTCACTTCCAGCCGAAATTCTGCGTCCAGAGCGGTCCGCCGGGGCCCGAGGCCCGGCCGACGCCGATGGCGCGCAGATCACAGTTGAGGATGTTGGCCCGGTGTCCCGGGCTGTCCATCCACCCCTTCACGACGGCCGCGGCGGTCTGGTGGCCCTTGGCGATGTTCTCGGCGCCCGGACTCGGGTAGCCGGCGTCCTCCATCCGCTTCCACGGGCTTTCGCCGTTCTGCGACGTGTGCGAGAAGTAGTCGTTGGCCGCCATGTCGGCGGAGTGCTTGCGGGCCGCGATGACGAGCCGCTGGTCGACGCGCAGCGCCGGGCAGCCGGCCTTGGCGCGCTCGGCGTTGGTGAGCGACACCGCCGCGGCCTCGGGACCGGACTGCCCCGCGGTGGAGGCGCCCGAGCCGCCGGAGCCGCCCGAGCCGCCGGTGGAGCCGCCGCCGGACGGCCGCTTCGAAGCCGGCGGCTCATCGGGCCGGGACGGCTCGGGGGCCGGGCGGTCGGGGTCGCGCATCGCCTTCAGCGGCGGCGTCTGCCCGGCCGAGGTGGGCCTGGGGGCGGCGCTGGAGGGCGGCTGCCCGGCGCCGGTCCCGGTGCCCGTCCCGGCTCCGGCCGACGGGTCGCTCTGCGGGCCGGCCGGGACCGCGCTGGACGGCCGCGTGTCGGGCCCGGACGCGGACGTCCTCTCCGACCCCGGTTCGGGCAGCAGCAGCCGGTCGATCGCGACTCCGGTGCTGACGGCGAGGCCGGACGCGGTGATGGCCACCACGATCCCGGTCAGGCCCTTCGCCCTTGAGCGCTTGCGCCCCCTGCCCCTGCCCGGCGGACGACTGCCCGGCGGGCGGCCACCGGGCGGACGTCCGCCCTGCGGCCTGCGGCCATCGGCCGGAGGTCCTGAGCGGGAGGCCGCGCGCCGCGGGTCGGCACCGGCGACGTACGCGTCGCGAGCGAACGCGTCGCGAGCGAACGCGTCACGAGCGAACGCGTCACGAGAAGGGGAGGCGCCGCGCGCGGCGGCGTCACGTGCTGCGGCGCCGTCCCGCCCGGCATGTCCGGGCCGGGGGCGTCCGGCGGGATCGCCTGGTCTGCGGGGAGTAGACAGCGGGGGCTCCCGTGTGCTGGCCGGCAGAGCCGGCGTGGACCGGTCGCCGGGCACCATATCCCGTTATGTACACCCGGTTACGAAGATCGCCCGAAAAAGATCAGGAGTACTACGCAGGGTGATCGCTAAGATGCCGCCCGTCCCCGCGTGCAGGGGTATGGGCGCCGGTCAGGCGCTTGCGTGACCGGCTTGCGAATCGAGCGTGCCCAGCGGGGCAGCCCGGTCACACGGTTGAATTGCTCTTGTGTGCGTGGCCGGGTAACCTGCTTGTTTGTTGTGTGCGTCGACGCCTGCCCGGTGCGGGCGTCCAGACGATGCGGCTACGTGTCGGTGTGCCCCGGATTTCTCGCGCTGTCGGCGTGGGTACCGGTTCGGGCCCCGGCCTCCCGGAGCGCCAGGTCGGACGAGGTTTCTGATCGGCGCGAGCAGGATTCCGCTGAGAAAGTACCGTTCGCCCGTGAGGGCGGGCGGCAACGAAACCGCTGAGATGTCGACGAGAAACGAAGGCTGACGACCGTGCGCACGTACACCCCTAAGCCCGCTGACGTCCAGCGTCAGTGGTACGTCATCGACGCGACCGATGTCGTGCTGGGCCGTCTCGCCAGTCAGGTCGCGCAGCTGCTTCGGGGC
This sequence comes from Actinomadura sp. 7K507, assembly GCF_004348425.1. Classification (GTDB taxonomy): domain Bacteria; phylum Actinomycetota; class Actinomycetes; order Streptosporangiales; family Streptosporangiaceae; genus Spirillospora. The sequence goes on from NZ_SMKK01000138.1 coordinate 3,941, forward strand.
AAGCACAAGCCGATCTACGCCCCGCACCTGGACACCGGTGACTTCGTCGTCATCGTGAACGCCGACAAGGTGTCGCTGTCGGGCAACAAGGCCGAGCGCAAGAAGGCCTACCGGCACTCCGGCTACCCGGGCGGGCTCCGCTCGGTGACCTACACCGAGCTGCTGGCCAAGCACCCCGAGCGGGCGGTCGAGAAGGCGATCAAGGGCATGCTGCCCAAGAACTCCCTCGGCCGGAAGATGTTCGGCAAGGTGAAGGTCTACTCCGGGCCGGACCACCCGCACCAGGCGCAGAAGCCGGTCCCGTTCGAGATCACCCAGGTCAGCCAGATCAGCAAGTGACCCCCGCGCACGAGCAGCTCGTGCGCATCCTGGAACACGAGGCCGCCGGGGCACCCGTTCGACGGGCCAGCCGCCCTGGCTAGAACACCCGAGGAGAACCGTGGACGAGACCACCGAGCCGACCACCGAGCCGGCCGCCGAGCCGGGCGTGGAGCAGCTCGACTCGTACGAGGACGCGCCGTCCGAGTACAGCACCGAGACGCCCGAGGCCGCGGGCGAGAGCTACCTCGGCCAGCCCATCGCCACCGGCCCCGCCGCCGGCACCGGCCGCCGCAAGCAGGCCATCGCCCGCGTGCGCATCGTCCCCGGCACCGGCCAGTGGAAGATCAACGGCCGCACCCTGGACCAGTACCTTCCGAACAAGGTCCACCAGCAGATCGTGAACGAGCCGTTCGTGCTGCTGGGCCTGGAGGGCCAGTTCGACGTGCTCGCGCGGGTCGCCGGCGGCGGCACCACCGGCCAGGCCGGTGCGCTGCGCCTCGGCATCTCCCGCGCGCTGCAGTTCGCGAACATCGAGCACCGTCCGGCGCTGAAGAAGGCCGGCTTCCTCACCCGTGACGCGCGGGTGCCGGAGCGCAAGAAGGCCGGTCTCAAGAAGGCCCGCAAGGCTCCCCAGTACAGCAAGCGTTGATCGACGGTACGAGCCGTCGCACCCGTGGCGTTTCTCGCGCCCGGCCCGCTGGGCCGGCGCGACGGGTGCGGCGGCTCGTCCGCTTTTCCAGGGTCCCGAGTTTTTTTCGAGGGTCCCGGGTCTCCGGGCTCCGGGTTCTCCGAGCACCGTCCGGGACCGGTCCCGCCGGTGCGGGCGCGTTCGCCCCGGGCGGATGGCAGACTCGGTGCCCACCGGATCTGGCCGCGCGGCGCCGGTGGGGCGTGCTCCCTGCCCGTGCCGGCGCGGCTTTCGTCATATCGGGAGTTGAACTGTGGCTCGTCTCTTTGGGACTGACGGCGTGCGAGGGCTCGCCAACCGCGATCTGACCGCACCGCTCGTCATGGACCTGTCCGTCGCTGCGGCGCGGGTGCTGGGCGAGCAGGGCGCCTTCAAAGGCCACCGGCCGCTCGCGGTGGTCGGCCGCGACCCGCGGGCCTCCGGTGAGTTCCTTGAGGCGGCCGTCGTGGCGGGCCTCGCCAGCTCCGGGGTTGACGTGCTGCGTCTCGGCGTCCTGCCGACGCCCGCGGTGGCGCATCTGACGCACCAGCTGGACGCCGACATCGGCGTGATGCTGTCGGCGTCGCACAACGCGGCTCCCGACAACGGCATCAAGTTCTTCGACCGCAGCGGCCACAAGCTGCCGGACGAGCTGGAGGACCGCATCGAGGCGCGGCTCGGCGAGGCGTGGGACCCGCCGACGGGCGCCGGGGTCGGCCGGGTCCGGGATGCGCACGGCGCGGTCGAGCAGTACGTGGCGCACCTGCTGTCGACGGTCCCGGTGTCGCTGGACGGCCTGCGCGTCGTGGTCGACTGCGCGAACGGCGCGTCCTCCGATGTGGCGCCGGAGGCGCTGCGCCGGGCCGGCGCCGAGGTGTTCACGATCGGGACGGCGCCGGACGGCCTCAACATCAACTCCGGCTGCGGCTCCACGGACCTGGAGGCGCTGCGCAAAGCGGTGAAGGAGCACGGCGCGGACGCGGGCATCGCCAACGACGGCGACGCCGACCGCTGCCTGGCCGTCACGGCGTCCGGCGAGGTCGTGGACGGCGACCAGATCATGGCGGTCCTGGCGCTGGAGCTGCGGGAGTCGGGTGCCCTGGCCGCCGACACCGTGGTCGCGACCGTGATGTCGAACCTGGGTTTCAAGCTCGCGATGCGGGAGGCCGGGATCACCGTGGTGGAGACCGCGGTCGGCGACCGGTACGTCCTGGAGGCGATGAAGGAGGGCGGCTTCGGCTTCGGCGGCGAGCAGTCCGGCCACGTGATCATGCTGGATCACGCCACGACGGGCGACGGCGTCCTGACCGGTCTGCACCTGCTCGCCGCGATGGTCCGCCGGGGCCGCCCGCTGGACGAGCTGACGAAGGTGATGACGCGCCTGCCGCAGGTGCTCGTCAACGTCAAGGACGTCGACAAGGCCCGCGCGAAGGCCTCACCGGAGCTGGCCGCCGCAGTCGCCGCCGCCGAGGCCGACCTCGGCGATACGGGACGGGTGCTGATCCGCCCCAGCGGCACCGAGCCGATGGTCCGCGTCATGGTCGAGGCGGCCTCGGAGAACCAGGCGAAGTCCGTCGCCGACCACCTCGCCGGCGTCGTCCGCAGCGTCCTCGGCTAGCAGCGTTCGAGGAAGCCTTCGAGGGCGGTGTGGTCGGGGCGGGTTATGGGGAGTGAGTACTCCTCGGCTACGGCGATGTACTTGACCGCGTAGGTGCACTGGAAGCTCTTCTGGGGTTTCCATTCGCCGGGGCCTGAGTCGCTCTTCTGCCGGTTGGGCACGCCCCAGACGGCGAGGAGGTTGTCGTGGTCGTTGGCGAACCTTTCCCGCTCGTCCTCGCTCCAGCGTGAGGCTCCCATCCGCCAGGCGAGCGCCAGCGGGTAGAGGTGGTCGATCTGTAGCTCGGCGGCGTCCTCCTTGGCGAAGGTGATCTCCTTGCCGCTGTAGGGGTCGCGGAGACGGCCGCTCATGACGACGCAGCCGCCGTCCTTGCCGACGTCCTTCAGGTCCCGGGCGAGGATGTCGTTGCGCTGGTCGCAGCCGTTGCGGTCGATGTCCTTCCAGCGCGTGCCGAACTTGTCGCGCTCGTAGCCGTCGCCGTCGCCCTCGGATGCGATGCGCAGTCCGGACAGGTCGGCGCGGGCTCGCGCCTCGTCGCCGGACGAGGGCTTGGTCCCGCCGTCCGAGGTCTCGGTCTCGCCCTGGGTGGGGGAGCCGCTTTCCGAGAGGCCCACGCTCGCGTCGCAGCCCGCCGCCAGCGGGACGGCGAGCGCGAGGCCCGCCACAGCCGTCCGCACGGCCGTCCGCACCATGCCCTCACCGCCCGGTTTATCGGTATATAGATAGGTATCCGATCAAACCGTACGGCCGGGTGTCGTGACCACCGGCCCCGGGCGTAGAACCGGAGGGCGACTTAGGTCGATCGAGCGCGGGACCAAAGGCTTCCCGGTATCGCCCTTCAGGTTGACGTGCCCCGCTCCGCGAGCCGCTAGGTTCGTCACCATGCCGATCATCGCCACGCAGGGCCTGACGATGAGGTTCCCCCGGGTGACCGCCCTCGACGATCTCACCGTGGCCGTCGAGCCGGGCGTCGTCGGGCTGGTCGGCGCCAACGGCGCCGGTAAGTCGACCCTCATCAAGATCCTGCTCGGGCTGCTGCCCCCGACCTCTGGCACCGCGACCGTGCTGGGCCTCGACATCGCGCGCGAGGGCCTGCGGATCCGGGAGAGCGTCGGGTTCATGCCCGAGTACGAGTGCCTGCCGCCGGACGTGTCCGCGACCGAGTTCGTCGTGCACATGGCCCGGATGTGCGGCCTGCCCCCCACCGCCGCCCGCGAACGCGCCGCCGACACGCTCCGGCATGTCGGCCTGTACGAGGAGCGCTACCGTCCCATCGGCGGCTACTCCACCGGGATGCGCCAGCGGGTGAAGCTCGCGCAGGCCCTCGTCCACGACCCGAAGCTCGTGTTCCTGGACGAGCCCACCAACGGCCTCGACCCGGCCGGACGCGACGAGATGCTCGACCTGATCCGCCGCATCGGCGCCGAGTTCGGGATCAGCGTCCTGGTCACGTCCCACCTGCTGGGCGAGCTGGAGCGGGTCTGCGACCACGTCGTGATCATCGACGGCGGGAAGCTGCTGCGCTCCCAGGCCGTCGAGGCGTACACGGCCGCCAGCGGCGTCCTCACCGTCGAGGTCGACGAGGGACGCGACGTGCTCGGCCGCCACCTGTACGACCAGGGCGTGTCCGTCCAGCCGGAGGGCCGGTTCCTCGTCGTCGACATCGCCGGCGAGACGACCTTCGACCTGATCCGCGACGGCGTCGCCGAGCTGGGGCTGCGGCTGATCCGGCTGGAGCAGCGCCGCCACCACATCGAGGAGGTCTTCCAGGCGGACCCGGGCGCGCCGCAGGAGGCCGGGACCGTCCCGCAGGAGGCGAACCGATGAGCACGAGCACGATCCACGACATCGGCTACCGCCACTACGAGGGACGCCGCAACGGCCGCGCCTACGTGCTGCGGTCCCTGTACGTCCACAACCTGCGCGCCTCCTTCGGCCTCGGCCGCCCCGCGCGGGCCAAGATCATGCCTTTCCTGCTGGCGGCCATCATGGTGCTGCCCGCCGCCGGGTCGGTCGCCGCGTTCGCGTTCACCGACCAGGAGGACGCGCTGATCCCCTACGCCGCCTACGCGAACATCATGCAGGTCATCGTGGCGATCTTCCTGGCCACGCAGGCGCCGGTGCTCGCCTCGCGGGAGGTGCGCTTCCACGTCATCCCGCTGTACTTCTCGCGGCCCGTCGGCCACCTCGACTTCGTCCTGGCGAAGTACGCCGCGCTGACGACCGCGATGTTCGCCCTCATGGCGGTGCCCATCACCGTCCTGTACTTCGGCGGCCTGATCTCCAAGGCGCCCGACCCGGGGCAGCAGATCCTGGAGTACCTGGGCGGCCTGGTCGGCTGCGTGCTGTTCGCGCTCGTGCTCTCCGCGATCGGCATGGTGGTCGCGGCGTTCACCCCCCGGCGCGGCTTCGGCGTCGCCGCGGTCATCGCCGTCTACATGCTCAGCACCACGTTCGTCGGCGTCGTCCAAGGGGTCGCCCAGGAGCTGACCAACTTCACGCTGCAGGGCTGGATCGGGCTGGCGGCCCCGTTCAACCTCGTGGACATCGTCCAGGTGAGGCTCCTCGGCGCGGAATCGTCCTCGCCCGGCATCGCGCCCGGCATCGCCGGGGGCGTGGTCGCGCTGGCCGTCTGCGTCGCCATCGTCCTCGGCTCGATCGCGGTTCTTTACCGCCGCTTCCGGAAGGCGGGGCTCTCATGAGCGAATTGGTCCTGGAGAACGTCTCCCGCTGGTACGGCAACGTCGTCGCCGTCAACGGCGTGTCGATGAAGGTGGGTCCGGGCGTCACCGGGCTCCTCGGGCCGAACGGCGCCGGCAAGTCGACGATCATCCACATGATGGGCGGGTTCCTCGCGACGTCGTCCGGCAGCGTCACGCTGGACGGGACGCCGATCTGGCAGAACCCGGGCGTCTACCGCAGCCTGGGCCTCGTCCCCGAGCGGGAGGCGGCCTACGACTTCCTCACCGGCGAGCAGTTCATCCTCGCGATGGCCAAGCTGCACAAGCTGCCCGACCCGCCCGCCGCCGCACGCCGCGCGATCGGCCTGGTCGAGATGGACTACGCCAAGGACCGCGCGATCGGCAACTACTCCAAGGGCATGAAGCAGCGCATCAAGATGGCGTCCGCGCTGGTCCACGACCCGCCCGTCCTCCTGCTGGACGAGCCGTTCAACGGCATGGACCCGCGGCAGCGGCTCCAGCTCATGGACCTCATCCGCCGGATGGCCGAAGAGGGCCGCACCATCCTGTTCTCCTCCCACATCCTGGAGGAGGTGGAGCGGCTCGCCAGCCACATCGAGGTGATCGTGGCGGGGCGGCACGCGGCGTCCGGCGACTTCCGCAAGATCCGCCGGCTGATGACCGACCGGCCGCACATCTTCCTCGTCCGCTCGTCCGACGACCGCAGCCTCGCCGCCGCGATCATCGCGGACGGCTCGGCCCGCAGCGTGCAGCTCACCGACAAGGGCCTGCAGATCGAGGCCGTCGACTTCCAGCGCTTCACCTGGCTGCTCCCGCAGGTCTCCCGGGACGCCGGCGTGCGCCTGTGGGAGGTCTCCCCGTCGGACGAGTCCCTAGAAAGCGTCTTCTCCTACCTGGTGGCACGATGAACCCGACAATCGCGATGATCACGTTCCGGGCGATGCTCGGGCGTAAACGCGCGCTGCTCCTGCTGGGGCTGCCGATGCTGCTGGTGGTCCTGTCCCTGATCCTGCGGGCGACCGGCAACAACGATCTCGACCTCTCGTCGCACGTCCTGCAGAACTTCGGTCTCGCGACGCTGCTGCCGCTGCTCGCGCTGATCGCGGGGACGGGCGTGATCGCCCCGGAGATCGACGACGGCCAGATCATGTACGTGCTGACCAAGCCGATCCCGCGCGAGGTGATCGTCGTGACCAAGCTGGTCGTCGCGATCATCCTGGTGACGATCTTCGCGGTCGTCCCGACCCTGCTGGCGGGCCTCGTGCTGGTCGGCACGACCGCGCAGGTGACGCCCGCGTTCACGATCGGCGTCCTGGCCGGCGGCGTCACCTACAGCGCGGTGTTCGTCGCCCTCGGGGTCCTGAGCCGCAACGCCGTCACGATCGGCCTGCTGTACGCGCTGGTCTGGGAGACCCTCCTCGGCAGCTTCGCGCCCGGCGCCAAGTCGGCGTCGATCCAGCAGTGGTCCCTGTCGCTCACCGACTCGCTCACCGAGGCGTCATCGGTCACGTCGACCGTCAGCCTCCCCCTGGCGCTCGCCCTGATGGTGCTCGTGGCCGTCGTGGCGACGTTCCTGGCCACCTTCCGCCTCCGTTCCCTTCCCGTCGCCAGCGCCGACTGAACGGCGGCGGGCAGCACGCCCGCCGCGTGAACCATTCGAACTCGCAGTTTCGGTGTTTTGCTTATGCAGAATGTGCGTCTCTCGGGTCCGCGTACCCAGGCGAAGTGTTTCTATCCGTCTACATAGTGGTCAGCGGTCGATGGACGCGGCCTCAGCGGCGGGCGGGGTCCCTCGCGGTGCCGGCCGTGACCTTCCAGGTGTTGTCGTCGTTCAGGACCACGGTCAGCGCCGCGACCCCGTCGTCGTACTCCAGCTCCTGAACCTGCGTGAGCCCGGCCACGTCGATTATCTGGCCCTGTTCGAAGGCGCCGGCGACGATGTAGTAGCTGGGGTGAAGCGTGAAGATGTGCTCCAGGTTGGGACCCGCTTCCGTGACGCAGGTGGGCTGCCCGTTGAGCGTGACGGCGACCGAGCTCGGCTGGATGCTGGGCTCCGGAATTGCACTGCTGTCCTCGACCCACAGCTGGCTGTTGTTCGGGGCCGGTGACCGGGTCACCGGCTTGAGCTGGAAGTCTCCGCCGGTGTAGTCGAAGCCGACGGCGCACTGGGTGCTGGAGGCCGGATCGGCGGGCAGCGAGCCGTTGGCCGCCCACTGGTAGTCCTTGGCGGTCCCGCTCGCCGACCAGGCGAAACCCCACTCGATCGCCCAGCGGTACGTGTACCTGTTCCCCGGGTGGATCACCTGGGTGAGCCAGGCGACGCTGAGGGCGCCGGCGGTCCGGGCTTCGGGCAGCTCCGCCACGACGGCGAAGGTCGGGCCGCCGTGCGCGAGCTCCGATTCGTTGACTACGGTGAGATCGTAGGCCGTCATGAGTTCGCCTCTCCGATAAGTGCGGCGACCGATGGCCTTATGGCCGTCCAGGTGATCGCCGCGGCCGTACCGACCAGTTCCCTCGCCTCACTTTTTGTCGGCGGCGAAACCGATGTGGTCTTCGGTCAAGGTCAACACTACGCAGCGGCGGCCATTGCTGAGAACCAGAGAACGGTAAAGCAATGTTCACGGCCAAAGTACGCGGCCCTCAATGCGACAGGGAATAACGGATTCCCGCATGGGCTGCGGCGGGATATATCTGCGGTGACTCTTTGCGGCCGGGGAGTCGATTCGGGTCGCCTGAGGTGCACCGCCGCATGCGTCCGGCGGCCCAGGCCGACGCCTCGCACCGGATCGTCGCACGGGACGTCATCCGGACTCGTCCCCGTCCCGTGGCGTCAGGAATGGACGCAGGAGTCCCGGTGCGGCCTGGTCGGCGAAGTGCAGGCTCTCGCCGGCGTCGATGTCGGCGACGTTGTACGCCCCCCACCCGGCCGCGGTCATGACCGTGACGGTCCTGAGCCCGAGCCTGCGCTGCAGGAGTGACTCCCTGACCGCGATGGTGCTGACGGCGGGACGCTGGAGCACCACCGTCGAGCGGCTGACCAGGCCGGAACGTGCGACCAGGTACCGCCCCACGAGGGCGTGCCCGAGGGCGCGGTAGGCGACGACGGCGGCGGCGACGGCGACCGGCCACAGCACGGCCACCGCCCAGATCGCGCTCGCCGGGACGACATCCGTCACGGCGAGCCACACCAGGAGGAGCGCGGCGGCGGCCGTGGCGGCGGTCGCCCACCACAGGCGCCGCCGCAGAGCGGCCCGCGGATGGCTCGCCAGCTCCGCCTCCAGGGGGTTCGGGTCGGCGCCGAGCGCCTGCCCGGCCACCCGGCGGGCGGCGGCGAGCGGCGCGCGCGGCAGGATCGCGGCCGGCTGCGACATCGCCCACAGGCTGAGCCCGGTGGTGATCACGCTGGTGTCGGTAACGCCGAGCCAGCGCCAGAGGACGGGTTGGGAGATGTGGACTCCCCGCATCCGGCTGTCGTCGCGGTTGACGACCCGCGTGGTGAACAGCCCTTGCCGGGTCCGCAGCAGCGTGCCCTTCTCACCGGGGACGCGGGCGAGTTCGAAGCCCCAGTACTCCACGATGTAGTTGACGCCGAGGCCGGCGGCTCCGAACGCGCCGACGGCCAGGACCGCGACGGCGGCGACCCAGACCCAGCCGTAGTCGTTCTCCTCGATCAGGTCGGCCACGAATCCGCCGGCGTCGACCCCGAAGCCGCTGAGCAGCCAGTACACGCCCCAGCCGACGCCGATGGCGAAGACGTAGGCCCAGACGCTGAACATGTTGTAGACGAACCAGCGGGGTTCGAACCGCGCGTACACCTCGGCCTGCTCGTCCGCGGGCTCGGTCTCCCCGTTCTCGGTCTTCCCGCTCTCCGTCTCCGCGCTCTCGGTCTCCGTGGCGTCTTCCACGTCCGGAGCCGCGCGTCCGAGGAGCAGTTCGTGCAGCGACTGGGCGCCCGCGACGGAGACGGCGTCCAGCGTCAGGGCGGACTCTCCCGCCGCGCTCTGCTGACCGGCCCCGATCTTCACCACGCGCAGGCCGGCGATCCGGTGCCGCAGCTTGGCCTCGACGTCGACGCTGCGGATGCGGTCGCGCTGGATCGACCGGTGGGTGCGGACCAGTACCCCGGTCTTCCGCTCCACGTACGAGGGCGTGATCCGGTAGCGGGTGAAGACCCAGCGGACGGCGTCGCCGGCCGAGCCGAGCACGCCGAAGACGGCCACGCCGAGCAGCGGCCACAGCTGGCCCGCCCCGGGATCGACCCCGAACACCCAGATCGCCGCCACGGCCGGCAGCAGGGACAGGACGCTGCGGGCGAGGTCGACCCAGATCACCCTGGAGTGCAGCCGTTGCCATTCGCTCATGTCGCGTCCCCAAGGGTGTTCTGGGTGATCTCGGCCAGCCGTTCGGCGATGTCGGCGGCGACCCGCTTGTCCAGCCCGCCGATGTTGACGGCCCCCCGCGACGACGCGGTGGTGACCCGCAGCGTCGACAGCCCGAGAAGCTGCTCGGCCGGGCCCTGGATCGCGTCGACGGTCTGGACCCGCGAGATCGGCGTGACCCTCCACTCCCGCACGAGCCAGCCGGTCAGCGCGTAGACGGCGTCGTCGGTGACCTCCCAGCGGTGCACCCGGTAGCGCCACAGCGGCTCGACGATCGACGCGCCGAGCTGGAGCAGCACGGCCCCGGCGACGGCCACGACCAGCCAGGGACGCGCCGACTCCCAGAGCACGAAGGCGACGATCGACGCGACGAGGACGGGTCCGGGGAACGCGAGCGACTGCAGCATCCACCAGCCGATGGCACGCCGCTCGATCGGGTGCCGGGGCGGCCGCAACGTCATCGGTGGTTCCATCAAGGCGCTCCCTGGATCGCGTGGTCGATGAAATCGAGCAGTGCGGCGGTCTGCTTCGGCAGGTCGACGGCGTCGTCCACGACCCAGGAGCCCAGCACTCCGTCGGCGCACCGCAGGATGATGCTCGTGACGGTCCGCGGGTCGAAGTCCCGGAACTCTCCGTCGCGCTGCCCCCACGCGAGGATCTCGGTGAGCCCGTCCAGCTCCTCGTCCGAATCGGAGGCGAAGGCGAGCGATCCGTCGGGGTCCCGGTGGTTCATCACGACCTCGTTCATGGCCAGGGTCTCCGCCCTGTGGGCGCCGAAGAACTCGAGGTGGGCCTCGATCCACGCGCGGACCGCTCCCTTGGCGGTGCTCTGCGCCTGGATCCGCGGCTCCATGTGCGCCCAGGCCCGCTCGAAGAACTCCGACACCATCAGCCGGAGGATCTCCTCCTTGCCGCTGAAGTGGTACGAGATCACGCTCTTGCTGATGCCGGCCTTCTGGGCGATCCGGGACAGGGACGTGTTGGCGTACCCGGCCTCGCCCACCACCTGGACCGCCGCCTCAAGGATCTGGGCGCGCCGCGCCTCCTCGATGAACGACCTGCGTCGGCCGCTCGGACTGTTTTCAGACTCCACGGCTGAATTCTAGGCCGATCGGCCTGAAATTGCCAAGGCGGTTCCGGGTCAGCGGGGCGGGCGGAGGAGGCCGCGGTCCATGGCGACGACCACCGCGTGGGTGCGGTCGCCGACGTCGAGCTTCGCGAAGACGCGGAGAAGGTGGGTCTTGACCGTCGCCTCGGCGATGACCAGGCGGCGGCCGATCTCGGCGTTGGACAGGCCGTCGGCGACCGCCCGCAGGACGTCCACCTCGCGGGCGGTCAGCGCGACCGGCTCGGGCCGCCGCATCCGGGCGACGAGCTTCTCCGCGATCCGGGGCGCCAGGACGGTCTCGCCGCGGGCGGCGGAGTGGATGGCGTCGACGAGCTGGTCGCGGGTGGTGTCCTTCAGCAGGTAGCCGATGGCGCCCGCCTCGATCGCGCGCTCGATCTCCGCGTCGGTGTCGTAGGTGGTGAGGACCAGGACGCGGGTCCCGGCCGGGCCGGCGACGATCTCGGCGGTGGCGGCGACGCCGTCCAGCACGGGCATCCGCAGGTCGAGCAGCGCCACGTCGGGCCGCAGCCGCTCGGCGAGCCCGACGGCCTCGCGGCCGTCGCCCGCCTCGCCGACGATCTCGATGGTGGGCTCGGACGCCAGCAGCGCGACGAGCCCCGCGCGCATGACCGTGTGGTCGTCCACCACGATGATCCTGAGCCTGTCACCGGTCATGTCATGCCTTCGCGGGAATCGTGGCGAGGGCGCGGACGCCGTCGCCGCCGGACTGTGAGTGTCTGCCATATCCCCGGGGTGTGACACGTGTTACAACGGGCCCTGGGAGATCTTCGAGCGTCCAACCAGGGAGTGTGCCATGACAGTCTCGCGGTCGGTTTCGCGCCGTCAGGTCCTGGCCGGGACGGGTGCGGTGGGGGCGGGGATCGCCTTCTCCGGCGCTGTGGAGGAGCTTTTCGCCGGGGAGGCGAACGCCGCGCCGGTCGGCGTCAGCGAGGGGTACGGGCCGCTGGTGCCCGACCCGGAGGGTCTGCTGGACCTGCCGCGCGGGTTCCGGTACACCGTCCTGTCCCGCGAGGGCGAGCCGCTTCCCTCGGGGGAGGGCGCGATCCCAAGCAACTTCGACGGCATGGCCGCCTTTCCCGGCAGGGGGCGCACCTGGCTCGTCCGCAACCACGAGAACCGCCCGGACGCCGAGCACGGCGTGCCCACGGTCAAGGACGTCACCTACGACCCCGGGGCGCTCGGCGGCTGCACCGCGCTGGAGGTCGGGCACGGCGGGCGGGTGCACACCGAACGGGTCGCGATCGCCGGGACGGCCGTGAACTGCGCGGGCGGCCCCACCCCGTGGCACACCTGGCTGACCTGCGAGGAGAACGAGGATAAGGCGGGCACCGGCGACTTCACCAAGGACCACGGGTTCATCTTCGAGGTCGACCCGTACCGGCAGGGGCGTACCGTCCCCGAGCCGCTGACCGCGATGGGGCGCTTCCAGCACGAGGCGATCGCCGTCGACCCCCGCGACGGGACCGTGTACGAGACCGAGGACGCGTTCGAGAAGCCGTTCGGGCTGTTCTACCGGTTCCTGCCGGACAAGCCGCGCGGCGGATTCGGGAGCCTGCGCGCCGGCGGGCGGCTTGAGGCCATGCGCGTCCCCGGCGTCCCGGACCTGTCGGCGGTGCAGGAGCCCGGCGCCGTGTTCCACGGCATCGAGTGGGAGCGGGTGCCGGACCCGCTCGCCAAGGAGACCCCGATCCGGTTCCAGGACTTCGGTGGCGGCGGCATGACGTACGCGCAGAAGCTGGAGGGCTGCTACTGGGGCGGCGACCGCGTCTACTTCGTGACGAGTTTCGCGAAGAAGGACGAGGGCTCGGAGGCCGACCACTACGGGCAGGTCTGGTCGTACGAGCCGCGCCACCGCCGGCTGACCCTGGTGATCGTCTTCGGCCCGGACACCGACCTGCAGAAGCCCGGCGAGTCGCCCGACAACATCTGCCTGGCGCCGCACGGCGGCCTGATGGTGTGCGAGGACGGCGGCGGCGCGCAGCACGTCTACGGGGTGACCCGCCGCCGCGAGGTGTACGCGCTGGCCAGGAACCGCCAGAACACCGGCACCGACGACGAGCCCGAATGGGGCGAGTTCGCGGGCGTCACGTTCTCCCCGCGCGGCCGCACCACGATGTACGTCAACGTCTACAACCCCGGCACCACGTTCGCGATAACCGGCCCCTGGCGCCGCCGCTAGACCGCGATCAGATCCGGCGGAGGCGGACGCGCTGGACGGCGTGCTCCCTGTCCTTGTGGAGGACGAGGGTGGCGCGGGCGCGGGTCGGCAGGATGTTGGAGACGAGGTTGATCTCGTTGACGTCCCGCCAGACGCGCTGGGCGAACGCGGCCGTCTCGTCCTCGTCCAACTCGTGCGCGTACTTGTGGAAGTACGAGCGCGGGTCGGTGAACGCGGTGCGGCGCAGCGCGAACAGCCGGTCGATGTACCACTGCCGGATGTCCTCGACGCGGGCGTCCACGTAGATGGAGAAGTCGAAGAAGTCCGACACGCCGAGACTGCCGGCGGGCGGCGCCTGCAGCACGTTCAGCCCCTCGACGATCAGGATGTCGGGAAGCCGGATGGTCTGCGACGCGTCCGGGACGATGTCGTACTCCAGATGCGAGTACACCGGGATCGCGTGCTCGCTCGCCCCCGACTTGATGGCGGAGACGAACCGGACGAGGGCGCGGCGGTCGTAGGACTCGGGGAAGCCCTTGCGGTCCATGATCCCGCGCTCGGACAGGATCGCGTTCGGGTACAGGAAGCTGTCGGTGGTGACCAGCTCCACCGCCGGATGTTCGGGCCAGCGGGCCAGGAGCGTGCGCAGCAGCCGGGACGTGGTGGACTTGCCGACCGCGACGCTGCCCGCGACCCCGATGATGAACGGCGTGGGCTGGACCTCGCCGCCGAGGAAGCCGCTGACGGTGTCGCGGAGGCGTCCGTCCGACTGGAAGAACAGGTTGAGCAGCCGGGACAGCGGCAGGTAGACGTCCTCGACCTCCGTGATGTCGATCGGGTCCTTCAGCCCGCGCAGCGCTTCGAGTTCACCGGGGGTGAGCGGCAGCGGCGTGTTCGCGCGCAGCCCGCGCCAGGCGTCCCGGGAGAGTTCCACGTAGGGGCTCGGCACGGTGTCCCATCCGCTCGTCATGACTGAAACAGTAACCGGGCGCTTCCGCCGGTCACGGTGTTTTCACGGATCGTCCACGCTAGCGTCATCCCGGTTCGTCGCTTGCCGGTAGGTCCCGGGCGGGACAGCGAATAGAGTTGCCGCCATGTGCGGAATCGTGGGGTACGTAGGCGGTCGGCCGGCGCTCGACGTGGTCGTGGAGGGACTGGCGCGGCTGGAGTACCGCGGCTACGACTCGGCCGGGGTGGCCGTGCTGGCCGACGGGAAGCTGGCGACGGCCAAGCGCGCGGGCAAGCTCGTGAACCTCCGGGGCGCGCTGGAGGAGGAGCCGCCGCCCGAGGGGACGCTCGGCATGGGGCACACGCGGTGGGCGACGCACGGCGCGCCGAACGACCGGAACGCGCACCCGCACGTCGACTGCACCGGTTCCGTCGCCGTCATCCACAACGGGATCATCGAGAACTTCGCCGAGCTGCGGGCGGAGCTGGAGGAGGGCGGGCACCGGCTCCTGTCCGACACCGACACCGAGGCGGTCGCGCACCTGCTGGAGGACGAGGTGAAGGCGGGCGGCGGCCTCGTCGAGGCGATGCGCCGCGTCTGCGGCCGGCTGGAGGGCGCGTTCACGCTGGTCGCGGTGCACACCGGCGACCCCGATCTCGTCGTGGGCGCGCGCCGGAACTCGCCGCTGGTCGTCGGGGTCGGCGAGGGCGAGAACTTCCTCGCCAGCGACGTCGCCGCGTTCATCGCGCACACCCGGGACGCGATCGAGCTGGGCCAGGACCAGATCGTCGAGCTGCGGGCGGACGGGGTGACCGTCACCGACTTCGAGGGCCGTCCCGCCGATGTGAAGGAGTACCACGTCGACTGGGACGTGTCGGCCGCGGAAAAAGGCGGTTTCGACTACTTCATGCTCAAGGAGATCGCCGAGCAGCCGCGGGCGGTCGCGGACACGCTGCTCGGCCGGATCGGCACCGACGGCCGGCTCCACCTGGACGAGATGCGCATCCCCGACCGGGAGCTCCGCGAGGTCGACAAGATCATCATCGTGGCGTGCGGGACGTCCTACCACGCCGGGCTGATCGCCAAGTACGCGATCGAGCACTGGGCGGGGCTGCCCTGCGAGGTGGAGCTGGCCAGCGAGTTCCGCTACCGGGACCCGATCCTGTCCCCGACGACGCTGGTCATCGCGATCTCCCAGTCGGGGGAGACGATGGACGCGCTGATGGCCGTCCGGCACGCCCGCGAGCAGAAGGCCAAGCTCCTCGGCATCTGCAACGTCAACGGCTCGACGCTGCCGCGCGAGTGCGACGGTGTCCTGTACACGCACGCGGGGCCGGAGATCGCGGTCGCGTCCACCAAGGCGTTCCTCACCCAGCTCGTCGCCGTCTACCTCATCGCGCTCTACATCGCGCAGGTGCGCGGCACCAAGTGGGGCGACGAGGTGTTCGCCATGGTGCAGCTCCTGGAGCGGATGCCGGAGAAGGTGGAGAAGGTCCTGGAGACGATGGAGCCGGTCCGCGAGCTGGCCCGGTCGCTGTCGAACGAGCGCTGCGTGCTGTTCCTCGGCCGTCACGTGGGCTTCCCCGTCGCCCTCGAAGGCGCGCTGAAGCTCAAGGAACTCGCGTACATGCACGCCGAGGGCTTCGCCGCGGGGGAGCTGAAGCACGGCCCGATCGCGCTCATCGAGGAGGGCCTGCCGGTCGTGGTGGTCGTGCCGCCGCGGGCGCGGGAGGTCCTGCACGACAAGATCGTCTCCAACATCCAGGAGATCCGGGCCCGGGGCGCCCGCACGATCGTGATCGCCGAGGACGGGGACGAGTCGGTCGAGCCGTACGCCGACACGCTGATCGCCGTCCCGGCCGTCCCGACCCTGCTGCAGCCGCTGGTCACGACCGTCCCGCTGCAGGTGTTCGCGTGCGAGCTGGCCACCGCGAAGGGCCACGACGTCGACCAGCCCCGCAACCTCGCCAAGTCCGTCACGGTCGAATAGTCCGGAACCTCCCGGCGGCGGCCCGCGTCCCAGACAGATCGGGACCGGCCGTTGTCGGAGGTGACGGGTGGCGGAACATGGCGACCTCGGGGTCGAGGCGCGCGGGGTGGTGCGGCGCTTCGGGCCGGTGCAGGCCCTGCGCGGCCTCGACATCACCGTCCCGTACGGGCAGGTCACGGCCCTGGTCGGGCCGAACGGCGCGGGCAAGACGACGCTTCTGCTGATCCTCGCGACGCTGCTGGCCCCCGACGGGGGCACGGTGCGGATCGCGGGGCACGACGTGCGCAACCACCCGGACCGGGCGCGCGACGCGCTCGGCTGGATGCCGGACACCTTCGGCGTGTACGACCAGCTCACGGTGGACGAGTACCTGGCGTTCTTCGCCGACGCCTACGGGCTGCCGAAGGAGGAGCGTCCGCGCAGGCTCAGGGCGCTGCTCAGCCTCGTCCATCTGGAGGACCGGCTCGGGCAGCCCGTCCACGCCCTGTCGCGGGGACAGAAGCAGCGGCTCGGGCTGGCCCGCGCCCTCGTGCATCGTCCACGCGTGCTGCTGCTGGACGAGCCCGCCTCCGGCCTCGACCCGCGCTCGCGCATCGAGCTTCGCGACCTGCTGCGCTCGCTCGCCGCCGACGGGGTCGCGGTGCTGGTGTCGAGCCACATCCTCAGCGAACTGGAGGAGATCGCCGACCGGGTCGTGCTCGTCGACCACGGACGGACGGCCGGGGACCACGCGATGGCGGACCTCACGGGCTCCGTGGCGCGCGTCCGCTGGCGGATCCGCTCGCTGGACCCGGGGCTGCTCGCCCGCGCGCTCACCGGGGCGCTCGACGGGCGGACCGGCCTCGAACCCGTCAGCGATCTTCCGGGCGGTGCCGAGGTCGGCCCCCTCACCGAGGCCGAGGCCGCCGGGCTGCTGGCCGAGCTGGTCGCCGCGGACGTGCCCGTCACCGGCCTCGCCCCCGCCGGCAGCGCACTCGAATCCGCCTACCTGGCGATGACGCAGAACCGGAGGTGACCGCCATGACCGCGCACGGCATCGGGCTGGTGGCACGGCAGGAGATCAAGACGCGGCTGCGGACGGGACGCTGGAAGACGCTTCTCGCCGTCTGGTTCGTGGTCGTGAACGGACTCGGCCTGCTCTTCGGGCTGGCCGTGCGGGCCGGGGACAGCTCGGACTTCGGCGATGCGGGCGTGCCGGTGTTCGGCGGCGTCCTGCTCGGGGTGCTGGTGCTGACGCTGCTGGTCACCCCGGCGCTCAGCGGCCAGTCGATCAACGGGGACCGGGAGCGCGGGACGCTCGCCACGCTGCAGGTCACCCGGCTCGCGCCGGGCGACATCGCGCTCGGCAAGCTCGCCGCCGCGTGGGGAACGGGCGTGCTCACGCTGCTGCTGACGCTGCCGTGCGTGCTGTGGCCGGTGGCCACGGGCGCGGTCGGGCCGGGCCGGGCCGTGGTCGTCCTCGGCGTCATCGCCCTGCTCATCGGCGTGGTCTGCGCGGTCTCGCAGGCATGGTCGGCGTTGCTGACGCGCAGCATCACCTCGGTGCTCATGTCGTACCTGACGGTCTTCGGGCTGCTGGTGGGCACCCCGCTGCTGTTCATGATCGGGACGGCGCTCACCGCCGAGAGGGTCGACCACGGGGACCATTCGCACACCCACGAACGCACCGAGCGGGTCTGGTGGCTGCTGGCCCCGAACCCGGTGGTCGTCCTCGCCGACGCCGCGCCGCGGCTGCCGGAGCAGCGGATCATGGTCGGCGACCATGTGATCACGAGAGCGCCGTCGGACGACCCGCTCGGCTCGCTGAGCCGGGACGTCCGCGAGATCCGCGAAGGCGACGAGGACCGCTCGTACGGCGACCGCTCGCGCGAAGACCGCTCGCACGGCGACCGCTCCCGCGACGAGGACGAGAACGGCGCCGTGTGGCCGTACGGGCTGCTCTTCAACCTCGCCCTCGGCGCAGGCGCGATCCGGGTCACGGCCTCCCGGCTGCGGACGCCCCTCAACCGCGTGCCGAAGGGCGTCCGCGTGGCGTGAAACGGGCCCGGCCTGATCATCGGATGGAAATTCGCCGGACGCGGTCGCACCGGGCATGAAAATATTCGGTGTGCGGGATCTCGGAACGCATTCATCGGCACCGAATGCAATTCCCGGATCAAAGAGAGATTCTCACCTCAAGTGAAACTTGCAGGGATCCTTTCAGCTGCTGTCGAAGCCGCCCCGCTTGGCGTCCTCGGTGAACCTGCGCCATTCGTCGATGCCGAACGCGAGGCGTGTCGAGGTGTCCTCGGTGTCGCGCACGGATATCCCCTCGTCGTCGATACGTGCGACCTCGACGCACGTATTGCTCGCGCATCGCGTGCTCCTTCTCCATCGGGCGGACGGTGTCCCCTGCAAACCCATGCCGGCTCCTGCCTTGAAAGTTGCATTGCTCCTCGGCCGCGTTGCCGGTACCAAGCACAAGGTAACAAGATCACAAAAAACTCCTGATCACCTGCGGTCAGTGCGATGCGCGGGTGTCAGGAGTTGCGAGGTAGCGCCAGAGTTTCCTATGTGAAGGCAACGAGCCGAGTCCGTGCGTGGACCCGGCTCGTCCACTGCGGTGCCCTGCCGCGCCCTCAGCGGGCGGCGGACGGGCTATCGCCGCGTCTCATCGCCCCATGTCGAATTCGCCCTTCTTGGCTCGTCCGACGAACTCCCGCCACTCTCCCTGGGAGAACGACAGGACCGGGCTCTGCGTACCGTGCTTGGCATCACGCGCCCCAATGGAATGGGACGAACCGGCCAGAGTGGCGACTTCGACGCAGGTGTTGCTCGCCCCACAGTGGGCGCTTCTCCTCCATTGCGGAGCAGGGCTGGCGAAAGGGGACACTCGATGCCTTTCACAAGGATTGAGCCCCTTCGCGGGCCCTACCAGGCGTCTCTGGCCTCGACGATGCGCCGCCGTGATTCGGTGGCGTCCAGGGCCTGATCGGCCAGGCTTGAATAGGCGAGCCTGTACATATACGTAACAGTCTCGTCCGCGAAGTGGCTGATTGTCAGGGATTCGGTGTGCACGATATCAGGGAAAACGATGTCGTGCACCGGTGAGAATTCCAGAAGGATAAACGACTCAGCCAACACCGAGTGTGCAACGTCCAAAGGCAGGATCTGCACGCTCACATGCGGAAGCTCGGTCATCCGGCACAGATGTTCGAGCTGCTCGCGCATGACCTTCTGGTCCCCGATGCGGCGCTGCATAACCGCCTCGTCGAGAACCACGGACAGTTCCAGCGGATGTGCCCGGTGCAACAGCTCCCGCCGCCGCATTCGCACGTCCAGCCGGCGTTCGAGTTCCTGTGGCGGCAGGGTGGCGAGATCGCTCCAGCCGCCGATCACGTGCCGCGCGTAACTCTCGGTCTGCAGCAGCCCCGGGAAGACGGTGCTGCCCCATTCCCTGACGGCCGTGGCCTCGGACTCCAGTGCGATGAAGTTCGCGAGTTCGCTCGGCAGGTCGCGGTATTCCTCCCACCATCCCCGTTGGGCGGCGTCGTGCGCCAGGGAGATGAGGTCGTCGCGGCGAGCACCGTCGATCTCGTACAGGTCGAGGAGACGTCGCACGTCGGTGATCTTCGCGCCGGTCCGCGCGTTCTCGATCCGGCTCACCTTGGCGGTCGACCAGGTCAGCCGATCGGCGACCTCGTCTCCCGTGAGCCCCTTCCGCTCGCGCAGTCTCCGAAGTTCGGCGGCCAGCCGCCGCTGCCGGACGGAGGGACCGCGGGAAGTGCTCATTGCTGGGGCCTCTCCAGTCCCGGCGGACTGATCTGGGCGCATTCTGCCGCACCGGAGCGCTGCAGTGCGAATACATCGGACCGGATGAGGAGGATTCTACGACCGATCATTCTTTCCCGCACATGACACCGAAAGTTGCAGCGCAACCTACAAATACCCCGGGGGTGCGGTTGCGGAGCGCATTCGCGTGGCACGCTAAGTGTGTGATCGGCTTGGGGAGCGGCGGATGAGGTACGCGCACGAGGTCGGCAAGGTCCGGGCGGCGGAGCAGGCCCTGATGGCCCGGCTCCCGGACGGCACCCTGATGCAGCGGGCGGCCGCCGGCCTCGCGTCGGTCTGCGCCCGGGTCCTGCCCGCCGTGTACGGGTCGCGCGTCGTCCTCCTCGTGGGCGGCGGCGACAACGGCGGCGACGCCCTCTACGCCGGGGCCCGGCTCGCCCGGCGCGGCGCCCGCGTCCGGGTCGTCCAGGCCGGATCCAAGATCCACCCCGGCGGCCTGGCCGCCCTCCGGGCCGCGGGCGGCCGCGTCCTGCGCGGCGGCGAGGCCGCCGCCATCGGCGACGCCGACCTGATCATCGACGGCCTGACCGGCATCGGCGGCACGGGCGGCCTCCGCGAACCCCACGCCCGGTACGCCGCGCTGGCATCGGAGTCGCCCGGCCTCGTCATCGCCTGCGACGTCCCCAGCGGCGTGGACGCGAGCACGGGCCGCGTCGACGGCGCCGCCGTCCACGCCGACGTCACCGTCACCTTCGGGACTCACAAACCTGGCCTCCTGATCGATCCGGGCGCGTCCTACAGCGGTGTGGTCGAACTGGTCGACATCGGACTCGGCCCCGACCTGCCCGACCCGGACGTCGTCGCCGCCCGCCCGGTGGACGTCCAGCCGCCCGAGCCCGGCCCGGAGTCCGACAAGTACCGCCGCGGCGTCGTCGGCATCCTCGCCGGCGGCGACGAGTTCACCGGCGCCGCCGTCCTCACCGCGGGCGGCGCCCTCCACGGCGGCGCCGGCATGGTGCGCTTCGCCTCCGTCGCCCGCCCCGTCGAACTCGTCCGGCAGCGCTGGCCCGAGGCCGTCACCACGGTCATCGACCCCGGCCCCCACGACCCGAAGATCCTCGAACGCGTCGGCCGCGTCCAGGCGTGGGTGGTCGGCCCCGGCCTCGGCACCGGCGACGCCGCCGAGTCGCTCCTGGAGGCCGTCCTCACCACCGAGCTGCCCGCCCTCGTGGACGCCGACGGTCTCACCGTCCTGTCCCGCCGCCGCGACCTGCTGCGCCGCGCCGCCCCGACCGTCCTCACCCCCCACGCCGGCGAGCTGTCCCGGCTCATCACCGCCGACCGCGAGGACATCGAGGCCCGCCGCCTCGAACACGTCCGCCGCGCCGCCGCCGAACTGTCCGCCACCGTCCTGCTCAAGGGCTCCACGACCCTGGTCGCCGAGCACGACCGCCCCGTCCGGGTCAACCCGACCGGCACCCCGCGCCTGGCCACAGCCGGAACGGGCGACGTCCTCTCGGGCCTGATAGGCGCCCTCCTGGCCGCCGGAATGCCCCCCATGGACGCGGCCGCCACCGGCGCCTACCTACACGGCCT
>NZ_SMKK01000139.1 GCF_004348425.1 Actinomadura sp. 7K507
CGTCAACACCCACACCAAACGGCTCATGAGGCAGATGCACGGACGCGCGGGATTCGACCTCCTCCGCCACCGCATCCTGCTCGCATGAACGAAACCCAGCGTCACCACCGACTACGGGACAGAGCCGAAAACCGTACAGACCCCCGAGATCACCCAGGCATCGTGCGGGGTGGCAGAGGAACGACGACAGGCTGGTCGGCAATGCCCTGTAGATGAGAACTAGGAATGGGCGGGCCCGTGGTGCTTGACGGGCGCAGCCAGCAGCGTTGCGTAGCTTTCTGTTCCGCGATGTCAGTATGTTCCGTTCGCGGGTTATCGAGCAGCGGCGCCGGGGGTGCGCTGTGGGCGCGGTCGGCTGGCAGTGGTGCGGCGGGCAGGGTGCCAGGTGGCGACGAGGGCGGCGGCGAGCAGGAGTTCGGCGATGTCGCCGCCGTAGTACATGATTTCCGCGGCGCCGCGGACCTGGGCGATGGGTGCGTGTACGTCGATGAGGAACCCGCCGTACATCAGCTGGGCGATGGCGGCGTGCAAGGCGATGGCCGCGCCGAGGACGGTCAGCCGTGCTTTGACGCTGGGGCGCGATGGTGCGGGGTCGGGTCCGGCGATGGCCCAGGCGAACAGGCATCCTGAGAGCACGAAGTGCGCGTGCAGTAGCCAGTGCAGGGCCGGCCGGGTGGTCGTGGCGTCGTACAGCGGGGTGAAGTACAGCAGGGCCAGGCTGCCGGTGCTGAGCGTCAGCGCGGTTATCGGGTGGGCTAGCACTGCCATCGGCCTGCTGCGCAGCACGCCGGTCAGGTTCCGGGCCCGCTGGGTCGGCAGTGCGCGCAGTAGCACGGTGATCGGGGCGCCCAGGACGAGGGCCAGCGGTGCGTACATTCCCAGCAGCATGTGCTGGATCATGTGGCCGCGGAAGTCCTCGTGTGCGAACGGCGCGATCGGCGGTAGCAGCGCCGCCGCCAGCAGGGTGCATCCGGTCAGAAACATCGTCGTGCGCCACCGGTCCCTGGGCCGGGCCGCCCGGTCGGTTCCGCGGTGTGCCAGCAGCAGGTAGGCGACCGCGAGAGCGACCACGCCGGTCACCGCGAGTACGGTGTCCCATCCCCCGCCGTTGTGTGCGGGCATCGGGTGACCGGGTGGCGGGTGATCGTGCATCACGCGCTCTGTGGGCGGGCGGCGGCGTCAGGGGGATCGGGGTCGAACGGGGTTCCGGTGCGCTGTACTAGCCATCCGACGGCCACCAGGACCGCGCCCAGCAGGAGGAAGCCGATGTCCCACCAGATCTGGTGGGGGCCGCCGTGTACGTGGTGGATGCCGAGGATGTGGTGGTCGATGATGCCTTCGACGAGGTTGAACAGGCCCCAGCCGACCAGTACCCACCCCCACAGCACCCGGGAGGTCCAGACCCGGCGGCGCCGGTGCGTCACCCGTGAGTACAGGATGGCCAGGCCGGTCAGCACCGCCAGCCAGCACACCACGTGGAACAGCCCGTCCCATACCGTGTTCATCTCCAGCCCGGAGACGGTGTGGGGGTTGTAGTACTTCACGCCGATGTTGTCGGTGTTAGTGCTGGTGAGCATGTGATGCCACTGCAGCAGCTGATGCAGCAGGATCCCGTCGACGAAGCCGCCGAGACCGACCCCCAGCACGATCCCCGGCAACTGGAGACTGGCCGGTCCGGCGTTGGTGCCGGTGCGGTCCGTAGCGGTGGCCATGATCTCTCCCTTTCCGGACGCACGGGCGGCGGAGCCAAGATCAGCCCCGGCAACAGGTGCCGCTACCCGGCACCGAGCCGAGTAATCGCTTAGGCAGGCAAGCCCGGCCGCAGACGGGGAAGATCGGGACCTGGAACGCATCCGTCCATCGCAGGTCTTGGCGCCTTCTGGAGGTGCTGCTCGTTACGGGATTCACGGATTCAGCTCCGTCAAGGCACTTCGGAACCTCAGGCGTTGCCTGAGCCGGGCTCGGAGACCCTGGCGTGCATCTTGGCCTTTGCCGTTTCCGGCATGCCCTTGGCCGCCGCCACCTGTGCCCTGTTCTTCGTCGAGCCGGTGATGACGTGATGCTTGCCCGCCATGAGGGCCTGGTAGCTCTCGCGTGCGACGTCCGCGGGATCGTCCTTGGGCATCTGGCCGAGCTTGGTGTCCAGCACGCCCGCCCGTTCGAAGAAGGCGGTGTCGGTGGGGCCCGGTAGGGCGGCGGTGACGGTCACGCCGGTGTCGCTCAGTTCGTGGCGCAGCGCTTCGGCGAAGGAGTACAGGAAGGCCTTGGATGCCGCGTAGGTCGCCTGGTACGGGCCGGGCGTGGTGGCGGCGATCGAGGAGGTGAACAGCAGCCGTCGCTGGCCTCGGTGGACCATCTCTTCCAGGATGAGCTTGGCCAGGTGCACCGAGGACCGGACGTTGAGGTCGATGAGGTTGAGCTCGTCGGCCAGGTCGTTGTGGCGGGCGAAGTCACCGCCGACGCCGACGCCGGCGTTGATCGCCGCGGCGTCCAGTGGCCGTCCGGTGGCCGCCACCGCCGTGTACAGCTCCTCGACGCCCTCGTGGTGGGCCAGGTCGACCCGGACCGGCGTGGTGCCGCCCTCGGCGTGCTCGCCGACGTCCCGCGCGGCGGTCGCGATCTCTTCGTTCTCGGCCGCCATGATCACGTGGAAGCCGTGCCGGGCGAACTCCGCCGCCAGCTCGCGGCCGATCCCGCTGGACGCACCGGTGACCAGGGCCAGCGGCCCGGTTGCCTCGTTCATCGTGCCCTCCTTCGGCTTCGTGGAAGTGCACCGGCACGGGTTCCGCCTATGTGAGGAGTCGGCCGGTACTCCACGGTGCTGATGCCCAAACCAGGCACTTGTAGGCATTCGTTTTTTGGGGCTCGGGTATCGGGGGATTGCGGTTGAACTGGTCTGGCACGAATTCCCTTCGAATGGCTGAGCCTTTTCCCTGCGGACGCGCGGGCGGAGAAATGGCGCCCGGTTCACCGGCAGTGGGCTTTCGTGGGTCAAAAGGCGCGGCCGCAGCCAGCGGCCCGGCTTGTTTCTTTGTGGTTGTTCTTTGTGGCTGTGACGAGCGGGAACTGGTCCGCGTCTTGTCGCTGCTGACCGCCGCCACATGGGGAGGCCGGGCTTCGCGCGCAAGCAGTGCTGTCCCGCACTGTGCCGAAGAGAGGACCGGGCTGGTCGCCGAGCGGAACATACGGGAGTCGGCGGCGCCGGGTCGCCTTGCCGGCTCTACGGCCGGTGGCCGTTCACGGTGCTCGGGTGGGGCCGTGGGCGGAGGGTTGACGGACGGCGGGGTGGTTACGGGTGGCGGCTGAGGAAGTCGAGGGCGAAGTCGAGATCGAGCGGGTCGGGCATGGGGTAGACGGGGCGCACCCGTGCGAGGGATTGGTGCATGCGGGCGAACGCGGCGAAGTCCCGGGGGTAGGCGGCGGTGTCCACTCCGGTGAACGTGCCGGTGGTGCGGGCTCGCGTGAGGACCTCGCGCCAGGCCGGGATCGGGGCCTGGCCCAGGGCGGGTACGCCGTTGGAGAACAGGGTCAGGCGGATCTCGTCGTAGGGGTCGGTGCCGTCGAGGTATTCGAGCAGGTTCCGGCGCGCCGGTTCGGTGTTGAACGTCAGCCAGTACGGGACCGAGCCGGTGCGCAGCGTCCACCACGGCTCCAGGAGAAGGAAGCACGACGCGAACATGCGGGTGTCAGGGATGCCGCGCTGCCGGTACCAGGCGCGGTACAGGTCGGCGACGGCCGGGCTGAGGGCCTGCGGCGCGGGGAACCGCAGCCGGTGGACCGGGAAGTCCGACAGGTCGGCCAGCAGGGACGGGTCGAAGCCCCATTCGGCTTCGGGGCTGTCGCCGTCCGGGGCGGGGGCGTGCCAGGTGCGGTGTGGTGAGCCGTTGCGGGCGAGAAATTCGGTGACGCGGGGGCTGCCTTCGTGGAACTCCTCGGCGGTGATGCCGCCGTAGGCGCCGTGCTGGAAGACATAGCGCTCGCCGATCCGGGTCGTGGGCCAGCGCAGCCCGCAGTCGGTGACGATGATGGTCCCGCCGGGGGCAAGGCAGTCGCGCAGGAAGCCGCGGTAGGCGGCGGGCAGGCGGCGCCACTTGACGCGGAAGTAGGACATCCCGGCGATCATGAGCCTGTCCTGGTTGGCGTCGTGCATGTGGTGCAGGACCAGATCGGGGTTGGCTTCGACAAGGGCGTGGCCGGCCGGCTCCGAGAGCCGCAACCCCGCGCACGAGTCGTCGGGGTGGCCGCCGCGGCGCCGCACCGGGATCAGGACGGTCTGTGGAAGCCATGGGACGCTCAGAGCGGCGGCGAGGTGGACCAGTGCGCCGTCGGAGGAGCCGATGAACACGGCGGGGTACCGGCGGCGCGGGTAGTGCGACACGATCCACTCGGCCAGGGCCTCTGAACGGATGTCACCGGTGCGGTCCGGGGACATCGCCTCAGCCCAGCCCGACATCGCGTACGCCTTCTCGGTCACCCGGCTCGGTAACCGGATGGCGGCGCGCAGCAGAGCCGACATCGGCGCTTGGAGGTAGCCGGGCATGATCCCGAGCAGGGGCGCGTCGCGGTCGTCCAAGCACCGCGCCAGGACGCGGAGCATTGCGGTGGCCGAGTCGAACTCGGCGACCTGGCGTGCAGGAGAGGGCATCCCCGTCCCCTACCACCGGCGCGGGGCTTCATGCGGCCCGGTGGTCATGCGAGCAGCCGCCTGAAGGGCTCCGACCACGCGTCGGGGTGGGGCCACACGAAGGTGTGCGCTCCGGGTACCTCGACGTATCTTCCGTCGGGCGCCGTCCGGGCCAGGTCACGCGCCCACCCGGCGGTGAGGAGCCGGTCCTCCCGGCCTCGTAGGACGAGCACCGGGACGGGCATCTCGGCCAGGACGTCTTCAAGGTGATCGTCGAGATGGGCCCGGACGATGTGCAGCAGCCTGCGCGGGCCCGCGCGCAGCCATTCCGGCCGGTGCGAATGGCTGAGATCGCCGGGTTCGTGGCGGGCGTCGAGCCGCCACCGCAGCAGCAGCCGCGCCAGCGACCGCCCGATCGGGTCGACCGTCGGGCTGGCCAGTACCAGCGCGGCCGCCGCGTCCGGTCGTTGCACAGCGGTGTGCGCGGCGACCTGCGTCCCGCTGCTGTGCCCGGCCAGGATCACCGGCCCGAGATCGGCGGCGTCCAGCCACTGCGCCACGGACGTGCCGTACTGCGCAACGTCCAGCTCGTGCGGGGGATCGCCGCTGCCTGCCAGGCCGGGGAGGTCCACCAGGTGCGCACGCGTCCATTCGCCCAGGCATGCCAGCGCGGGCACGAGGTAGTCCGACACCGCCATCCCCTGAACCAGGACGACCTCCGGCACGCCGGGCACCGGTCGCCCCACCGTTCGCGCCCGCATCCGCCCGCACGGAAGGTTCCGGTAGGTCACCTCTATCCGGTCGGGAGCCCGCGGATGGTTAATGTCCATGGCCGCCCTCTACCCGGGCGATGGCTGATGTCCCGAGCGGCTTCCCCGGCGAAGGTCATCGGCATGTGACCGCACATGGGGGACGGTGAGGCGCTGCGGCCCTGGCTGGCCGCTCTACCCGAACGCGAACAAATGCTCGAGCCGAAGCGATACTTCGCGACCCCACCCTTTCCAGGTGCAGATAATGCGGCGGTCCCTGGTGGTGTCAAACCGAGGGTGTGAAGAGATCCTCGGGGCAGGGATCAGTCCATGGATGACTATGACGTGGATGCGGCGTTGCAGCGGGCGCTGGACCGGTTGACGCTGCTGAACGATACGGCCACTGCGCTGGTCGGCACACTTGATGCGGTGGAGGGGCTTCGGCGAGTGTGCCGGATCCTGGTGCCTCAACTGGCGGATTGGTGCGTGGCGGACCTGGTGAATCAGACCGGAACCGTGGAACGGGTCTGCATCACCCACATGGACCGTGAGGCGACGCTGGCGGGTCTGCTCGGCCCTTTGCCGACGCTGCCCGAGTCCACGGTCGGGCCGTTGTCGCGGGTGCTGAGCGGTGCCAGGGCGATGCTGTTGTCGGCTGCCGACGTCCTCACTCCCGGCCAGTCCACCGACCCTTTCCACGCCCACAACCTCAAGCTGTTCAGCCAGCTCGGCGTGGGTAGCATGATCGTTGCACCATTGCGGACACGCTGGCAGGTCCTGGGCGCGTTGACCGTGGTCCGCACCGCAGACCGCCCGCCGCTGGCCGAGGAAGACCTCGCGCTAGTGGAGGATCTGGCGCACCGCATCGGGCTGGCGCTCGACAACGCCCGCCTGCACCACGAGACCCAGCGGATCGCCGAACGCCTGCAGCTGTCCCTGCTACCCGACCTGCCGGACGCCGGCGACCTGCAGATCGCCGCCCGCTACGCCCCCGCAGCGACCACCGCCGAGGTCGGCGGCGACTGGTACGACAGCTTCCTACTGCCCCAAGGCGACACCACCCTCATCATCGGAGACGTCACCGGCCACGACCTCCGTGCCGCCGTCACCATGAGCCACTTGCGGAACATGCTGCGCGGAATCGCCTGCGACCGCCAGGAACCACCCGGCCACATCCTCCGCCGCCTGGACGCCGCGATCAACGCTCTGTACGACGAAATCACCGCCACCTGCGTATACGCCCTCATCAGCGGCCCACAGCGCGGCCCCTGGCAAATGCACTGGGCACTTGCCGGCCACCCTCCACCGCTCCTGATCACACCCGAGGGCGATACCTCCTACCTCGACGACGCCCTCGGTCCCCTCCTCGGCGTCGACGCCGGCCCGCGAATCAGCACCACCCGCGCACTGCCCGCAGGCAGCACCATCCTGCTCTACACCGACGGGCTCATCGAACGCCGTAGCGAACCCCTGTACCAAGGCCTGACCCGGCTGCGCCAGCACGCCACCGCCCTGGCCCGCCATCCCCTGGAAAATCTGTGCGATCAACTCCTGGACAGCATGGCCGCCGAGTCCACCGACGACGTCGCACTGCTGGCCCTCCGGCTCCCCTCACCCGGCGCGACACCCGACAACCCCAACACCGGAGCTAACGGGACGGGCATGGCTGACATCGCAGACCCACGTCACACGCCTGACATTGCCCAGTAGGCCTCACCCAACGGTTCTAGGTGTGCCCGCGCGGCCTGCACCGCCTCCGGGGAGAGAGACAGGAAGATCGGTCATGGCCCCGCACCATCAACCTGATCATGACCGCGCGGGCAGAGGCGCTCAGGTCGTGATGCCGTGGCTGATCGGGAGATGCAGCAGGATGCCCAGGGTGGTGTGGCGCAGCGCGTCACGGGCGCGAGCCCAGTCACGGGCCGCCGCGAAGGGCAGGGAGGTGATCGGGGTGGTGTGGCCATCGCAGACAACCGCCGCCCATTCGGCGTTGACCGCCAGGCGGACCGCCATCTCCGCCAGTCGCCGGCGGCGGTCGGCCGCCCCCGGGTCGTCTCGAGTGTCGCGCAGCACTTCACGTTGGGCCAGCCGACGGCAGGCGGGCGCGGCCTGCCGCCATCCAGCGGCCAGGACGGCTGGACTGGCCCCGGCGGGCGGACGGGTCAGCGCGGCCAGGATGTCGCTGGCGATGGCGGCCAGTTCGGCGGCCTCGCGCCGTTCATGGCCGGTGTCCGGGGCACCGACGTCGCACATCACTAAGTGAGAATACTCCGCCACATCGGGTGACTAACGGGAGGGTGAGTGCAACCCCCCGCTGGACATCGCCGCGTTCGGGGGCTGTGCCGAGTCGTGTCGCACCGGCCCACGAGGAGGATCGGATTCTGGCGGCGGCGGGCTGCGTTCGGTGTAGGCGTCTTCTCCCGATGTTGATACCAGCGTCAAAGTAGGGCTCGTGAGGGGTCCAGGCGTACCGCGGCCGATGGACTCCGCGTGTGGGAGTCTGCGGACAGCAAGCGAACGGCCGGCGGTGACAGCGACTCGCGGACGGGTGGGGAGCACCGATGGGACGACTCACGGGTCCTTGGCCACCGGCTGGTCGGGGATGGCGCAGAGCGCGTCGACCCCAGGTCGACGACGGCGCGGCCCCAGGCCTCGACGTACTGTCCGTGGGGAGCTGGAGTACGACCCCGTGCACCTGTGCCTCGACGCCCTGGACGAGCCGTCAGGCCCGGGTCGGTGCCGCTGACGCCGAGTCGCCTGAGGTGGTACTCGATCTCTGCGGCCAGTGACTCCTTCAGAGTGCGCAGGCTCCTGATGACGTCGGGTGTTCGGAGGGTGAGCCAACACAGCCCTCAGCCCGCTACCGCCAGAACTCGGTCCGGTCCTCATCACAGGCCGGTAACGCCTCACATTGGCGGCGGCCCGGGTCGGCGGCCGGAGGCCACCACAGCCTGCCCGGCGGCCTCGGCCGGGCCGGGCAATCCGTACAGGGCCCGCCGCTGCGGGCGGTCCGATCCCTGCAGAATGGCGCGGGTGTCCAGGGTCAACCACGTCCGGCCGAAGACCGCCCCCGCGCTGCCCTGGTCACAGCTTTGCGGGCCGGCACTGCCCTCCCCATCCGGGCCGTCCCGCGCGGCTGCCCGCCAGCGCAGCACAACCGGACTGATGACCACGTCGGCCCCGCCGCGGCGCACGGTGATCGGCTCGCCCGCCGGGCCGATCCCGGTCACGGTCACCACCGTCGGGTGGTGACCGGGCAGGTGAACGACGTCGCCGCAGGCGAGGTCAGCAAGTGCGAGCTGCGGCCAACCAGCCATGTTTTCATCGTAGGCGGCGCAGTAGCCACCGGAATGACCTCGCAGCAGACTGCCGCGCGCTGCGATACAAGCCCCTGCCGCGCCACAATCCCACAGAATCCGGTAATTCCAAAAATGAAAAACGCCCTTGCATTGTGCCGTGGGCGGGTTTCGTCGCGGCTGCCAAGTGCGCCTGCCGGCGACCGAGCGATCACGGCTTGATCGTCACTTCCGGGCGGGTCGAGGGTGCGGTTTGCGAGAATAC
Organism: Actinomadura sp. 7K507; assembly: GCF_004348425.1. Lineage (GTDB taxonomy): Bacteria > Actinomycetota > Actinomycetes > Streptosporangiales > Streptosporangiaceae > Spirillospora. The sequence continues at coordinate 8,935 of NZ_SMKK01000139.1, forward strand.
ATGAGTAATCTGGCCGGGCATGGTGAGGAGTGGGTGAGATGGCCGCGTTTCCGGACGGTTCCTCGTTCGTGCCGAGGTTGAGCGTGCGGGTCGCCTCGGTTGGTCCGTGGCTGACGGGCGAGTTGCGCGGGGATCTGGATGTGGCCACCGCTCCGGCGTCGCTCGACCAGGTCGGCCTGCTGATCGCGCAGGACACATCGCCGCATATCGCGCTGGAGGTGTCGCAGGTGGACTTTTGCGACTCCTCGGGATCAACGCCTTCGTCCGGCTGTGGAAACGCGCCGCCGCCGACGGTGGGGAACTGGTGCTGCTGCGTCCGCGTGCCCGGCTGGCCGAGTTGCTGAACAGGGTCGGACTGGACCGCCATCTGCGCCTCTGCTCAACATTACCTACTGATTCCGACGCCGGGCCGGAGCCTGATCCGGCCTGACTCGGCGACCAAGACCAGCCGTAAGCACCCGGCAACCGGCAGCGCCACCAGCAGCGCCGCCCGTTCGCGGTTTACCAGAACCACAAGACCGCGGCCCGTCCAACCCGCCCGTTCGCCTCAGCCCGAAGTGCCGCCGTCTCCCTCGCGGGGAGCGGAGCAACGTCGGGCTGGCCCAGCACCGGACGTGGTTTCCCCGACTGATCGCTGATCAGTCGGGGGTATCGTCCTGCGGACGGCTGGGCGCCGGGGAATCGGCTCCGGGTTTGGGTGTCTTGACCTGGTCGACCGGCGCATCCAGTCGGGGCCGCAGCTTCTCGAAGCGTTCCTGGGCTGCCGTGGCGTCGGGCAGCTCCAGCACCGCGGCGATCTGCGCCCAATTCAAGCCGGCGTCGTGCACGGCGGCGAGCAGGTCGGCCTCCAGCCGGTCCATGTCCAGCCGCGCGGCCTGCAGTACCAGCAGGGCCGCGCCCAGGTCGGTGGGGTCTGGTGGTTGCTGCCCGTCGGCGTGTGCGGCGCGGATCGCGGCGATCGTCTTGGCGACGGCGTCCACGTCCGGCAGTGGGTGATCGTGTTCCTGCCACAACAGGGCATCGACTCCCTTCCCGAAGCGGCGGGTCAGATGGGCGCGCGCCGCGTGCACCATCTTCGGCGACGGAATAGGAAGATCACCCATGCCCGCACCGTAAACCTGATCACGGGACGCACCACATTATTCAGGGAGTCAACAGGTTGATCGGGGGTATCGCACGACAAGCCCGGGTTGTGCTGCCTGTGTCTGCCCCGGGCGCCCGGCCGCCGGTCCGGTCCCTTGTCCTAACTCCCGGACCGGCGGCTCAGCAGGTCACGGTCCGGCCAGCAGGCCGTGGCGGAGTTGTTGCAGGGTGGCGGCCAAGAGCCGGGAGACGTGCATCTGGGAGATGCCCAGCTGGGCGGCGATCTGCGTCTGAGTCTGGTTGCCGTAGAACCGCAGCAGCACGATGGTGCGTTCGCGTTCAGGCAGCCGGGCCAACAGGGGGCGCAGTGCGTGCTCGTCGACGACGCTTTCCAGGTCCGGGTCGTCGGTGCCCATGTGCTCACCGACCGTGCCGGGGTCGGTGTCGGCGGGTCCGCCGGCCGGTGCGTCCAGCGACAGCGGCCGGTAGCCTTCGGCGGCCAGCAGCGCCTCGACGGTCTCATCCTGGTCGATGCCGATCCGGTCGGCGAGTTCGGTGGTGGTAGGCGAGCGGCCGAGTTCGGCGGTGAGGGCGGCGATGGCGCGCTGCAGCAGCGGCCGCAACTCCTGAATGCGGCGCGGGACCCGCACCCCCCAGGTTCTGTCCCGGAAGTGGCGGCGGACCTCACCCAGCACGACCGGGTAGGCATACCCCCAGAAACGGATGCCCCGGGTCGGGTCGAACCGGTTGATGGCTTGGACCAGCCCCATGAACGCGACCTGCTCCAGATCTTCCAAGGGTTCGCCGCGGCCGGCATAGCGGCGTGCGATGCTCCGCACGAAGGTGGCGTTGAGCGTGATGATCTCCGTGCGCAGCCGCTCTCGGCGGGGATCGTCCGGCCCCAAGTGGTGAAGTTCCTCCAGCAGCGTATGGGTAGGTCGGTCTGCATCCTCGAACCGGTTGGCGGGCCGCTCGGCCCTCGGAGCGGCCGCCCTGTGGTTCACCTGGTCGGTGGGCGCGGCGGTCACGATGTCGTCCCGAATCCTGCTGCTTGCGGTGAGGTCGTTGGGGCCGGTGTCGCGCAAGGCGGTGTCGTGGACGGCGGCGTCAGCCACGTCCGCGTCCGGACAGGTGATCGCGGACGCGATCCACCAGGCCGGCGCCGGGCGCCAGCAGCTTGTTCAGCGGCGGCGTGTTCGGCGCTGACGGGTGTGGCCGGGTGGGTGCGATGCCTTTGGCGGACTGCACCTGCTCTCCGAGCATGCGCAGCTCATCGCCGGTGGCCTTGTCGGCCAGCCGGGGGAACAGGTTGCCCTCCTCGTCCTGGACGTGCGTGGAGACGTCGTCGATGAGCCGCCGCACCAGCGTGGTGAAGCTCCGGTGCTCGGTGTCGGCCTGTTCGAGCTCCTTGATGATCAGCTCGACCTCGGCGTGGTCGGAGATCTCCTTGTCGGCCAGCTCGTCGCCGCCGGGCTCGAACCGGCGTACCGCCGGATACAGGTTCATCTCCTCGGCGCCCGAATGCCGCACCAGCTCGATGGTGACGTCATCGGTGATCCGCCGCCGCTCGGCCGGGTCGGTCGCGGCCGACAGTTCATCGAACATGTCCTCGACCTCACGATGCTCGTGGGTGAGAATTTTGATCACATCGCGTCCGTCGCCTGCCATGATCACTCCTCCTTCCCGGCTCCAGTCCGGTGCCTGGCGCGGTGTATCGATGGCCAGGACCAGCCACACGGCGGCACCCGATGTGCAAGGCGGCCGGCCTGAGACACGTCCGGCGGCCTACCCCCGGCGGGCTGGATCACACAAGCCGGTCGTAGATCGAAGGTCGTCCACAGCCGCCGCGCCGCCATCCCAACAGCCTGCGCACAACCGATAGACCTGCGGATTCATGGGTAGGGGACGTTTTGGGCCGCGTCCAACGAATGGAGGTGAGCACACATGCCAGGCAAGAAGATGGAGGGGAACGACGCTCAGCGGCGGGCGAAGGCTCGCGAGGCACGGGCCGCCGACTCAACGCCGAGTGCCGAGCACGCGACCACGGGTGCGTCCAAGCAGCCGCATACCAGGCCCAAGCATGAGCCGCACCATCACGCCGAGCGGCTGGAGGACATCCACAAGGGCAAGCAGCAGGAGAGCTCGCCCGAGCCCAAGCCCGGGTACGGCGTCCCTGGCTCCAAGCGGCGCCGCGAGGACTGAGTCCGAATCGCGCGTCAGCACCGTTTCCTACCTGGGGTCCCGGCGATTTCTGGGCGTGACTACGGTGGCCGCCCGCCGGGAATCCCCAGGTGACCGATGCGGCCGCTGGCTTAAGCCACCAGGTCAATAGTATTCATCCAGGCCGCAGTCAAGATCACGTTGAGAGCAAAGGGCGGCCTCGTGCGGCCCGGTTGGAGTGGTCGCACTGAAGCGCCGCTGCCTTCGGTGTTTGAATTTTGGGCAGGCGGCCGTTCGGGATGTCTGCGTGTGGAGGGAAGGGACTCCCGTCGATAGACGGGTGACGTCGAGGGGGCGCTCATGAAACTCGTTGACCGTGAGATTGTTCGGGAGCTGGCGAAGTCCCCGGATCCTGAAGCTGCGCTGGTCTTTGCTAACGGTGAGTGTGTCATCGTTTCTGTCGGAAGTGCCGTCCCCGACGCCGGAGTATTGATCGCCCGCCGTCACGAGATCGAGGCGGAACTCTTCGGGGGCGCCGTTTCCGAGGACAGGCTCAATGCGATTGCGCACCGCCTCGACAACAGGGCCAGAGATCTTGGCGCCTGAGGTCGGGTGACCGGGTAGTTCGATCTTGACGACGGCCGATCGGAGGCGCCGATCGGGGCATCGCGGTGACGGGGATCAAGGCGATCGGGGAACGGGGGCTGATGCTGGTGGCCCGTCCGGCTGCATCGATTCCCGGATCTGGGGAAGGCGGGGGAGGACGAGGGGAAAGGGGGCGACGTCATGCCACGCCCAGGAAGCCACAAGTACGACATCAAGCGCGCGAAGACCCGCAAGCGGATGGAGAACGAGGGGTTCGCCGCCGACTCCGAGGCCGGTGAGCGCGCGAACGAGGAGCTCCAGATGGACGAGAAGCGCCGGCCCCGGCGTGCCAGTGAGCGGGGTGAGGGCCCGAAGGGGGAGCGGAAGGAATCGCGGTGAGCGATGCCGACGGCATCCTTGGGGCGGCGCTCCCGCTGCTCTCCCGCAGCGAGAAGCGGACCCTGTGCCCGTACAAGGGCGAGGCGACCCGGGACGGCGCCGAGGACGCGGTGAAGGTCGCCGGCCACCCGTACTTCGATCACGACGCCCTCACGATCGAGACCCAACCGCCGACGGGTACGTGACCGGGCCGGTGATCGACGTCGTGGTGGTCGGGCAGATCGCCCGCGACCTGGTCTTGGTCGTTGACGACGTCCCGGGTCCGGGGGAGTCGGCGGACGTCCGGCGGCGCCGGGAGATGCTCGGCGGCAAGGGCGCGAACCAGGCGGTCGCCCTCGCGCAACTGGGCGTCCGGCCCGGTCTGGTCGGGGTCGTCGGGGACGACGCCGTCGGCGCGAGCCTGGTCGGTCAAGCACGGCGCGACGGGATCGACATGTCGCACGTCGTCCGGCGCGAGGATGCGGAGACTGGCCTGATCGTGGACGTCGTCGACGGTTCGGGCCGGTGGCGCTACCTGGAGGACCTGCCGGAGCCCGTCCTGCTCACCGGCGCGGACGTCGCGGCGGCCGGACGCCCCCTGCGTGAGGCCGCCTGGGTGAGCGTCCAGCTGCAGCAGCCTTCGGAGGCGGTGCAGGCTGCGCTGGAGCACGCGGCGGACGCGCGCGTCGCGCTGGATGGGGCGCCGTCCGGCACCGACCGTGACGCGGTGCTGGCCGCCGCCCATCTCGTCCGCGCCGACGCCCGGGAGGCCGAGATGCTGGCCGGGGACCGCCTCACCGACGCCGACGCGGCGGTGCGCCTGGGGGCGGACATCGTCCGGCGCGGCCCGTCGATGGCGGCCCTGGCCATCGAGTCGGGGAACGTCTTCGTCTGGCGGGGCGGTCACCTGGTCCTGCCGCTGGAGGACACCCCGGTGGCCGACACGACCGGTGCCGGCGATGCCCTCACCGCCGCGCTGATCGCGTCCCTGGCCGGCGGTGACCGCCCGGAACGCGCGGCCCGCCTCGCCGTCGCGGCGGCCGCCGACACCGTCGGCCGTCCCGGAGGCAGGCCCGACCTCGACCCGGCCGCGCTCCGCGCCCGGGCGGGCGTCCCGGAGTGACGCCCCAGTCCATGGTCGTGCGTGGCGGCTGGGCGTGCCTGCACGCTTCACCGATACGAGAGCAAACCGCATGGTGATGGCGACAGGGGCGACCAGGTCGGTCGGCTGACGCGGCTCAGCCTGGTCCACCCGGTGAGGGGCGGCGCCGTTCGTACCAGGTGTCGCCCACGACCATCCCGTCGAGACCGTGTGTCTCGCTGAACTCCAGCAGGTCGGACATCGTGTTGATGAAGCCTGTGCCCTTGAAGTTCAGCGAGGTGTTGCACAGGACGCCGAGGCCGTGCAGCTCGGCGAAGGCTGACAGCAGTTCGTGCAGCGGCGGGTGCGCGTCGCGTGAGACCGTCTGGACGCGCGCGGAGCCGTCCACATGCGTCACTGCGCGCAGCTCCGGGTGACCGACGGCCCGGAAGTACAGCATGTAGGGGTCGGGGAAGTCGTCGCCGAACGCGGCTCCCGCATCCTCGATGCGGCAGACGGGTGCGATGGGACGGTAGTCCTCGCGCTTCTTGATCGCGTTGAGGCGGTCACGCGTCCGCTCGTGGAACGGTTCGGCGAGCAACGAGCGTGCCCCCAGCGCGCGCGGGCCGATCTCCCAGCGGCCTTGGACCCAAGCGACGATGTGCCCGGAGCCGAGCGCGTGCGCGAGCGCGTACGGCTCCAAGCGATGCCGCGTCCAGATGTTCGGGTCCGGTTCGGTGTCGTGGTGGAAGCTCAAGCCGCTGTAGACGTTCCAGTCGACGTGCGGTGATCCGGTCAGGCTGTGCAGTGCGTCCAGTGCGGTGCCGACCGCCGAGCCGGAGTCGTTCGGGCAGGGCGGAACGAACACCGAGGAGAACTGCCCGAAGTCGCGCCAGGCGGCGTTCCATTCGCAGTTGAGGCCGCAGCCGCCCGCGATGCGCAGCGGGATCCCGGATGGCAGGTGCTGTTCGGCCGCGTCGGCGAATGTCTCGAACAGCCGGCGGGACAGCAGCGCGGCGGCCGTCACGGCCGCGTCCGACCGCACCCCCGCGTTATGGAAGGGCGTGCCGCGGAACTGGTCCTTGGGCGCGGGGTAGATGGTGTCGACCTTGAGGATCTGCTCGACCGCCCGGCGGAATGTCGTCGTCGGCCGCATCGGCGTCCCCGTAGGCGGCGAGCGCCATCAGCCTGCCGCTGGAGTCGAGGTCCGGGACAGCGCCGGTGTCGGGGAACGTGGGGTCGGCGATGGCGAACAGGAACGCGTACCGTGCGCCCGGCTGCGCGAGCACCGGCACGCTGCGCACGACGTCGAACCGCTCGTCCAGCAAGTAGAAACCGCCGGTGACGCCCTCCCACACCAGGACGGCCTGCCGGGGGTGCGCCTCGTCGGGCGCGAGCCCGACAGCCGCCATGATGTGCGAGCGGACGTGCGAGGAGGTGAACGCCGTCGTCTCGTGCCCGAAGAACGACGTGCGCCGCAGCCTCGGAGCTTCCACGCCGTGATACCCGGCCCCGATCTCCTTGTGCCCCGAGCCGCCCGCTGTCCGCCATCCGCCGAGCGCGACGACATCCGGCAGGCGGCCGGTGTGCTCGGCGGCGTCCAGGAACGTCATGGGAGTCAAGGCGCCGTGGCGTTGCCAGGAGCCCTTCTCCGCCTCCAGCGACAGCACGAGCCGACGCTCGTCGACAACCGCCAGCGACCCGTCGTGACCAGGCTTGATGCCCAGGACCAACATGCACGGCTCCCCTCCGGACCGTACCGATCACGCCCGTGGTCATGCGGCTACCCCATGGCGACGGCCCCATGCCCGGCGCCCGCTCGCCCGAGGCTTACCTTCCCCGCCGGCTGCCGCCCCGACTATTCGAAGTCGTCCGGATTCGCCTCTTCCGGCCGGTTGCCGCCGCGTCCCCCCGGCAAGGAATCAGTCGGATTCTCCTCGTCCGTGCCTGGCTGCGGCGGGTCCGAGGCCGGACGGTGTGAGGTCTCCTCTTCCGTAGGCGTCAGCGGAGCGCCGCTGCTCTCCTCGCTCGCGCCACGTTCGACGCCTTCATGGCCATCCTTTGGGTCGTGCTCAGACATGTCGCCCTCCCCGTTGACGGAGTGGCCCCCTACCCAACGGAGGTGCCATATATCTCACCGCTAAACCAAGGAAGTCGCAGAGGCTGAGTCGCCAGCCAGACGTCAACGGGCGTATCCGACGGTGGTCTGCTCCGGATTGGCCAGCCACCGGCGTGCCTGAACGCCTCCGCGGGGTGTCCCGATATGGCGGCTGGCGGCTGGGCGGCGGAACCTGGGTAACCTTTATCCCCGGCGCACGCACCCTCCGGCGCCGGCACGCGACTTGTGGGCCGCGCTCGCCGTCGCCTGGGCCCCTGCATTCGGTACCCATTTCCCAAGCGAGTTCGACCGGGCGCTGGAGATCGCGATCATGGACGTGTCGCGGGTCCGCTACGAACTGGCTTGGATGCCCGACACGCCGCCGCACGCCCGGCCGCTGTCGCCCGAGAGCGGTGGGCCGATGTGCCCCGCGAGTGTGGCACCGGGCCACAGCCCTGCCCCACTGACCATCCTGCTCTGTCCGGCGGTCTGGTCGGAGAAGATCATCTCAGCGGTCTACAGACAGGGGTCAGGCGGAGGCGGCGAAGCCGTGTTGGCGGGCGTAGTCCTCCAATTGCGCGCGCAGCCGGCGGCGGCCCCGGTGCAGCCGGGACATGACCGTCCCGATGGGGACCGCGATGATGTTCGCGATCTCCTTGTAGGAGAATCCCTCCACGTCAGCGAGGTAAACGGGCATACGGAACTCCTCCGGCAGGTCGCCGAGGGCTTGTTTCACCTCCGAGTCGGGGAGGTGTTCGAGCGCGGTGGTCTCGGCCGACTTGAGTCCGCCGGGACTGTGCGAGGCCGCTTCCGCCTGCTGCCAGTCCTCGATCGTCTCGCCCGTCGACTCGGCGGGCCGCCGCTGCTTCTTGCGGTACTCGTTGATGAAGGTGTTGGTCAGGATGCGGTAGAGCCAGGCCCGCAGGTTGGTTCCTTCCTTGAACTGATGGAACGAGGCGTAGGCCTTGGCATAGGCCCCTTGGACGAGGTCCTCGGCGTCCGCGGAGTTGCGTGTCATCCGCAATGCCGCAGCGTACAGCTGGTCGAGGTAGGGCAACGCGTCCCGCTCGAACCGCCTCCTGGCCCGGTCCGCGTCCGGGTCGGTCTTGTGCATCTGGGGCCTCGTTCCCGGGTTTTCGTCCCCGGCTCGCCGGACGGCGCGCCGAGGCGCCCGGCCGAAGCTCTGAGCCTCGGCGTTCATGTCGTCCTTCTTCGGGTCCGAAACGAACCGTATGCCCCACATTCGGCGCATCTAACGATCGAGGCCCTGGTTGAGAGCTGAGAAGAGGACTGGCCTGCGGGACGTGTGAGCCCGTCCCGTAGTGGTTCCGGCCGCATACGGTGCCCGGCGTACCGGACCGACGAAGCTCAAGAAGCAGTCACCGGTTTGCAAGAGACGGCCTGTTCGGGACGGCGGGGAGTCGGGTGGGCAAGCGCAGTATCGTCACGCCCGCGGGCCCGCCTTGAGCCGGTGGTCGGAGTCGGGAAGCCGCATACCCTTGCGGGAGAGCGGCTCACGGGGTCCGGTCGGCTTCTCCCAGCGCCGGCGCCTCGCTCGTCGGCACGGCGGTGTCGGACTAAGACGAGGCCTCGATCATCTGCTGAAGGCCATTCGACGGATACGAACTTGGTCCATCAGCGGATACGGCATAGGCGTTGCCCCGTCCTGACGGTGACCGTCCGGGGTGCGGGCTGGCTGTGGATTCGGCGCGCATCCACCTGACCGGCCACGGCCGCCACTCACTTAGTGCGCTGGCGAGGCCCTCATTCTTGAGGCCGACGACCTGGCGGCATCCCGCTGGTCAATCTCCTTCGCGGCTGAGTCGGCCCCCTCGGCGTTCACGGCGGCTTCTCGGCTCCTCGCGGACGTGGTCGCCCGCCGGTGATGGTCATGCGACGGGGCGGCGTTCCTTCAGGGTCCATTGGCTTCCGCTGCATCCTTGTGGAAGCGGGGGAAGTGGGTGGCCCGCCACGTCAGTGCTCCAGCGGTGGGAGTTGGCGCAGTCGCATTGGTAGAAGCCGCTTTCCGGTGCGCGTTCTCCGGGCTTGAAGCTGTCTCCGATATCAGCCATGCCGGTGCCTCTACCCGCGGCTTCCTCGCCGTAACGGGCCCGTCCGGCCGACCGTGCCGGGGCCGGTCGAGCCTGCCGGCCCCTGCTGCTTGGATCCGTTGGGCGTCAGGAGGTTTTGGTGATCTCCTTGCTGACGCCGCTGGGCCCGTCGTATTCCCGGTCGGGCATCGCCTGAAGCGCTTGCACGATGCCCTCTTCGGCGCCGTGCTGCTGCGCGTACTTGACGAGGTCGTCCTTGGACGCCGGGTAGCCAATCCCGGCCAAGGACTTCTGCACCTCGATGAACGACGGGTTGTCCGCCATGATCCCCCCTCAGTAGTGCGTGCGTCCTTTCGTCGGTACCCCTGGATCGCCGACGAATCCGTATCCACAGGAGGCGAGTGGGGGTCGCTCGCTCGGGTAGCAGGCGTCGTGTCGGCGGGTCACCGCAGGTCATTGCCCGCCCGCCGGGTTACGGGACAGCACGCGGTGTTCTCCCGGCCCGAGCGCAAACACCAGAGGGAGAGGTCTCATGGGAGACGAGAAGCGCGATGTGATCGAGGTTCTCACGCACGATCACCGCGAAGTCGAGGAGATGTTCGACGAACTGGCGGCCGCGACGGACGCGGACGAGCGGCGCCGCATCACCGATGACGTCACCATCGAACTGGTCCGGCACTCGATCGCCGAGGAAGCCTACCTGTATCCCGCGGTTCGCAAAGTCGTGCCGGACGGCGATCAGATCGCCGACAGGGAGATCTCCGACCACGCCGAAGTGGAGCGGATCCTCAAGGAGCTCGAAAAGGCCGACGCCGCACACGAAAGCTTCAATACGCTGGTCAATCGGCTCATCGAGGACGTATCCGCCCACGTCGAGGACGAGGAAGGCAACCTGTTCCCCAAGCTCGCCGAGCACGCCGATGCCGACCAGCTGCTGGAACTGGGCGACAAGGTCCAGTCCGCCAAGCGTGTGGCGCCGACCCGCCCGCACCCCTCGGCGCCGAACACGCCGCCGCTGAACAAGCTGCTGGCCCCCGGTGCCGGACTCGTCGACCGGGTCCGCGACCGCTTGTCCGGCCGCGGCAGCGACTGACCAGGCAAAGCTTCGAGTTCTTGCGGCCCCGCGGGTGAAGCGGACCTGAAAGTGGTCTCTCTTTCGGAGGCGGCGCCAGTGCCCCCGGCGCACATGCCTGGGTCCGGATCTCCTGGCGCAAGCCTTCGAACGGCTTTCAGGTCGAAGCCGCCGAGTGCGAGCTGGGGCGTAGGAGCAGGGGTGTCGGGTATCGCTGAGGGACCTGACCAGGCCGACCGAGTTGGGGGACCGGATTATGGCCGTCAAGTATCAGGATCTTCTGGCGTCGGTCTCGGAGAAGACCGGGCTGGACTCGGGGGTTGCGCGAGCGGCGGCGGAGGCGACCGTGACCGTGCTGGCCCGCACGCTCGATGAACCCGACCGGGACCGCTTCATGGACGCGATGCCAGGTCAGCTGAAGGGACGCCTTCCCGTCGAGGAGCAGGTGCGCAAGGGTGATGAGGCGGATTTCGTCCGCGCCGTCTCGCTGCTGGCGCATCGGCCGCCCGACGAGGCGCGGCTACGGGCGCGGGCGGTCCTCGCCGCGCTGGCCGAGCAGGAACCCGACCTGATCGCGGAGCTGGACGTGCCCAACCGGCTCCGCGAGATGTTCGCTCCTCCCGGGGTGGGCGGCGGTGTCACCGGCCCCGCCGGACAGGAGGCCCCGCTCACCCCCGAGGAGGTGGACACGGCACTGGGTGCCCTCCCGGACTGGTCAGGCGATACCAGCGAACTACGGCGGACCCTCGTACTCCCACCTGGCGACCTCGACCGGGTGCTGCGCAGAATCGACCTGCTCCGCGAGGAAATGGGCCGCGGGCCCGAAGTACGCCGCGGCGCTGACGGTGTCCAACTTGCCGTCCGCACCGCCTCTGTGGACGCCGTCACCGCACTGGACGTCGAACTCGCCTCCCGGCTGGACGAGGCCATCGATGAAGCGGGCGCCGGAATGAGCTCATAAACCGGCGGCGCGATCCGGGGGACGAGGTAGCTCCGCCAGCGTGCCGCATGATCGGGAGCATGCCGCGCTGACCGGACGACCTGAGCCTTCCCCGAGACCTTGAACAGCGGGATGCCGTTCGCGCACGGCGGCCCAACCCGCGCCATCGGCATCCGGTGGACCGGCCTTGGGCCCGCCCGCATGCCTCAGCGTGAACGATGAGGCCAGTCCGAAGCACCCGACCCGCCCTCGATAGCAGCGAGTCGGAGACAGGCGAAGTCGACGGCCCGACCGCGACTGTCGAACGCCCCACTGAACGGCTCGCGGGCCTGCTGCCGGGCTCTTCGCCGACGACGCGCTCGCCGCCGTCCGGTAGGCCGCCGCGACGGCCGTGAACCGTTCGGTGGGCCAGCGGCGCGCGCCGGGGATGCCGTGCCCCGTTGAGACCATGACGGCCCCCCGGTCTGGCGAGGCCGAGGTGGGACGGGCAGGTTGATGCCGGACCCGTACGTCGCAACGAGGCGATCAGCCGATGTGGTGCCAGGTTCGCGAGGAGCCGGCAGCTCCGCGGATCCTTTTTAAGCAGGTTGATCGCGGTGTCCAAGTGCCCGCCGAGCGGAAGCGGGCCGCACAGGCCGACCGTGGGCAGGACGTCGTCGACCGTGTGGATATCGAGGGCGAGTGGGCTGAGGAGGGACCGGTGCAGCGAGCGTGATCCGCACTTCGGGCATGCTTCGCCGCAGCGCTCGTAAGGCAGGGACAGACGTCGCCGGCGACCACCAGCGGGCCGGTCATGGTCTCACCCCCAGGGCCTCGTCGACCACGCCGCACAGCAGGTGGACCGCGGCGAGGTGGATCTCCTGGACGGTCGCGGTGGCGGAGGCCCGCACGGTGATCGCGTCGTCGCACGCGCCGGCGAGGGCGTTGGGCCCCGGGCCGGTGACGGCCCACGCGGTGATGCCGAGCTGCCGGGCGCGGTGCGCCGCGGCGATCACGTTGGGGCTGCGGCCGCTGGTCGACAGGCACACCAGCACGTCGCCGGGCCGCCCGTGCGCCTGGACCTGCCGGGCGAACACGTTGACCGGGCCGTAGTCGTTGCCGATCGCGGTCACCGCCGAGGTGTCGGCGTGCAGCGGGATCGCCGACAGCGGGCGCCGCTCGTCCTCGAACCGGCCGACGAGCTCGGCGGTCAGGTGCTGCGCCTCGGCGGCGCTGCCGCCGTTCCCGCACGCCAGCAGCCGCCCGCCGCCGCGCAGCACGTCGGCGAGGTGGCGGCCCCACTCCTCGATCGCGGGGACGTGCTCGCGGAACCGCAGCGCGGCCTCGGCGAGGGCCTCCAGCCGCCGGTCCTGGGCGGTCGCGGTCCTGGTCTGCGCGGTGCCGGTGTGCGCGGTGCCGGTGTGCGCGGCCGGGGCCGTCATGCCGCCACCTCGCTCAGCGCGGCGGCGTGCCGGTAGACCTCGGCGGTGCCTTCCGCGACGCGGGCCCACGAGTACCGGCCGCGCGCCCGGTCGCCGCCCGCCGCGCCCATCGCGGCGCGCCCGGCCGGGTCGTCCAGCAGCGCCCGGACCGCCCCGGCGGCGGCCTCCGGGTCGCGCGGGGGGACGAGCGTCCCGGTGACGCCGTCCACGACCGTGTCGAGGTGGCCGCCGACGGCGCTGGCCACCACGGGCACGCCGCAGGCCATCGCCTCCAGCGGCACCATGCCGAACGGCTCGTACCAGGGGAGGGTGAGCACCAGGCTCGCCGACCGCAGCAGGGCGGGGACCTCGTCGCGGCCGAGCCGCCCGAGGAACTCCACACGGCCGGCCACGCCCGCGTCCCGCGCCACCCTGCGGAGCCTGCGCACCTCGGGCTCGCCGTCCAGGTCGCCGCGCGGCGGCCCGCCCGCGACGGCCAGTTCGGCGTCCGGGAGGTGGGCCAGGGCCCGGATGGCGGTGTCGACGCCCTTGCGCTCGACGAGCCGCGACAGGACCACGAACCGGTGCCGGCCCGCGCGCGGGCCGGCGGGTTGGCCTGCGGGGCCGCCGCCGGGTGCGAACAGGCTCAGGTCGACGCCGCACGGCACCACCCGGACGTGGTCGGGCGGTACGCCCATCGCGCTCAGCTCGGCGATCTCGTCCGAGCAGGTCGCGATCACCGTGTCGGCGGCCCGCCCGATCGCGCGTTCCAGCCGGACGCGGGAGGCGGGGCTGGTGTCCTTGTCGCCCTGGTGGCGGCGCTTGACGGTGCCGAGCGCGTGGTAGGTCTGCACCACCGGCACCCGACGCGGCCCCGCCGGCTGCGCGGCCTGGATCGCCGCGAGGCCGCTCATCCAGAAGTGGGCGTGCGCGACGTCGGGCGGGTCGGCGGCCCAGCGCTGTTCCAGGTAGCGCCCGAAGTCGTGCATCCACGGCAGCAGGTCGTCCTTGGCGATCTGCTCGGGCGGGCCCGCCGGGACGTGCTCGACGCTCACGCCGGGGGCGAACCGCACCCGGCCGGACGGGACGGGCGCGTCCCGCCGCGTGTAGACGGTGACGTAGTGCCCCTGCCTGCCGAGCTCGGTGGCCAGTTCCGCGACGAACACGTTCTGCCCGCCGCCGTCCGCCCCGCCCAGCCCTTTGGCCGCGGGGCCGCCCCTGGCGGCCAGCGGGCTGGCGTGCTCGGAGATCATGGCTATCCTCATCGCGTTACCTCCTGGAGAGTTCGCCGCCAGTCGCGAAGGAACCGGGTCAGGCCGTACCGCTCGGCGGCGTGGGCCCGCGCCTCCTTGCCCATCTGGCGGGCACGCGGCGGGTCGGCGGCCAGGGTCCGCGCGGCGTCCGCCAGTGTGGCGACGCGCGTGGACAGCACCCCGGCCTCCGGCGGCACCGCCTCGGTCGTGGTCGGTGCGACTACGGCGCGGCGGCCGGGTCATGAAAGATCGCATTGATTCCGAGCACACGCATATAAGCACCTTTCGGCGCAGCGTCAGGGGGTGCGGCGGTGTCCTCTTCGTAGACACCGGCCTTGCGGTTCAACGGGAAGGAAATCCCCTATAGGTGATTCGACATTGCCGAGAACCGAGGGCCTAAACAACGAAGCGAGCAAAGTCGCCGGTAGACGAAGTGTCAGGTGATGCGCGTTCGAGGCACACGGTGCGGATGACGGCGGGCATGGCCGGGCTGCACCGGGAACAAACGGGCTCAGGGCCGGTGGGTGGGGAACAGGTCCAGCAGCTGGCGGCTGAGCCGCAAGAGTTCCTTGTACGGATCCCAGAGGCCGGACACATCAGCCCCCGGGCCGAGATGGGGTCCCGCCACCTCGTCCTGTGCCCGCTCGGCCTCGGCGAAGATCTCCTCGGCCGGCGGCTCGGGCAGCATCCGCGTAAGATCGGCGATTCTCCGGAGGAGGGCAGCGTAGCCACGCCGAAACTCTACGTCGATCTGCAGGCGTTCCTCGTCCGCGTCCGCAGCCAGACGCAAGGTCCCGGCGATCGAGCGTGTGTACGACATCGCATTCTCGAGCTTGTTCAGCTGGCTGGGAGCGGACCATTGATCCGAGTCTTCGCGCCAGCGAAGCCGGTAGCCCCACCACATCGCGCGCGGATTGGCCCGCAGGCTCGTCTTACCTCGCTCGACCGAATACCGTGCCTGCTATTGGACGGTGACCAGCCACGACTGGCGCTCATCCCAGACCGGTCCCCACTCGTCGGGCTCGACGACGTATTCGGCGAGCGTCTCCATGGCGTCGCTTAGGGTGCCGCGCACTTCCGCGACGGCGTACTCGCCTCGCCGAACGTACAGCGGGGGGAAGATCAAGACGTTCACTGCCAGTCCGACGGCCAGCCCGATCCCGACATCGCCGAGACGAGGCCAGACATAATCGACGACCTGGTGGCCCCCGAACAGCAGCGCGAACAGCGCGGTGAACGCGACCTGCGGCGACTGGTCGCCGAGCCTGCGCCAGCCCGCGATCATCATCCCGACGAAGAGGACGACGGCGATCCCGAACGTGTTCGGTCCGATCAACAATCCGACGGGTATCGCGATGCCCGCACCGACGGCGAACCCGGCACCGTAGGCGAGGCTTTCTGTGAGGGACCACGCCACCGTCGGATACACGCCGAGCAGCGCCGCCAGTGGAGCGAAATAAGGCTGGGGGTGGCCGACAAGGTATCTGGCCACCAGCCATGCGACGGAGGCCGCTACGACGGCCTTCAGCGTCAGCTTGAGGCGCTCTTCCCAGTATCGGCCTCCGGCAACAGGTTTCAGACGGCTTCGCAGCCCCGGGAATCGCACCGAACACCGGTTCCCGTAGACCGGCTTTCAAACCAAGCCGCCCGGCCCCACGCCGCCTTCGAACCAGAAGGGTCACCGTGCCCCAGGGGTTAGCCGACGAGTCCTGGGAGGCCGGTTTGCAGGCGGGGCCTCAGCCGTTGGACGGAGGCGACAAAAACTTTGAAGTCGTTCGGCTGTGGAGGTGCGGAGCGGGTGGTGCCGGGTAGGCGCACCCGGGCGTCATGCCGATCCGCTCTCACAGGAAGGGTGAGCCTGGTGGCGTTCAATCCGCTCGAACACCGCGGTATCCCGCTGGACGACCAGCTGCGTAACTGGAGCCAGCTGGACGTCGCGCCCGTCGATCCCGACACCTCCGATCCCTACACCAAGTGCCGCATCATCGCGATGAACGGCATCGAGGTGGAGGCGATCATGTTCAGTCACCACTTCAACCGGG
>NZ_SMKK01000013.1 GCF_004348425.1 Actinomadura sp. 7K507
AAGTCGATGAGGGCTTTCGCGCCTTCAAGAGACGGCGTGATCTGCCACATGGGGTTGTGGTCGCGGTCGAAGAGGCCCGCGGCGACGGGGGACGCCTTGGCCATCACCTTGAGACCTTCTTCGATCCATTCGCGGTCGGTCTTGCTGGCGTTGTCCGGCTGCTCGAAGTACAGCTGCTGACGTTCCTTGGCCAGGTCGAGGCGCTCGCCGCGGCC
Organism: Actinomadura sp. 7K507; assembly: GCF_004348425.1. GTDB lineage: Bacteria > Actinomycetota > Actinomycetes > Streptosporangiales > Streptosporangiaceae > Spirillospora. The sequence goes on from NZ_SMKK01000013.1 coordinate 216, forward strand.
GGAGAGGAACACGTCCTCGATGAGGCCGTTGTCCTCGCAGAAGCGCAGGAAGACCGTGTTCAGCACCCAGGCTACGGCGGACTGGGTGACCTGATCCTCCAGCCACGTCTCATACGTCGCGGCGGCGCGGGAACGGCGGACGGCGTCGTTCCACTCCCGGTCGAGCGGCACGGCGAACCGGGGTTCCCCCGCCCGCTCGCGTAGATCGTTCTCCAGCGCCCTGACCCGTGGCTTCAGGTCGTTGAGCAGGGCGTCCGGGTCGATCATGAAGCACTCCTCGTGTCTTGCAGGGCGAACCCGCCGGGGACGGCGAGCTGCTCATTCTCTCCCATGGCGCGGACGACCGTGTGGTCCAAGGCCGCCTCGCGGCTGGGGTCGAACATCGGGCAGAACAGCCACAACGCGTGCGGTCCCTCGTCCGGCGCGTGGGCGGCGAGCTTGAGGCGGGTCAGCAGCTCCATCCCGCCCGCGTAACGGGCGAGGGGAGTGGCGTCGTGCAGGAGCACCGCCCCGGGTGAGGTCCGGACCTCGTCCTCCATGCGGTCCCAGACGAGGGCGACGAGCTTCTCGAAACCGGCGCGGGCGGTGGGAGAGGCGTTGGGCGAGTCCGCCGCGAGGACCGTCTCCCAACGGGGCTTGCCGCGTTCGGTGACGATGCCCCGGAGCGTCGTGAGGAACGCCCGGTTCACATTGATCGCGGTGACCTCGGGCATCCTGGTCAGGACGCTCAGCACGGACGTCGACTCGTCCATCCACGCCTTCACGGCCAGGAACCCGCCTTCCTCGGCCGCGCCGGCGAGGCGCGCCCAGGTCTCCGCACTCGGCGAGGCGGTCCCGAGCCTGGTCTTCGCACCGGGCCTGCCGCGTCCGCTGAGCGGGGTGAGCAGGGAACGGCTCGGCAGGACGTAGCGGGGCTCGCCGTCCTCGTCCCGGGTGACGTTGACGGTGATGTTCAGGTCGCGCTGGAGCAGCATGCGAAGCTCATCCGGCTCGGGGAGCGCCGCGATCTCGGGGAAGCGGGCCAGGACGCGGCCGCGCAGCTCGGCGGGGCGCAGGCCGGGCGGCCCCAGGTAGCTCGCGGCCTGCGCGAGCTGGAGCGCCTTGCGGGGCGCCAGGTCGCGCGGATACAGCTCCAGCCGCGCGGTCATCGCGGCGTTGCGGGACGCGTCCGCGGCGAGCGACACCAGGTCCAGGTCCGACAGCGGCGCCATGCCCTCCGGGCGCGGGACGCCGTTCAGCTCACCGAGCACCGACGCCGTCGCGGGCAGGGGCGCCGCGTCGGGCAGGTCGACGACCGCGTCGGCGCGGCGGCCGATGTCGACGGCGTAGTCGAGCAGCTCCTCCTCGGTCGGGGCGGACGTGTCGCCCTCCGCGACGGCGGCGATGATGACGCGGTCGCCGACGCGGCGGCGGGCCAGGCGCGGATTGTCGAGATGCTCCTCGGCCTCCACGGCGGCGCGCAGGCACGCGCCCGCCAGGGCGCGGCGGGCGGCGGGATCGTCCAGTTCGGAGCCCCGGCCGCCGAGGAGCGCGGCGCCGAGCCGGTGCGCCTCCATGATCCGGCCGTGCGCCTGGAGCACCTCGAGCACGGTGGCGCGCAACGCGGTGACGGCCGGGACGCTCTTGATCCACCGCTTGCGAGCGCTGCCGAGGAGGCGGGCGACGTGCGGCTGGCTGAGCTCCACCTCCGCCGCGACCGCCGCCTGCGACGACCACTGCGGGACGGGGGCGGCCTCCCCGTCCTCCGGCAGGCCGAGGACCGCCCTGATCACGCGGATCTCGGTGCTGGTGCGCCCCACGTCCTTCGGCACGAGCTGCTCGGCGACTTCGTCCAGGCTCAGCGTGCGCAGATTGGCGGTCGTGGGGGCGCGCTCGTCGCGTTCGGCGTCCCCGGCCTTCTCCGCGATCGCGAGCTGCCGCCGCCACTCGCGGGCCCGCTTCACCAGCTCGTTGCGCGGCCCGAGCCCCACCCCGCGAAGCTTCTGGATCCGCGCGGACGGGACCTTGCTCAGTTCCCCTACCGTCGACACCTCGAGCTGCTGCAACGCCGTGGACAGCGCCCGGGACGTCAGGCCGGCGGCGACGAGCGGGGTGTCGGCGGTCACGGCGGTCGCGGCCTGCTCGCGGGCCGACTCCGGGTCGTGCGACTGGTGGTGGACGGTATGCGGCGTCGTCGGGGGGAGCGTCTCGTCCAGCGCCTGGAACACGTCCAGCCAGGCGAACTGCATCTCCCGCAGCGACGCGTGGCGCTGGGCGGCGTCCCGGTGCAGCGCCTTGCGGAAGAAGTCGACCAGGCGCTCGCGCAGTAGCGGGTCGAAACTGTCCTCGGCGAGCTGCGGAACCTCCTCGCTCGCGTCCAGCAGGTGCGGCGCCGCGACACCGTCGCCCCACGACGGAAGCTCCGTGCTCGCCATCTCGTGGAGCGTCACCGCCACCGCGTACCGTTCCGCCGCGTCGTCGTACTCGGGGCGGCGTTCGGTGCCGAGGAAAGGGTCCAGGTACGGGGGCGTCCCGACACCGGTGTCGCGGGCGGCCGCGCCGGCGAGGGAGAAGTCGAACAGGACAAGGCGGCGGCCCTTCTTCGGCAGCTCCCTGATGGCCAGGTTGTCCGGCTTGATGTCGCGGTGCCAGACGCCTTCCTCTCCCAGGTAGCCGACCGCGTCGAACAGGTGGCCGCCGAGGTTCTGCAGGTCGTCGATCGTCAGCCGGCCCTGGCTGCGCAGGAACTGCGACAGCGTCCGCTGCCCGGCCTGCTCCAGGACCAGGACGTGCCGGTCGCCGATCTCGATCGGGCCGCTGATCCACCGGACGATGCGGGCGTCGGTGAGGCGCCGGAGCTGGGTCGCCTCATGCTCCAGGCGTTCGCGGCTCGCCTCGTTCAACGCGACCTTGAGGACATGCTCGTGGCCGTCCCGCTCGACCAGCAGCGCTTTCGCCGTCGAGCCCTTCCCGAGGATCCGGACGACCTCCCAGCCCTGGACGACCGTGCCCTTCACCGCGTCCAGGAGGTCGGGGATCTCCGCCTCGTCCGGTGCGGTGATCTCCTCCTCGACCTGTTCCAGCCAGTCGAGGAACTCCCGCACCGTCTCGTGCCGGTCCACCGGCTGCACCTCGGTCGCGCCCCGGACGAGCTGGTCCATCGTCGGAGTGATGGCGTCCGACACCGACGAGGGCGCGAGCACCCCCTCGTCCGACAGGCGCGCGGCGAGGGCCGCGCGGTCCCGGGCCGGGGGCTGCGCCGTCAGGATCAGGTAGGTGAGCGCGCCCAGGCCGAACACGTCGAGCGGCGTGCCCTGCGCGTCGGCGTTGCCGAACTCCGGCGCCAGGTAGGGGCCGGACGAGCCCTCGATGTGCGCAGCCAGCGGCATCCCGCCCGCGGAACCGGACAGGGTGCTCGGCGTCTGGCCCGCGAGCGCTGTCGGCCGTCCTGACGAACCCGACCCGGGACGCGCGGACACCTGCCAGTCGCAGATCCGCAGCCTCGGATAGCGGCCGTCCATCTCCACGTAGACGCTCCGCGCCGCGAGCGCCCGGTGGAACAGGTGCCGGCGGTGCGCGTGATCGAGGGCGTCGGCGAGTTGCCGGACCATCTCCACCCGCGTCTCGATCGGGAGGTCACCGCCGCGCTCGGCGATGAAGTGGTCGAGCCGCGTCCAGCCCGCGCCGTGCCGGAAGATGACGGCCGGGCCCGCCTCGTGCTCGTCGCTGAACTGCTCCGCCTGGACGATGCCCTCGTGCGAGATCCCCTGCAATGCCAGGTACTCGCGGCGTGCGGCCCTGCGCGTCGACTCCCGCTCCTCCCGGTCGGCCCTCAGCTCCGACAGGTAGATGCGGATGCGGCGCGGCTGGTCGCCCGGCAGCGCCGTGTTCTCGGCGAGGTAGTCCTCCCAGGTGGGGCCCGCGTCGAACGACTGCGGCGCCAGCTCGAAGGGCCCCACCTTGCGGTGCTTGCGCAGGCCCGAGATGCCGACTTTGGTGAGGAGCTTGTGGAGCTGCTTGGAGAGGGCGGGTTCCACGATGTCCCGGTTGTTGCGGGGCCGGCCCCCGAGAAGGCCCTTCCAGATACCGGGCAGGCCCGTCTGCTCCTCCAGGCCGTCCCGCCCGTACACGTTGATCTTCTGCGAGTCGGCGAACAGGCAGCGCAGGTCGGGCGCCGACAGGAACACCGCGGGGCGGACGAACGGGATGCGCAGGTTGCGCATTCCCGGAAACTGGTCGCGGGCCCATTCGAGCTGCTGCCGGAGCTGCTTGCACTTCAGGTCGGTGGTGAACAGCGGGTTCTCGAACGTCCGGGTGCGGTCGTCGCCGTGGAAGATCCACGTGCTGCCGCTGTTGACCGCCCGCCCCGGATGGCTCTTGATCTCCACCAGGAACAGCCCGGCGCGAGTCGCGATCAGCAGGTCCACCTGCGGGACGTGCCCCGACTGCGCCGCGAACGCGAACGTCTGCCACGCCCGGTAGGGCTCCGTGTCCGGCATCTGCGCCCGGACGTGCTGGAGGGCCTCCTCCTCCCAGGTGAAATCGGACCGTGGCCCCCACCACCGGTTGGACAACCCGCGCCACCTCTTCGTCTATGACCCGTACCGCTGACCCGTACGGCACTGACCCGTGGCGGTCAGCATACGACCGCGCGACCACCCCCGTGTGCCCGCTCGAAAAGCTCTGCACTGACCGGTTCTGACTAGGTACCGTTCGGCCATGGCACTGGACAGCCGTCCGCTGAGTAAAATGCTCGCCGCAGTCGCCGAGGGGCACATCCAGCTACCCGATTTCCAAAGGGAGTGGAAGTGGGACGACGAGCACATCATCTCGATCCTCGCGACCGTGACGATGGACTATCCGATGGGCGTCGTCATGACGCTCGCGACCGGTGGCCCCGGCGCACGGTTCAAAACGCGTCCGCTGCAGGGCGTGGTCCCGGGCGACGAGGTCAAACCGGAACGGCTCCTCCTGGACGGGCAGCAGCGGATGACCGCGCTGTACCAGGCGCTCAAATCCGGACGTCCCGTCGACACGGTCGACCAGCGGGATGAGCCGAAAGACCTCTGGTACTACATTCACATCGAGACGGCCATCGACCCGAAGGCCGACCGCGAGTCGGCGATCCGGTCCCTTCCGCACAACAAGATCATTAAGCCGCTGGGGCGGCGTCCCGGCCTTGACCTGTCCACGACCGGCCTCGAATACGAGCACGGCTACTTCCCGCTGTGGTATGTCTTCGATAGCGACAAGATCGAAGAGTGGCAGTGGGGTTACATTCGCGACGACGAGGACCGCCGCAAGCCGCTCTGGAAACAGTTCCGGAAGGTCGTTCTGGAAAACGTCATCGGCTACTCTGTGCCGCTGATCAATCTGGAGAAGGACACGCCCCGCGACGCCGTCTGCACGGTGTTCGAGAAGGTCAACACCAAGGGCGTCCAGCTCACCGTGTTCGAGCTGCTCACGGCGACGTTCGCGGGGGACGAGGACTATACAGCGCGGCACGGGGAGTTCCACCTGCCCGAACACTGGAAGGCCACCCGGGACGAGTTGACCACCGCCTACCCGGTGCTGGCGGGGCTCCAGAACACCGACTTCCTCCAGGCGGTCTGCCTCGCGTCCACTCACCACAGGCAGGGCGCGCCCATCAGCTGCAAGCGGCGCGACATGCTCGACCTGGAGCTTGCGGACTACCTGACATGGGCGCCCCGCATCGCCGACGCTCTGCACTGGGTGGGGGAGTTCCTGACCGACCAGTGCATCTTCCGTTCCGATGACCTGCCGTATCGGACCCAGCTTCCGCCTCTCGCCGCGATCCGGACCGTCCTCGGACGGGAGACCGAGACCCCGGAAGCGCGCGAGAAGCTCGCGCGCTGGTACTGGTGCGGCGTGCTCGGCGAGCAGTACGGCGGAACCGCGGACAGCCGCTTCCCCCGTGATGTCGAGCAGGTCACGGCCTGGCTCCGGGATGGCCGGGAGCCGGAGTCCATCGCGGAGGCCCGTTTCGCCCAACAGCGGCTGTTCACCATGACGAGCCGCAACAGCGCCGCCTACAAGGGGGTCTTCGCCCTGCTCCTTCAGCAGGGATGCATCGACTGGTACTACACCGACAAGCCGATCACCGGCGACCAGATCGCGGACGGCACCGTCGACATCCACCGCATCTTCCCTGCGGCCTGGTGCGACAAGCAGGGGATCAGCACTCAGCGCCGCGACAGCATCGTCAACAAGACGCTCCTGTCGGGTCGCGCGGCGAAGACGCTCGGGAACAACGCGCCCAGCAACGGCCTCACGATGCTGGAGCGCGAGACGGGTATCCGGTCCAACTGGCTGGACGACGCGCTGATGTCTCATCTCCTTTACCCCGAGCATCTGCGAGCCGACGACTTCGCAACGTTCTTTGAGCGGCGTTCGATCGAATTGCTCACCCTCATCGAAACCGTCATGCGGAAATCGACGGTGCCTCCCGGCGAGGAGCCCGCATGACCGGGTTTCTGGAGGAGACCGCCAAGCGCTGCCGCTCGTCCGACCGGGTGGAGATCGGTGTGCGCGAGCTGCTCGGGCACTGGGGGCGCGCCGCGCGCAGCGACGCCGTGGTGGAAGAGATCACGGCCGGGCTGGCATCGCACGGGCTGACCACGGTCCCGGACCTCGCCGACGCGGGCCGGACCGTCGAAATCGCCCTCGTCCCGGAAACGGCGGAACCACGGCAGCAGAGCGAACCCGTGGTGGACGACGAGGCGCCCGTCCGGGTGTCACTGCGCGTGCGGGAGCTGCCGAGTGCGACGGGCGGTGTCACGTCCGTGAGCATCGGGGACACGCTGTCGCAGGCGGAGACCACGATGCTGAGCGACGACTTCTCGCAGCTCGCCGTTCTCGAAGAGGGACGTTTGCGCGGCGCGGTCACATGGGTTTCCATCCATCTCGCCAAAGCGCGCGGCGAGCGTGACGTACGGTCCGCGCTCGACCCGCTGCCAGAGGTACTGAAGTGCGATGACGACCTGCTCAAGCAGGCGCCGCGCATCTGGGGCAGCGGGTTCGCCTTCGTCGAGAACGAGGAGCGCGATCCCGTCGGCATCGTCACGCTCGCCGACCTCGCCGAGCAGTTCGTCGGGCTGGCCAACCCCTTCGTGCTGCTCAGCGAGATCGAGCAGCGGCTCCGGAGGCTGGTTCGCAAGATCTGCACCGTGGAGGAGATGCGGGGGAAGGCGCGCTACCCGAGACGGACACACGGTGCCGACGACCTCATGTTCGGCGACTACAAGAACATCTTCGAGGACGAGGCCCTCTTCGGACGCTGCGGGTGGACGGACATCGACCGGATCGTCTTCGTCGGCAAGCTCGACCGGGTGCGGATCATCCGCAACGAGGTCATGCACTTCAGCCCGGAGGGCGTCCGGGACGAGCACACGCGGGCCCTGAACGCCTTCATCAAGTTCATCAAGGGATTGGACGGCGGCGTATGACCGTTCCCCCGCGGGTGCCGGAGGGGATGTTCCAGTTCACCGCCACCGAGCGGGCCGATCTGCACACGGCGGTCATGTACGCGTTCGGGGAGGCGAACGAGCGGCTGGAGACGTCGCTGACGTTCGACCAGGTACGTGAGCGGCTGCGGGCGGTCGGTTTCTACGCGCCCGTGGACGACGCCGGGCTGGCGCGGGCGCTCGGGCAGCTCGCCACGTGGAAGCTCCTCGACGTCGTCCAGAACCACGCCGGCAGCTACGCGACGGCCGAGGAGTACGAGCGGAAGAACCTCCAGTACTCACTGACGCGGCGCGGTGAAGCGGCGTTCGCGGGGGTGCAGCATGCGCTGGCCGTGCTCAGCTCGTCGGGGGCGTTGCAGACGGCCGTGCTGGACGCCATCGCCGACCGGCTCGGGGAACTGGGCGAGCTGCTCAAGGACGATGACCCAGGCGTCAACCGCAGGATCTTCACGACGCTGCAAGAGCTGGAAGGGCACCTCGACGCGCTGCGCAACAACACCAAGTCGTTCAACGGTGAGCTGCAGCGGCTGATGCGTGCGGAGGGCGCCGACCTCACGACGTTCAACGACGTCAAGAGCGCGACGGTCGCCTATCTCCAGGAGTTCGTGACCAACCTGGACGTGCGCGCCGACGCGATCAACGCTGCTCTGGAAGAGGTGGAGCAGCGTGGCGTGAGCGTTCTGCACAGCCGGGCGCTGGAGGGGGCGGAACTGCCGCCGTTGCAGGGCGCCGAACCGGCGGTGGCGTGGCTTGCCGCACGCAGGGCCAAGTGGGACGGGCTTCTCCTGTGGTTCCGGCCGGAGGAGGGCACGCCGCGTGTGCGGCAACTCCATGATGTGGCCCGTAGGGCGATCGTTTCGCTGCTCCAGGTACTCGACCGGATCACCGAGTCGCGGCGGCGTTCCTCCAGCGCCGCGTCCGACTTCCGGACCCTTGCCCGGTGGTTCGCCAACGCGCCGTCCGAGGACGACGCCCACCGGCTGTGGGGGACGGCGTTCGGGCTGACCCCCGCGCGGCACGCCCACCTCACCCACGTGGACTCCGAGCCCATCCCCACGGCCGCGAGCTGGGCCGAGACGCCGTCCGTGGAGGTGTCTGCTTTGCTCCGCACCAGCGGCCGCACGGAGCGGATGGGGCGGACGGCCAAGGTCCGCGACGTCCAGGCGTTGCGTGCCGAGCGGCGTGAGCGTGCCCGGCGGGAGCGGGCGGAACTGGAGGCGGCCTGGCAGTGGCTCGCCACGGACGGCACGCTGCGGCTCTCCTCGTTCGGGCGGCTCGAACACGACACGCTGCGGCGGCTCCTCGACCTGATCGGGCGGGCCCTGGCGGCGCGTCCCGGCTCGGAGGGGCTGCGGCGGGCGCTCACCTCGGACGGCCGCATCGAGGTGAGACTGTGGCCGCCGCCGGACGGGCGTGTCGCGGAACTGCGCACGGCGAGGGGGCGCTTCCAAGGCCCCGACTACCTGGTGGACATCCGGTTCCTCGCGGCCGGGCCGTCGCGCAAGGTGTCGGGCGCATGAGCAGGCTGGCGAACCAGCTTGTCCAGGCGGAGAAGGAGGAACTGGCGCGCGCGATCCGGCTGCTGCTCGGCCGCCCGCTGATCTCCCTCCACGCCGATCCGGACGACTTCGACCTGATCCGGCGCCGGCACGCGTCCCTCGCGCCGTGGTTCGACTACTTCTGCGGCTGGCGGCTGTTCCTGGAGCCCCGGCTCGGCTACGCCCGGCTGGTCAAGGTGCGGGGCGACGCGGACCCGTCCCGTCCCGCGAGGAGGAGGCGTTCGGCACGCGCGCCGTTCGACCGGCGCCGGTACACGCTGCTGTGCCTGGTCGCCGCCGAGGCGCTCGCGGCGCCGGTCACCACCATCGGCATGCTCGCGCAGCGGGTCGTGCAGGCGGCCGCCGCCGACGACGGCGTCCCCGCCTTCGACCCCGTCCGCGGGGACGAGCGGGCCGCCTTCGTGGACGCACTGAAGCTGCTGGAGCACCACGGCGCGGTGATGGCGGTCGACGGTGCGACCGACGCCTACCTCGACAGCTCCGAGGCCAAGGTCCTCTACCGGGTGGACGCGCCACGGGTCATCCGGCTGCTGTCCGCACCGGTCGCGCCGTCTAGCCTCCCGGAAACGGGCTGGCCCGACCTCGGGGAACTCACCGCCGAGCGGCGCTACGGCTCGGACGAATCCACCGAGACGCAGCGGAACCTGTGGGCGAGGCATTCGCTGCTGCGCAAACTGCTGGACGACCCGGTCGTCTACCGGGAGGATCTCAGCGAGGCCGAAATCGCCTACGCGGCGTCGCCGACCGGCCGGCAGATCCTTCGCCGGGCGGCAGAGGAGGCCGGGCTCGAGTTCGAGGAACGGGCCGAGGGCTACCTGCTCGCCGACCCCGACGCGCTCGCCACGGATTCCAAGTTCCCCGACGACGGAAGCCACGCGAAGGTCGCTGCCCTCCTGCTTCTGGACCAGCTCATGCACAAGGGGCCGCTGCCCTCGGCAGAGCTTGCGGAGGAAGCGGGGCGGCTCCTCGCGAGCCGTCCGCGCTGGGCCATGGCCTACCAGTCCGATGGCGGCGCCGGGCGGCTGGCCGACGACGCCTTCGCCGTCCTGTCCGGGTTCGGGCTGGCGAGGCTCGAAGACGGCGCCGTCCGCGCCATGCCCGCCGCCCACCGCTACACCGTCGACCGCGAGGAGCCATGACCGTCACCGAACTCGTCCCCGCGGAGGCCCCGGCTCCGCGCTGGCGGCCGACGCGCGCCGGGATCCTCAACGTCTGGCGCTACTACGACGAGGTCTTCGAGTTCCACAAGGGACGGCTGCTGCTGCGTGGCCCCAACGGCAGCGGCAAGTCCAAGGTGCTCGAACTGCTGCTGCCCTACCTGCTGGACGCGAGCCTGAAGCCCAGCCGGCTGTCCACGTTCGGCGGCAGCGAACGCACCATGCACTGGAACCTCATGGGGGACGGCCACACCGGCAAGACCCGCGTCGGCTACGTCTGGCTGGAATTCGCCGACGGCCCCCGCCGGTTCACGTGCGGCGCCCGGTTGCAGGCCACCACCAACACCAAGAACGTCACGGTCGCGTACTTCACGACGGAACGGCGCATCGGCGTCCCCAGCGGTCTGACCCTCACCGGCGACGGAGGCCAGCCCCTGACCCGCGCCCACCTCATCGAGGCCATCGGCCAGAACGGGCAGGTGCACGAGTCGGCGGACGCCTACCGCACCACCGTCCGGCGGACCCTCTACAGCGGCCTGACCGAGCAGCGCTACGACTCCCTCCTCACCGCGCTGCGGCAGCTCCGCACCCCCAAGCTGTCCGAACGCCTCGACCCCGGCCTCCTGTCGGACCTGCTGTCCAGCGCGCTTCCGCCGCTCGGCGAAGGGGAGATCCACGAGATCGCCGAGGGCTTCGAGCGGCTCGACCGGCAGCGCGAGGAACTGCGGAGACTGGACGGGCACGTCCAGGAGGCCGACCGCCTGGCCAACCGCCAGCGCACCTACGCCCAGCGCGTCCTCCGCGCCGCCTCCGCCCGCGTCATCTCCGCGACGAGCGCGATGGACGGCCTCACCGCGAAGGCCCGGACGGGCAAGGAGAACCACGAGAAGGTGTGCGCCGAGCGCGATACCACTGTGGCGAGCCTTGAGAAGGAAACGGAACGAGGACGCGCGCTCGGTGCCCGCATCGACGGGCTGAAGGAGAGCGACGCCTACCGCAAGGGCCGTGAGCTGGCCGATCTGCGCGAGCGCGCCCGCAGGGCGGGGCAGGCGGCGGCGAACGCGCGCAAGACCGCCGACCGGCACACCGAGGACGCGGCGCGCAGGCGGAAGGAGGCCGGCGACGCGCGTTCGGATGCGGCCACCCAGCGGTCGCTGACCGGCCAGGCCCGCGCGGACACGTGGCGCGCGGCGGAGCGCGCGGGCCTCACGGCGGTGCACGAGGAGGCCGCGGCGGCGGTCGAGGCGGGCGGCATGGACGGCGTCCAGCGGGCACGGGGGCTGCTGCGCGCGGCAGTGGCGAGCCGGGAAGGGCAGATCGGCAAGCTGCGGGCGGCGCTCCGGGACCATCGCGCGGCTGTGGAGCGCCGTGCCGAGGCCGAGGCCGACCGCGACGAGAGCAGCACCCGGCTCGACGAGGCGATCGCCGAACGCGACGCCGCCGCCACGGCGTACGAGGGGCGGCTCAACGCACTCGCGGTGAAGATCGAGACGTGGGCGCGCTCCTGCGCACAGCTTTCCTCCCTCGATGCGGACGCGCTGGTCGGGTCTGTGGAGGACGAGCGCGAGTGCGACGAGCTGATCCTCGAAGCGCGGATGCGGGCGATGGACGCGTTCGCCGCCGAGGAGGCGGTGCTGCGCACCCGGCGCGACGCCCTGACGGAGCGGGCCGCCGAACGGAAACGCCGGCGTGACGACCTCGCCCGGAAGAAGGCGCTCGAACCCGACGCCCCCGGCACCCGTCCCGCCGACCGCACCGGACGGCCCGGCGGTCCTCTCTGGCGCCTCGTCGCGTTCGCCGGCGACATCGCCCCGGACGTGCAGGCCGGAGTCGAGGCGGCGCTGCAGGCCGCCGGCCTTCTCGACGTGTGGGTGATGCCCGACGGTGGTCTCCTGCGCGAGGAGCACGACGCCTTCGCCGCGATACTTATCGCTCGTCCCGCGCCCGGCGCGAGCCTCGCAGGGGTGCTCGCCCCGGAGCCCGGGACCGGCGTCCCGCCGGAAGTGCTGCGTGCCGTGCTGTCGGGCATCGCAGTCGCCGGGAACGCTCTGGAGACCGACCACCCGGCCGTCATCGGCATCGACGGGTCCTGGCGCCTCGGCACCGTGACCGGCCGCTGGGCCAAGCCGGAGCCGGCCTACATCGGCGCCACCGCCCAGGAGCGCGCCCGGCAGAGGCGCATCGCCGAACTGGACGAGGAGATCGCCGGGCTGGAGGGCGAGCAGGCGGCGTGCGAGGAGGAGTTCGCGCGTGTCCAGGCCGCCCGGGGCGTGCTCGACGCCGAGCTGGGCGACCGTCCGCCGCACCGCCCCCTCATCGAGGCGGCGGACCTCCTGGACGCCGCGCGCCGCAAGACCGGGCAACGCGGTGACGAGCTGGAGCGCGACGTAAAGCGGCTGCGCGACCGTGAGGCGGCCGTGTCCACCGCGCTGCGCGCCCTTACCGCGCTCGGCGCCGAACACGGGCTCCCGGTGAGCGAACCCGCCCTGGACGCCTTGGCGGACGCCGTACGCGACGTCCGGGAGAACGGGAACGTGTGGGTCCAGCACTGCGAGGCTCTGCTGTCCGCTGAGTCGCGGGCCGCGTCCGCGGAAGGTGTGGCGGCGGACTACGAAGCGACCGCCGCCGAGTCCGCTGACCGTGCGCGGGAGGAGTCCGAGGCGGCCTCGGAGCTCGCTGAGAAGGTCACCGCCATCGACGCCTCGCTCGGTGCCGAACACCGGGAGGTCCTGGAGAACCTGCGCGCTGCCAGAGAAGAGGCCGAGCAGTGCAGGCTGCGTGGCGAGTCGCTCCGCAAGGAACTGATCAAACTGGAGAAGAGCATCGGGGGCCTGGAGGAGGCCGTGCGTACCGCGGAGGAGGTGCGGGACGAGGCGGTCGCCGGCCGGGACCGGGCCGCGGCACGGTTCCGTCATCTGGTGGCAGGACACCTGCCGGACGACGCCGGTGTCGGGGTGACGCTCGCCGCCGAAGACGGTGTCAAAGCCACGCTGGAGTGTGCTCGGGCGGTCGGGACGTCCTTGGAGAAGACACCGCATGAGCCGAAGAACGTCCGCGACGCGGAGGCCAGGCTTTCGGAGGCGATGCACCATGCGCGGGACGTCCTCGCTGACCAGGCCGACCTCGAACTCGTTCAGGACGATGACGTCCAGGTGCTCACCGCCACGATGAACGGGGTGCGCGTCGGCGCGGCGGAGCTGAGCGCGGCCCTGCGCGAGGAACGCGACCAGCGCCGCCGGGACATCACGGACAAGGAACGCGACCTGTTCGACCGGACGCTCGCCGGGGACACCCGCAGGCATCTCGCCGACCGCATCCGGCAGGCGACCGACCTCGTGGACGGGATGAACCGCCGGCTCGAACGCGTCCGGACGGCGTCGCGGGTGGCGGTGCGGCTGGTCTGGCAGGTCGATCCGCAGCAGAGCGCCGGGATACGCGCCGCCCGCGACCTGCTGCTGCGCGACCCCACCGGGCTCAACGACGAGGACCGGGAGGCCCTCTACCGGTTCTTCCGCGACCGAGTGGAGGAGGCGCGGGCCGCGAACACGGCGGCGAGCTGGGAGGAGCAGCTCATGGAGGTGCTGGACTACACGGCCTGGCACCGCTTCACCGTCCGGCTCGAACGCGGCGACGGGAAGGGATGGCAGGACCTCACCCGCAAGCTCCACGGCGCGCTGTCCGGAGGCGAGAAGGCCATAGCGCTGCACCTTCCGCTGTTCGCGGCCGTCGCCGCGCACTACCAGACCGACCCCGGCTGCCCCCGGTTCATCCTGCTCGACGAGGTGTTCGTGGGCGTGGACACCGCCAACCGCGGACAGGTCTTCGACCTGCTCGTGAACCTGGAACTCGACCTCGTGCTGACGTCCGACCACGAATGGTGCGACTACCGGGAACTCGACGGCATCGCCATCCACCAGCTCATCACCGGCGACGGCGACGACGCCGTGACGACCGCGCGCTTCGTCTGGGACGGGCACCGCACCGAAGCCGCGGACGAGGAAGCGCTGATATGACCGTCCCCGGAAGGCTTCGTGCCGCCGACCTGAAACCGCTGTGGACGGAGCTGCACCGGCGCTTCTCCGCCGGCGCCCACGTCAGCCGCGTCACGCTCAGGGGATTGGACGACGACCAGCGCGCCGCCCTCGCCGACCTGCTCGGGATGGACCGCTATCCGCCGTCCACCGTCCCGGTCGCCGTGGCACGCCTCGACGCCGTCCTGCTGGAACTCACCGGCTCCGATACGAGGACGGTCACCGAGGAGATATGCGGGCCGATCGGCGACCGCGCACGCGACAGGAGGAACCAGGAACGCGAACGGAACGCGCTCTGGAAGTGGCTGGAACGGCATCCCGTGGTCACGGCCGAGCCGGCCCTGCTCGGGTGGGTCGCGGACGTCCGCCGCCAAGGGCTCGTCGCGGCTTCGGTTCCGTCCACGCGCGCTCTGCTCGAACAGGCCCTCGGCGTGCTCGCCGCGCTGCCGTCGGACGGCAGGCCGCTCGCCTCCTTCGCCACCGGCGTGCTGGGTGATTCGCATGCGCTGGACGACGGGCGGCGGCTGCCGGGTCTCGTTCTTCGCGCTCAGGCGGCGCTCCACGGGGCCGAGCCGCCGAGAGACGCTCGGGAGCGCAGAGCGCTGTGGGAAAGCGCGGGCGTCGAGTGCGACGCGCTGTCCACGACCGTCCTGGTCGCGGGCTTGAGGCCGCTCGGAGGCGGCGTCCTAGCGCGGGCGCTCCGGTTGTGGGCGGACGCGGGCCGGGCATGCGTGGTGACCCTCCAGCAGCTCCGTGACCCGCCCGATGTGCGCTTGGACGCGCCGGAAGTCTGGGTGACGGAGAACCCGACCGTGATCGCTCTGGCCGTGCGGCGGTTCGGTGACCGGTGCCCGCCGCTGGTGTGCTCGTCGGGCTGGCCGAACAGCGCCGTCATCGAGCTGCTGCGCGAGATCGGCCGGTCCGGGACGGCGCTC
Source organism: Actinomadura sp. 7K507 (assembly GCF_004348425.1). Classification (GTDB taxonomy): domain Bacteria; phylum Actinomycetota; class Actinomycetes; order Streptosporangiales; family Streptosporangiaceae; genus Spirillospora. The sequence goes on from NZ_SMKK01000013.1 coordinate 15,361, forward strand.
CGCTACCACGGCGACTTCGACGGCGAGGGACTGCGGATCGCCGCCTACGTCATGGCCAAGACCGGCGCCCGTCCATGGCGGATGTCGTGCGGCGACTATCTCGCGGCACTGGACGCGGCGCCGAAGCCGCATCCGCCGCCGGGCCGGGTGACCGAGGCGCCCTGGGACGATGGTCTGGCGCAGGCGCTGCGGACCCATGACGCGGCGGTCCTTGAGGAGGCCGTGGCCGGTGCGCTCCTCGACGATCTGAAGGCGGCCTCTCCAACCGGTTAACTCTGTGTCACTGATTGATTGCTCTACGGGGTTTGCGGGGAAGGACCCTTCGCGGTGCTGATTCGAGGCGCGCGGAGGCGGTGCTCCCCATGGGCGAGATCCCGACACTTCCCACGACTGTCGTCCGGCCTGGCGACAAGCGGTATCCGGCGCTCAGCCGGGGGTTCAACCAGCGGTGGATCGCCGCGCCGGAGTACGTGCGGCTGGTGCGGACGCCGGAAGAGGCCCGGGCGGCACTGGCCGAGGCCGTGAACGAGGTCCCCGCGGACCCGGCGCGGACGCGGATCACGGTGAAGGCCGGCGGGCACTGCTACGAGGACTTCGTCTGCGGCGCGGACGTGCGGGTGATCCTCGACGTCAGCCCGATGTGCGGGGTGTCCTACGACAGCGCCATGCAGGCCTACTGCGTGGAGGCCGGGGCGACGAACTGGCACGTCTACAGCCACCTGTATCCGGTCAGCGGGAAGGCGCTGCCCGGTGGGTCGTGCTATTCGGTGGGGCTCGGCGGGCACATTCCGGCGGGCGGGTTCGGGCTCCTGTCGCGGCAGCACGGGCTCACCGTCGACTACCTCTACGCCGTGGAGGTGGCGGTGGTGAACGCCGATAAGACCGTCAGACTCGTCGTGGCCAGACGAGACGACGAGGACGAGCGCCTGGCCGAGTTGCTGTGGGCGCACACCGGGGGAGGCGGCGGGAACTTCGGCGTCGTGACCCGTTTCTGGTTCCGGGGGTTGCCCGAGCCGCCGAAACAGGTGCTCCTGACCGCGCTCGCATGGGACTGGAAGGACTTCACCAAGGACGAGTTCGCCGGACTCGTGACCGCGTACGGGGAGTACTTCCACCGGCACCAGGACGCGGCCTCGGCGTCGGGAAAGCTGTTCGGGCTGCTCAAACTCAACCATGTGAGCAACGGCCAGATCGGGCTTCTGGCCCAGGTCGACGTGGACGACCCCGACGGGCCGCAGGCGATGACCGACTTCATCCAGGCCGTCGATGGCCGGATCGGGCCGCCGGCGACGAAGATGAGGTCGGTGATGGGCGAGCATTTCGTCCACATGGACATCCCCCGGGTGATGCCCTGGCTGACGGCCGCCCAGGCGCTGAACGCCAGCGGGGAGAACCGCTGCGGGAAGTACAAGTCGGCCTACCTGAGGAAACCGTTCACGGAACAGCAGATCAGCGCGATGTGGGCCTACCTCGGCAAGGAGGAGTACACCGGCTACGTGAACAAGCAGGCGCTGATCCAGGTCGACTCGTACGGCAGCGCCATCAACAGGCCCTTGCACGACACGGCGGTACGTCAGCGCGATTCCGTTCTGAAGCTCCAGTACCAGGTCTACTGGACGAGGCAGGACGCCGACGAGGACACGCACATCGCATGGATCCGCGACACCTACAAGGCGACGTTCGCCGAGACGGGCGGCGTGCCCGTGGCGGGCGGCGACGCCACGGACGGCTGCTACATCGGGTATCCCGACGCCGACCTGAACGACGGCCGGTGGAACGAGTCGGAACAGTCCTGGGAGACGCTCTACTACAAGGACGCCTACGCGAAGCTGCAGGGGATCAAGCGGCACTGGGACCCGCTGAACGTGTTCCGGCACGCGCAGTCGATCCGGCCCGGACCGGAATCTTGACCGGAACCCCGTGACGCGGAGTCACGGTTCATCTCACCTTTATTGCATTCGTTGACAATACTTGCGGGTGTGACTGCGGGGACAGTAGCTTCGTCGAGCGAGTGGATGGAGTGCCGGGCCCAGGCGGCCTGAGCCGGCTGGGGAGTCCATGAAGAAGCGTACCGACCGGAAGATCGCCATCGCGGGCACCGCGGCGGCGGCCGTGCTGCTGCCCGCCGTCATGGTGGGCCTGGCGCAGGCCGGCGTAGGGGTGCCGAAGGGCAACTCGGAGGCCGCCGGCAACTCCGATCCGGTGCCCTCGTTCGGCCCCGCGACGCAGCCTTCGGCGCCCGGGGCGTCGGCGTCGCCCTCGAAGCGGGCGAAGCCGGCGAGCCTGCCCGAGGTGCCGGCGGGCACCGACCCGTTCGGGACGGGCGGCTCGCCCGCGCCCAACGACCCCGACCGCAACGCCGCCAACCACGGCAAGAAGCCGAAGCTGCCGCCGGGCAGCGGGTCCGGCAAGTACGACAAGGCGCCGAACGGCGCCACCATCACCGGTATCAAGAAGCTCAACCCGCGGATCTTCGACGTCACCATCGCCTCTCCCGCGCTGGGCGCGAAGGTGAAGACCCGGGTGATGACTCCGAAGGGCTGGAAGGCCGGCTCCGCCAAGACGTGGCCGACCGTGTACGCCTACCACGGCGGCAGGAACAACTCCTCGTCCTGGATCAAGGACTCCGACATCGAGCAGGTCGTCGGCCCGTACAACGCGCTGGTCATCATGCCCGAAGGCGGCTCGAACGGCTCGTACGCCAACTGGTACAACGGCGGCAAGGGCGGCATCCCCGAGTGGGAGACCCACCACATCCGCGAGGTCATCCCGCTGATGGAACGCAACTTCGGCGCCGGGTCGACCCGCGCGGCGATCGGCCTGTCGTCGGGCGGGCAGGGCGCGATCATCTACGCCGAGCGGCACCGCGGGCTGTTCAAGTACGCCGCGTCCTACAGCGGCGCCCTCAACATCAGTGCTCTCGGCATGCCGGCCATCCTCACGAGCATGAACGGGGACGCGGGTACCGCGATCTGGGGAGACCCGATCACCGCGCGGGCCAACTGGCGCGCCCACGACGCGACCGTGAACGTGGCCAAGCTCAAGGGCGTCGGCGTCTACGTCTCGTCCGGCAACGGGCAGCCCGGCCCCTTCGACGACCCCAACACGCCGCCCCACCATGCGGGCCGCATCGGCGAGCAACTCTCCGGTGTGATGACCCAGAACTTCGTCGCGGCGGCGAAGAGGGCGGGCGTCCCGGTCACCTCCAACCTGTACGGGCCGGGCATGCACAACTGGAAGTACTGGAAGCGTGAGCTGAGGCGCAGCTGGCCCACCATCGCCTCCGCCATCGGGGCCCGCAAGTCCTGACGCCGCCGGGCCCGGCCAGTAGCGTGTCCGGCGATGAAGGGATTCGCGCGGCGGGAGTTCCAGCTCGTGCTGCTCCGCCGGATGGCCGACTACCAGCCGGGCCTCGTCGAGGACGCGATGCGCGAACTGGGCGCGTCCCGGACCGAGATGCGGGAGGTCAACGCCCGCTGGCAGCGCATCCTGCGGTCCCGTTCGTTCCCGCGCGGCCTGCGCCGCTACGAGGCCGTCCTCGGGCCGCCCGCCGGGACGCGGGAGCAGCGGATCGGCGACGTGGCCTGCGACGTCGCCTGGTGGCCGCCGCTGCCCCTGTGGCCCGGTCTGCGCTTCGAGATCATGATGGCGCCGGGCGGGCCGGTCCTGCACGAGTGGCTCGTCCGCGGCGAGGGCGTCCCCGCACCTCGGCTGGACACCGTCGGCGACCTCGTTCCGTGGTCCTGCGTGGTCGGCGACGTCGACGGGCGTTTCGGGACGGTGGCCCAGCAGGACGGCGACGTGCCGAGCCGCTGGCACGCGACCCTCACCACGCCCGACGGCACCTTCGCGGCGCACTTCGTCTGGGGCCTGCTACAGACCGTCACCAGCATCTGAAACATTGAGGCGGGCTTGGCGGTTTCCGAAAACGGAGATTGCGCACATGTCCCTAGCGTGAAAGGCATGCGAGCTTCGAGGGGTCTGCCATGCCCGAGATGAACGGATTTCCCCCGGGTTACGCGTCATGGGCGGAGCTGGCCAGCTCGGACATGGGGAAATCCAGGGACTTCTACGGCGCGCTGTTCGGCTGGGACACCTACACGCTGACCGCCCCCGAGGTGGGGGAGTTCGAAGTGTTCACCCTCGGTGGCATCCAGGGACCCGAGATCGGCGGGATGTACGGGCTCGCCGACGACTCGCTGCGCTCGGCCTGGACGATCTACTTCCGCACCGACGACCTCCCGGCCACGCTCGACGCGGTCCGCGCCGCCGGCGGCCAGGTGCTCCTCGAACCGATGAACCTCGCCGACCTCGGCCGGCTGGCCCATTGCACCGACTCCCAGGGCGCCGACTTCGCCCTCTGGGTGGCCTACAACCTCAAGGGCGCCGGCGTCGTCGACGAGCCGTCCGCGATGTGCTGGGTCGAACTGGCGTGTTCCGACATCGAGGAGGCCCGCCGCTTCTACGGCGAGGTCTTCGGCTGGAAGGCCGTCGACCGCCCCTACGCCCGGCCCGTCTACACCAACTGGAAGGTCGGCGACTGGGCCGTGGCGGGCATGGTCTCCCTGGACGAGCGGTGGCCCTCGGACGGCCTTCCCCGCTGGACCCCCTACTTCTGGGTCTCCGACTGCGACGCCTCCGCCGCGCGGGCCGCCGAACTCGGCGCGCGCGTCCGCATCCCGCCGACCGACATCGAGCCCGGCCGCTTCTCCATCCTGACCGACCCCGCCGGCGCCCGCCTGGCCATCTTCACCCCCGCGGCCCCGGACCTGCGCGCGTACAAGGAAGCGCCCTGACCCACGGTCGGTCACCCGCCTGCCGGCGTTCCGGTGCGCCGCGCGCCCGCGGGCCAGATGACGTGCACGGTCACGCCGGCCGTGCGGGCGTTCTCGACGACCTCGGCGGTCCCGCCGGGCCCCTGCGCCGGCGTCCCGTCCCAGACGGCGATGAGATGGTCGGCGCGGTCGAGCATCTTCACGCCGGCGTCGCGGTAGGGGCCTGGGCCGGGTCGGGCGTGCGCCAGCGCGCGAACGCGTGACGCGCGTGCCTTCAGCTCCTCGAAGCCGCCCCGCGCCGGGGTGCCCAGCGCCGCGGCGTAGCCGGTGGCGGGGACGATGACCTCCAGATCGCCGCCCAGTTCCAGGACGGCGCGAGCGAAGATCTGGTCGGCGCCGGCGGCCAGGCACGACACGCCCGTGAACTCCCGCGCGGGTCGTGCGCGGAGCCGCCCGCGGATCGCGGCGTCCACCAGGGCGGTGGTCCGCTCGTCGAGATCCCGGTGACCGGTGATGGCGATCCGCATGGGCCTCCTCCGTCGCGCAGGGTGATTCAGGCGTGGGACGCCCACCAGAGGGTGTGTTCCCGGGAGATGGCCTCCTCGACCTCGTCGACGAAGTGCGCCCATTCCGGCTCCGAATCCGGCCACTCGACCCGCGAGGCGACCTCGGCCAGCTCCTGTGCCGCGATGCCGTACGCGGTGGCGAGCTGCTGATGCTGGCGTGTCTGCACCCAGGCCAGGCCGCCCGCCGCGAGGGCCGCCACGATTCCCGGCAGGTCGAGGCCGAGCATTCCCACCGCGTTGAGGACGGCGGCGATCAGGCCGAACGCCTCCAGAGTGGCCAGGAACACCGACCAGCGCGCGACGCTGCGCCCGTGCTCGGCCGAGCGCCGGCTGTACCAGCGGTACTGGTCCTCGATCCGGCCGGCCCGGTACGCGCGCCTGCGCACGTCCAGGTCGCACGCCCGCAGCTCCCGCATCTCGTCGGTGACCTGGAGCCCGCCGGCGTCGTGGTCGACGACCAGCCGGCTCAGGTTGCCGCGGATCACCGAGAAGCGGTGCAGCAGCAGCGACTCGGCGGCGCGGTCGTCCACGTCGTTCACGCCGAAGGGCTGGCCGGCCACCGCGAACCGCCAGGCCAGGGTCTTGGCGGACTCCGCCGCCGCCCTCGACTCGTACCACTGCCGGTCGGGCCGCTCGGTCAGCAGGTAGACCTCGATGACCAGGCCGATGCCGAGCCCGGCCGCCGCCAGCAGGGCCGCCGCGTCGACCCGGCTCACCTGGAACGTGAGCGTCCCGAGCACGGCGGCGGTGAGCAGCGCTCCGAGCCGCAGCGCGGTCGCGACGAGCAACCGGTGCTGCCCGGTCGCCGCGCTCGTGTCCGCCGCCCGAAAAAGCGCTGGATAATGTGATTCGGCGAGTGCCTCCACACTTCGAGTGGAAAGGCGTCTTTGCCGCGCGTCAAGGTTGTGGGTAAAAGTCCACTCTGGGGGTGTCCCACTGTGGTCACCGGCGCGGTGAACCCGCCCGGCCGGGACGTGCGTCGAACCGGCATCCGGTCACTGACCGAGAACAGATTCTACATCCTTGTTGCGGGGGGCGGGTCACTATGGGAATGTCCCGGGTACGGTTCGTTCGGGCCTGCATAAAGCTTGGCCAGGGACGTCCCAAAAGGCCGCCTGCACGATAGTCGGCCCACGGATGGGCATACTGTCGTCACGTACTGTAACCATGCGAATGGACAACTCATGATCACTATTGAAGAAGCGGGCGCGCCGGAAATCACCGACCTGCGGGACCTGCCTCCGGGCGAACTGGCGGTCGCCCCCGAGACCGCCGACATCGTGGCCAGATTCACCCGCGCGAACGAGATGAACGGGGACGGTTCCGAGGCCGTCCGGGTCGCGGCGTTCAACTCCTTCATCTGATACCACGCCACATACATAACGAACACAACGAACACAACGACGCCATGCCTCCGCCAGCCCTGTTCCGGCAATTCGTGCTCAAGGTGCACAGCAGATGTGACCTGGCCTGTGACCATTGCTACGTATTCGAGCATGCGGACCAGAGCTGGCGGAGGCGCTCCGCCACGATGTCCGTGCAGACCATGGAGCGCGCGGCCGCACGCATCGCCGAGCACGCGCGCACCCACGAGCTGACCGAGGTCTGCCTCGTGCTGCACGGCGGAGAGCCGCTGCTGGCCGGGCCCGACCACCTGCGCGCCCTCATCACGGCCCTGCGGGCCCCGCTCCGCGACGTCTGCGACATCGACCTGCGGATGCACACCAACGGCGTCCTGCTGGACCGGCGGTTCTGCGACCTGTTCCGCGAGCAGGGCCTCAGGGTGGGCATCTCGCTCGACGGTGACAGGGCGGCCAACGACCGGCACCGCCTGTACCGTGACGGGCGCAGCAGCTACGACAAGGTCGTCCGCGCCATCGACCTGCTCCGGGCCGACTATCCCGACCTCTACTCCGGGCTGCTGTGCACCATCGACGTCGCCAACGACCCGATCGCCGTCTACGAGGCGCTCGTGGCGCACGGACCGCCCGCGATCGACTTCCTGTGGCCCCACCACACCCGGGAGCGGCCGCCCCCCGCGCCGTCGCCCGCCTACGGCGACTGGCTGAACGCCATCGCCGACCGCTGGCTGCGGGACGGCCGGCCGGTGCCGGTGCGGGTCTTCGACTCGATCATCAGCACGGCGCGTGGCGGCCCCAGCTTCACCGAGGCGCTGGGGCTGGAGGCCGGCGATCTGCTGGTCGTGGAGACCGATGGCGGCTACGAGCAGGCCGACTCGCTGAAGACCGCCTTCGACGGCGCCCCGGACACCGGGATGGACGTGTTCCGGCACTCGGTCGACGACGCCGGGCGGCACGCGGGCGTCGGGGCACGGCAGGGCGGGCTGGCGGCCCTGTGCGAAACCTGCCGGGCCTGCCCGGTCGTCGGCACCTGCGGCGGCGGGCTGTTCGCCCACCGGTACGCCGCCGACGGCTCCGGCTTCGCCAACCCCAGCGTCTTCTGCGCAGACCTCCGGGCGCTGATCGGCCACGTCCAGGACCGGACCACCCGCGCGCCGCACCTGCTGCCGCCCGCGGTGGTGCGGTCGGTGGCGACGGGGCACGGCGACCGGGCGGCGATCGCGCGGCTCGGCACGGCGCAGGCGGTGAGCCGCCGGAGCCTGATCGCCGCGGCCGGCGCCGCCACCGCCCCGTCGGAGGCGTGGGAGGTCATCAAGCGGATCGGCGCCGCGGACGGCGACGCCTACGACTGGGCCCTGTCGCATCCCTACGTGCGGGCCTGGACCGTGGAACGGCTCCACGCCCTGAACCCGCCGGGCGGCGCGGGGCCGCCAGGCGGACCGGCACCCGATGACGGACTGCTGGCCACCGTCGCGTGCCTGACGGCCGCGCGGGCCGTCCAGAACGTCACCCTGACCGTCCCGGTGCGCGACGGCGCCGTCTACTTCCCGGGGATCGGGCGCCACGAGGTGCCGGGCAGGCGGGAGACCACGGTCCGCGTCGACGCCGGCCGGCTGGATGTCGACGGCGCCGTGCGGTTCGAGCCCGTCCGCCGCCTCACCGCCGGCGCGTTCACCGTCGCGCTCGACGACCTCGACCCGCTCCGCGACCGCCACGACCACCCCGCCGCGGGGCGGCTCGGCGCGGCGGAGTTCGCGCGGTGGCAGACCTTCTTCGCGGAGGCGTGGACGCTCCTGGAGAAGGAGTACGCGGAGTACGCCCCCGCGGTCGCCGAGGCGCTGACCACGATCGTGCCGCTCGACCCGCCCGCGTCCGGTGCCAGCGCCAGCTCGGCGGCCCGGGACGCCTACGGGTCGGTCGGGATCGCGCTGCCGGGCAGCCCGGCGATGCTGTGCCTGCTGATCCTGCACGAGTTCCAGCACGTGAAGCTCGGCGCGGTCCTCGATCTCGCCGACCTCTACGACAAGGCCGACCGCCGCCTGTACCACGCGCCCTGGCGCCGGGACACGCGTCCCCTGGAGGGGCTCCTGCAAGGCACGTACGCCCACGTCGCCGTCGCCGACTTCTGGCTCCGGCGGACCCGGGACCCCGACCCGGGCGTCGCCGCCGAGGCCGCCCGGCACTTCGGCGACTGGTACCCGAAGACGCTCGAGGCGACCCGCACGCTCCAGGAGTGCGGGGCCCTGACCGGGCTCGGCGAGCAGTTCGTCGAGACGATGCGCCGGACCCTGGCGTCCTGGGACGCGCCGGCCCGGCCGTCGAATCGGTAAAACTGCACATTTGACAGGCTGTAATCTCGCCGCTCCTGCCGCTATACATTGATGAAACCTCCGAGGGAGCGGCATGGCGGGAAGAAGGCAGGCGGAAGAGGCGCGCCCGCACTTCTTCTTGAGCTATGCCAGGCCACGCTACCGGCCCGAGGACGGCGACCGCTGGGTGGCCAAGTTCTTCAATGATCTCTGCCAGGACATAAGCCAGGCTACGGGCGCACATAATCCCGGTTTCATGGACAGGCAGATCGGAGTCGGCACCGAGTGGCCGGACCAGCTGGCGGACGCGCTGGCGAACTGCCGGGTCTTCGTCGCGCTGTTCTCCCCCGCCTACTTCACCAGCGCGTACTGCGGCAAGGAATGGGCGGCGTTCCTGAGCCGTTACCAGGCGCAGACCGCCGGGCTGGACAGCCCGCCGGCGATCATCCCGGCGCTGTGGACGCGGATGAGCATGGGAGAGATCCCCGAACCGCTGCACAGCATGCAGAACATCCCGCCTGAGTTCCCGCCCGCCTACGGCACCGAGGGCCTCTACGGGATCATGAAGCTGGGCCGGTTCCGCGAGCAGTACAAGGAGACCGTGCTGCGGCTGGCCACCGTCGTCAAGGACCGGGCCGCCGAGTGCGCCCTTCCCTTCAGCGAGGTCCCGGCGCTGGCGACGGTGCAGAGCCCGTTCTCCGACGCGACGCCCGGATCGCCGCGTCCCGCCGTCCGGCTCACGCTGGCCGCGCAGGCGATCGGTCAGCTGGCACCCGGCCGGGACCCCTACTACTACGGCCGGACGCCCCGCGAGTGGACGCCGTTCCGTACCGAGAAGCACACGATGCCGATCGGCTCGTTCGCCGCGCAGGTGCTCAGCGAGCTCGGACACGAGTCCATCGTCGAGACCGCGGACGAGTCGCCGCAGGACCCGATGGACGCGCCCGGGGTGCTCGTCGTCGATCCGTGGGCGGTCAAGGACCGGGTCATCGGCAAGCGGCTCCAGCAGATCGACGGCGACCGCGACCCGGCCCCCCTCCTGGCGCCGTTCAACTACGAGGATCCGGAGACGGCGGAGCGCGCCGACGCGCTCGGCGCGGACCTGGCGGAGGTACTGCCCAACGCGAGCGCGGTGAAGGGCTCGGCCCCGCGTGTCACCTCGGCCCGAGCGTTCCGCGACGTGCTCCCCAAGGCCGTCAACGAGGCGCTCACCCGGCATCTGAGGACGACCGACGTCCATCCGCCGCAGGCCCCGCCCTCCACATCCCGGCCCACACTCCGGGATCCGGAGTCCTAGGCGAGGAGATCTCCATGGCGAACACCGGAACGATCGTCACCTTCTACTCCTACAAGGGCGGCACCGGGCGCACGAGCGCGCTCGCCAACGTCGCATGGATCCTGGCCGCAGCCGGGCAGAAGGTGCTGGTCATCGATTGGGACCTGGAATCCCCCGGGCTGCACAAGTACTACCATCCGTTCCTCGACCAGGACATCCTGACCTCGACGCCCGGGGTCATCGACATGCTCGACGAGTACTCCTGGGCGACGACGACCAAGCACGAGGACGACCGGCGGGACTGGCACCGTGAATACGCGCGGGTGCTGCGGCACGCGGTGACCCTGGACTGGGAGTTCCCCGGGGACGGGACGCTCGACTTCATCTCCGCCGGACGCCAGAACAGGAACTACTCCTCGCTCACCCGCACCCTGGACTGGGACAACTTCTACGGGCGGCTCGGCGGCGGCCAGTTCTTCGACGCGCTGCGCGAGGACATGCGGCGGCACTACGACTACGTCCTGATCGACAGCCGCACCGGGTACAGCGACATCGCCGACATCTGCACGCTGCAGTTCCCCGACATCCTGGTGGACTGCTTCACGCTCAGCTACCAGAGCATAGACGGCGCCGCCGACATCGCCATGAACATCGACAGGCGCGACCATGTGCGGCCCATCCGCATCTTGCCGGTTCCCATGCGCATCGACTTCGGCGAGAACGCGAAGGTGGAGGCGGGCCGCGCGTACGCCCGCGCGCGTTTCGACCGCTTCCCGCGCGGCATGTCCCGGCAGGACGCGAACGGCTACTGGCTCTCCATCGAGATCCCGTACCGGCCCTATTACGCCTTCGAGGAGACCCTCGCCACGTTCGGGGACGCGCCGGGCTCGCCGAACTCGATGCTCGCGGCGTTCGAGCGGCTCACCAAGGTGATCACCGATGGGTGGGTGAGCGAGTACTCGCCCATCGACGAGGAACTGCGGCTCGCCACCCTCGAACGGTTCACCCGGCGCGGCCCCGCGGAGATCTCCGACGTCCTCATCAGCTACGCCTCCGCGGACCGGCCGTGGGCCGACTGGATGGCGCTGGTGCTCGGCCGCGCCGGGTTCCGCGTCACCGCCCGCAGCGTCGACGCGGCGGCGTACGACGTGCCGGACGACGAGCCCGCCGGGCCCGGTGAGCACACGATCGTTCTCGTGTCACCCGACTCTGTGCATTCCGCGCAGGCGCAGCGGGTGTGGGACCCGCTCGGCGGCCGCACGGCGGCCCCGCACCGCCGGCTGACGGTCGTCCGGGTCCAGGGCGCCGCGCTCGGCTCGGCGTTCGGCGACCGCGTCCCGCTCGACCTCACCGGGCGGGGGGAGCGCGGCGGCGCCGAGGAACTCGTGCGGGCGCTCGGCCGGCCGGGCTACACTTTCGACCACCCGGCCGAGCACTCCCGGGTCGGGCCGCGCTTCCCCGGCGCCGCCCGGACCGCGCCGGCCATCTGGAACGCCGACCGGCGCAACGCCGTGTTCACCGGCCGGGGCCGGCTCCTGGAGGCGATCCGGGACGAACTGCTCGGCGCCACCCGGCGGATCGTCGCGCCGATCGCCCTGCACGGTCTCGGCGGCGTCGGCAAGACGCAGGTCGCCCTGGAGTACGCCCACCGGTTCAAGGCCGACTACGACCTCGTGTGGTGGATCAGCGCGCAGTCGACCGACTCGATCCGCAGCGCGCTCGCCGGCCTCGCCGCCCAGCTGGAACTGCGGGTCGGCGACAGCCTCGCCGACGCCGCCGGCGCGGCGCTGGAGGCGCTGCGCCGCGGCGAGCCCACCTCCCGCTGGCTGCTCATCTTCGACAACGCCGACGACCCCGAGGAACTGGCGTCCTACCTGCCCGGCGGCGACGGGCACGTCCTGATCACCTCCCGTGACCCGGCCTGGACCCAGCTCGCCACGCCGCTGGAGGTGGACGTGTTCACCGAGAGCGAGGCCGCCGAGCACCTGATGCGCCGCGTCCAGGAGATCTCCGAGGAGAACGCACGCAAGATCGGCAAGGCGCTCGGGCACCTGCCGCTGGCGATCGAGCAGGCCGCCGCCTGGCTCGCCTCGACGTTCATGCCGGCGAGCGAGTACCTGGACGAGCTGGAGCACGAGACCGCCTCCACGCTGGAGCGCAGCGGCGAGTCCTTCCCCCAGTCGGTGGCGATGACCTGGAGCGTCACGTTCCGGCAGCTGCGCGAGGCGTCCCCGGCGGCGGCCCGGCTGCTGGAGCTGCTCGCCTTCTTCTCCTCCGAGCCGATCGCGCTCGACCTGGTCTACAGCAAGGAGGCGGCCCGTATCCTGGCCCGCCACGATGAGACGCTCCGCGACAAGCTCGTGATCGGCAAGCACGTCCGGGAGATCAGCCGGTTCGCGCTCGCCAAGGTCGACCAGGGCAACAAGTCCATCCAGGTGCATCCGCTCGTCCAGGCCGTCATCCGGCACGGGCTGGACCCGGACGTCGCCGAGGCGAGCCGCCACGACGTGCACAGGATCCTGCTGGGGGCCCGGCCGCAGCACGGCGACACCGACGATCCGGTCAACTGGCCGAATCTGGAGGAGATCCTGCCGCACGTGAAGCCCTCGGCCGCGGCGCAGTGCGATGACGAGGACGTACGGCAGATGCTCACCGACCTCGTCAGGTACCAGTGGAAGCGGGGCGTGTTCGACAGCGCGATGGCCGCCGGGCGGGAACTGGCCGCCGAGTGGAGCGGGAAGCTCGGCCGCGACCACTGGCAGTGGCTGTTCCTCCACTCGCAGATCGCCAATGTGCTGCGCTCGCAGGGGCGCGTCGACGAGGCGTACGAGCTCGACAGCGACGTGCTGCGGCGGCAGCAGCAGTCGGCGGCGCTGGGCCCGACGCACCCCCACACGCTCATCACGGCGAGCAACCTGGCCGCCGACCTGCGGGCGAAGGGCAGGTTCCAGGAGGCGCTCGCCCTGGACAAGCGCACGTACGAGCAGGCCGCCGAGCCCTGGGGCGAGGACCATCCGCGCACGCTGATGGTCGCGCACAACCTGGCACTCGACTACCGCCTCACCGGTGACTGGCAGAGCGCCTACCGTTACGACAAGCACGCCCTGGAGCAGCGCCGCATCCTCCTCGGCGAGAACCACCCGTACACGCTGTTCTCCGAGTCGAACCTGGCTCGGGACCTGCGGGAGTCCGGGCACTTCGACGCGGCCGTCGACATCCTCCGGGACGTGTACCGCAGGTACCTGGACGTCATCGGCGACCAGATCCTCGACACGCTCCGCACCGGCAAGCACCTCGCGCGGTCGCTGCGCAGGGCGGGTCTCCGGGAGGAGGCGCTGGTGCTGGCGGAGGAGATCTACGCCCGCTACCAGCGGTACTTCCCGGAGTCGCCGGAGACGATGCCCGCCGACCTGGAGGTCGCGGCCTGCATGTCCGATACCGGTGACCTGGTCGGGGGCCGGGACCGCACCCGCGCCGCGCTCGCCAGGTACCGGGGCGTGATGGGCGACGACCACCCCTACACCGCGATGATCGAGAACAACCTCGGATACCACCTGCGCCGCACCGGCGACCTGGAGGAGGCCTGCGACCGCACGGAGCGGGCGTTGTCCGAGCTCACCCGGATGCTCGGCCCCGAGCATCCGTTCGTCCCGCTCGCCGCGGACAACGTCACGAACTGCCTGGGCGACGCGGGGCGCTTCGCGGAGGCCGAGGCGCGGGAGCGGGGCGCGATGGTCATGCTGTCGCGGCTGCTGGGGGACGACCATCCCGACACCCACACCTGCCGGTCCAACCTGTCGATCACGCTGGAGGGGATGGGGCGCGTCTCGGAGGCGAGAGAGCTGCGCGAGCGGGCGGCCGCCGGGCTGCTGGTCCTCGCCGAGAGGCATCCGCACCCGGTCATCGCGGAGGTCCGCGACGGCGTCCGCGTGGACCGGGACCTGGAGCTACAGCCGCTCTGAGCGGTGGTCTCCCGGCCGGGCGAGCCAGGTCAGCACGTCCGGGAGGACGTTGAACGCGCCGAAGTGGGCCGAGCCGGACTGGACGACGACGGTCGAGGTCGGGATCCGGTCGGCGAGCCAGCGGGAGTGCCCGGCGGGGGAGAAGGTGTCGTTCGCGCCGTGCCACAGCATCGTCGGAACGACGATGTCGCCGAGTTCGAAGCCCCACGGCGCGCAGAAGGCGAGCAGGTCGTCGATCCAGCCGTCGGCGGACGTGCGGAACGCCTCCGTGAACGTCTCCAGCAGCATCCTGCGCATCCCCGACTGGAGGACGACGCGGCGGTCCGACTGGGGCAGTCCGGCGTAGAGGTTCGCGACGTGCTGGGCCGGGTTCGCCCGGATCCGGTCGGCGATCGAGTGCAGCCTGGCCGAGACGAGCTGCCCCTGGCCCCGGACGGCCATGTACTCCCTGGTGTTGGACGGCGCCATCCCCTCGAACCAGTCCAGGCCCTCCGCCTGCGCGGGCGCGAGCCCGACCAGCGCCGCGGCGCGGGTGGCCCGGCCGGGGAGCAGGGCCGCGCAGGCGAGGGCGTGCGGGGCGCCGCCGGAGCGTCCGAGGACGGCGAACTCCTCCAGGTCGAGGACGTCGGCGAGCAGCCGCACGTCGGCCGCGATGTCGGCGACGACACGTCCGGCCATCCGGTCCGAACGGCCGTAGCCGGGCCGGTCGAAGGTGATGAGCCGGACTCCGAGCTGGTACAGGACCATGGGCCGCGGCACGGGGCCGAGCCTGCTGCCGGGCGTGCCGTGCAGGAGGAAGACCGGGAAACCGGTCGGGAGGCCCCACTCGTCCACGGCGAGTTCTCGTCCGTCCGCCGTGGAAACGACCTTCGTCAAGATCGTCCTCCGTCCCCCGGGCGCCGGCCGGAAAGGTCCCCGTCCCGCTTCTAGCCGAACTTCTCGGTGCGCGTCAACGGGGGTAAGGGCGTGCTGACGGAGGATCTATCCATCCCTGCCGGTGAGGCGTGGCCCGCCGTCGGCGGCGTGGAGGCGGCCCAGGAGCAGGAGGACGAGTTCGTCGATCAGGTCGTCGAGGCTGGCTTCCACCCAGCCGGCGTCCCAGTCGTGCAGGAGGCCGGTGATGCTGCCGGTGAAGGCGGCGGCGGCGATGCGGTAGTCGCGGGCGGCGATCTCGCCGCGTTCGGCGGCGGCGGCCGCCTCGGCGCAGATGAACTCGATCCAGCGGGCGCGGCGGGCGAGGCGCTGGCGGTCCATCCGGGGGCTCACGCCGATGACCTCGACGAAGGCGATCCGGATGCGGGCGCGGTCGGCGGTGATGCTCGCGGCGTAGGCGCGGAAGAGGCGGGCGGTGCGTTCGGCCAGGGGGAGCCCGGCGACGTCCGGCAGGGTGGTGACGACGGCCTGCTCGGCGGTGTCGTTGACCTCCAGGTGCAGGTCGGCGAGGAGGTCCTCCAGGGAGTTGAACTCCTCGTAGAACTGCCGGGTGGACAGGCCGGCCGCCTCGCTGAGGCCCGCGACGGTGGTGGCCCGGTAGCCGGCGCCGCGGCCGAACAGTTCGAGGCCGGCGTCGAGGAACCTGCGGCGCCGCTCGGCGCGCCGCTCCGCGGCCGACCTGCCGCCGTATCTGCCGGTCGGCGTTGCGCGCCTGCCTGCCACGTCGCTCCCTCCGGCCGCCCGAGACGGCATTTTGCCGCAAATGGGCCTTGTGGCGAGCGGCCTCTTGTCTTACCGTCCAGTAACCAAGTCAGAATACAGCCGTTTTCAGACTGGAGACCAACCCCCAACCGGAGGTCGTCATGCACTCCCTCAGTCTCCGCAGACCTGCCGCGCTCCTCGTCGGCGTCCTCCTGGCGGCGGTGACGGCGCTGGCCGGCGGCGTCACCCCCAGGGCCGAGGCGGTGCAGCTGCGGGACGTGATGGCCGTCGGCAACGGCCAGGGCGGCACCGTCAGCTTCATCGACACCGCCACCTACGAGAACATCGGCTCGATGAACCTCGTGCCGGACCTCCAGGAACGCCTGGACGCGATGAACGTGGTGGAGCGCATCGGCTACGAGGTCGTCAACAACATCCAGGGCTACACCAAGCTCGTCGACGACATGGCCGTATCTCCCGACGGCACGACCATCTACGTCTCGCGGGGCGCGCTGTCGGACGCGGTCGCGTTCGACATCGCCACCAAGGAGATGCTGTGGCGGCGCAAGACCGAGGGCTTCAAGGCCGACCACGCCGCGCTGTCCCCGGACGGGACGAAGTTCGTCGTCAGCGCCACCACGGCGAGCCATGCCGAGGTGATCGACACCGCGACCGGCGAGCTGGTGGCGACCTTCGGCACCGGCGCCTACCCGCACGCCAACGACTACTCGCCCGACGGGTCGGTCCTCTACAACTCCAGCATCGGGATCACCTCGCTGCCCAAGGTCCTCAACGGGCTCAAGGGGTCGAGGGCGGTCACCGCGGTCGACCCGGACACGTTCGAGCACGTGCGCACCTACGAGTTCGATTACGGGATCCGTCCCGCGGTCTTCACGCGCGACAACAAGACCATGTACGCGCAGCTCTCCTACCTCAACGGGTTCGTCGAGTACGACCTGGAGGCGGGCCGGATCAAGCGGACCGTGGAGCTGCCGCTGAGCGACGAGGCCGCCGCGATGAGCCCCGACGACTACCCGCAGAACTCCGCCCACCACGGTATGGCGATGAACGCCGCCGAGAGCAAGCTGTGCATGGCGGGGACGATCAGCGACTACGTCTCGGTCGTCTCCCGGCCCGGCCTGACCACGGACGGGACCGTGCACTACGAGACCGGCGCCCTGCCGTACTGGACGCAGACCGGCCCGAACGGCAATGACTGCTACGTCTCGCTCTCCGAGAAGAACCAGATCTCGGTGATCGACTACCGGACGGCCAAGGAGGTCGCCCGCATCGACGTCGGCCACTACCCGCAGCGGGAGCGCCCCGCCAAGCTCACCCCCGAGGCGGTCGGCTCGCTGGACCCGTCCAACGGCTGACGCCCGCACGTCGCGAGCCCGCACGTCGCGAACCCGCACGTCGCGGACTCGCACCCGCGAACCGGGCCATCGCGCGGCCCGCCGAGCCCCCACCCCCTCGGCGGTCCACGCGGTGGCCCCCGCGCGTCCGGCGCGGTTTGGCGGCCGGTCCGGGGGAACCGTGCCCCGGTGCGAATCGGTGGACTCCGCAATCATCTGATGCCCTTCGCCGGGCGCCGCTACTGGGAAGAGCGCCTCAAGCTGACGGTCAAGGCCGTCATCGCCGCGGTCGTGGCGTGGGTACTGGCGAAGCTCGTGGTCAACGATCCGCAGCCGTACTTCGCGCCGCTGGCCGCGCTGCTCGGCGTGTACCCGACGGTCGTCCGGTCCGTCCGGGAGAGCTTCGCCTACGCGGCCGGGTTCGTGCTCGGCGCGGGCATCGCGATACCGGTCGGGCTGCTGATCGGGCCGACCACGGCCGGGATCGTCGTCGTGCTCGTCGTCGCCATGATGGCCCAGGGGTGGCGCAGGCTCGGCGAGCAGGCGCCCCAGGTGGCGTTCGTCGCGCTCTTCGCGCTGCTGCTCGGCGGGGAGCGGGTGGTCGAGTACACGCTGCCGCGCCTCGCCGACGTCACGATCGGGCTGGCGGTCGGGCTGGCCGTGAACGCGCTGGTCTTCCCTCCGCTGTACCTGCGGCGGGGGGAGTACGCCGTCCAGGAGTTGCGGGACACCCTGACCGATGCCCTGGAGACCCTCGCCGCGGAGGTCGTCGACCCCGAGGAGGGCCATTCCCTGTGGGACGAGCGCGAGTCGCGGCTGCTGGCGGTCCAGGAGCAGGCGCGGTACTCGGTCGAGCAGGGCGAGAGCAGCCTGCGCGCCAATCCGCGGGCGAGGTGGTGGGGGTACTCGGTCCGCTGGCGGGACGTCCCCGGCCAGTGGGCGCCGCCCCGCCAGCTGAACGCGCTCGAGAACGTCATGTCCTACACCCGCTCGATCGCCGGGACCCTGCGCCTGGTGGCGGAAGCCGACGGGGAGGGCCCGTGGGTCGAGGCGGCGTTCCGGCGGGACTTCGCCGCCCTCCTGCGGCGGGTGGCCGGCTTCGTCCCGCAGATGCCCGAGACGCTGGACGAGGAGGCTTTCGCCGAGGCCGAGCGGATTCAGGACGAGCTGGAGACCCCCCATCGCAGCCCGGGGACGGACCCGCCCGGGCTCTGGGACCCGCAGAAGGAGCTCCTGCGGCTCAGCCGCCTCCTGCTCGACCAGGTCCGCCGCCGCGGCGCCTAATGTTCGCAGGATTGTTGACAATTTAGGTTACAAGGCGCAGAGTGTGGTGCCATGAGTGCCGACACCCCGTCCCGCCCCCTTCTGGTGATCAGTGCGCATGCCGGTGACTTCGTGTGGCGCGCCGCGGGCGCGATCGCGCTGGCCGCCGAGCGCGGCGACCGCGCGAAGGTCGTGTGCCTGAGCTTCGGCGAGCGCGGCGAGTCCGCCAAGGCGTGGCGCGAGGGCAGGGGGCTGGAGGAGATCAAGGGGATCCGGCGCGGCGAGGCGGAGGCCGCGGCGGCGGAACTCGGCGCGGAGATCGAGTTCCTGGACGCCGGGGACTACCCGCTGGCCGAGACGCCGGAGCTGGTGGACCGGCTCGTCCGCGTCTACCGGGACTTCGAACCGGCGGTCGTGCTCACCCACACCCTCGCCGACCCCTACAACGGCGACCACCCGGCGGCGGCGCGGATGGCGCTCCAGGCGCGGGTGCTGGCGCAGGCGATCGGGTACGACGCGCCCGGCGAGCCGCTCGGCGCCCCGCCGGTCTTCTTCTTCGAGCCGCACCAGCCGGAGCAGTGCGACTTCAGGCCCGACGTGCTGCTCGACATCACCCCGGTGTTCGAGCGCAAGCGCAAGGCCATGGAGCGCCTCCCCGCGCAGCAGCACATGTGGGACTACTACACCGACCTCGCCAAGCGGCGCGGCGTGCAGCTGAAGCGGAACGCGGGCCCGAACCTGGGGCTCCCGCACAGCACGATGGCCGAGGCGTACGTCCGGCTGTACCCGCAGACGACGGGAGTCCTGGCGTGAGGACGGTCGTCGTCACGAACACGCCGCGCGCCGACGCGGCCGCGGCCGGCGCGCTCGCGGGGTTCGGGGTCGCGACCGTCCACGAGGCCATGGGGCGGACGGGCTATCTCGGGCCGTCCATCCGCCCGGTCCACCTGGGGTCGCGCATCGGCGGGACGGCGGTGACCGTGCTGTCGTGGCCGGGCGACAACCTGATGATCCATGTCGCGGTCGAGCAGTGCCGCCCCGGCGACGTGCTGGTCGTGACGACCACGTCGCCGTCCACCGACGGGATGTTCGGCGAACTGTTCGCGACCGCGCTCCAGCACAGGGGCGTGCGCGGTCTCGTCATCGACGCCGGGGTCCGGGACGTCGCGGAACTGCACGCGATGGGCTTCCCGGTGTGGTCGGCCGCCGTGAGCGCGCAGGGCACCGTGAAGGCGACGCCGGGTTCGGTGAACGTCCCGGTGACGATCGGCGGGCAGGTCGTCCGGCCGGGTGACGTGGTCCTCGCCGACGACGACGGGGTGCTGTGCGTCCCGCGCGAGGACGCCGCGGACGCGATCACCGCCTCGAAGGCCCGCGAGGAGAAGGAGGCCGCGACCCGGGAGGCGTTCCAGCGCGGCGAACTCGGCCTAGACCGCTACGGGCTGCGCGACCGGCTGCCCGGGATGGGCATCGAGTACGTGGAGTACACCGAACCGTGAGCACCGAACCGTGAGGGACCGAACCGTGAGCACCGGCTCGTGAACACCGGCGTTCGCTGCATGGTGATGCGCGGCGGCACGTCCAAGGGCGCGTACTTCCTGGCCGGGGACCTGCCGTCCGACCCGGCCGGACGCGACGACCTGCTGCTGCGCGTCATGGGCACCCCCGACCCGAGGCAGATCGACGGGATCGGCGGCGCCCACCCGCTCACGAGCAAGGTCGCGGTCGTCTCCCCGGCCGCCCGGCCCGGCGCGGACGTCGACTACCTGTTCCTCCAGCTCGGCGTGGACGAGCCGACCGTCTCCGACCGGCAGAACTGCGGCAACCTGCTCGCCGGCGTCGGGCCGTTCGCCGTCGAGCGCGGCCTGGTCGCGGCGGGGGACGGGCGGACGAGCGTCCGCATCAGGATGGTCAACTCGCAGAGCGTCGCGACCGCGACGTTCCCCACACCCGGCGGGGCGGCCGGCTACGACGGGGAAACCGCCATCTCCGGTGTGCCCGGCACCGCCGCTCCGATCCTCCTGGACTTCGCGGAGACGGAAGGGTCGTCCTGCGGGTCGCTGCTTCCCACCGGCCGTCTCCGCGATGTGGTCGACGGCGTCGAGGTCACCTGCGTCGACAACGGCATGCCGGTGGTCGTGGCGGCCGCGTCCGGCCTCGGCGTCACCGGATACGAGAGCCCGGACGAGCTCGACGCGCTGCGCGGCCGCGTCCAGTCGCTGCGGCTCCGGGCCGGCGAGCTGATGGGCCTCGGCGACGTCGCCGCCGCCTCGGTGCCCAAGACCACCCTGCTCGCCCCGCCCCGCGACGGCGGGACGATCTGCACGCGCACGTTCATCCCGCTGCGCGTGCACACCTCGATCGGCGTGCTCGGCGCGGTCAGCGTCGCCACCGCGGTGCTGATGGACGGCGCGGTGGGCCACGACCTCGCCGAGTTCCCGCCGCCGGGCGTCCCGATGAGCGTCGAGCACCCGACCGGCCGCCTCGACGTGCGGGTCGAGCTGGACGGCCTGACCGTGCGCCGGTCGAGCATCGTCCGGACGGCACGCAAGCTTTTCGACGGAACCGTCTTCCCCCGGAGCAGACCATGACCATCAAGCACGAGATCGCCCACGTCGGACACGTCGAGCTGCTGACGCCCGAACCGGAGAAGAGCCTGTGGTTCTTCACCCGCGTCATGGGCCTCACCGAGAACGGCACCGAGGGCGACTCGGTCTACCTGCGGACGTGGGACGACTACGAGCACCACAGCCTCAAGCTCACGGCGCACGGCACGCCCGGCATCCGGCGGACCGGGCTGCGCACGTCGTCCCAGGAGGCGCTGGACCGCCGCGTCAAGGCGATCGAGGACGCGGGCCTCGGCATCGGCTGGCGCGACGGCGACCCCGGCATCGGCCCGGCCTACGTGTTCCGCGACCCGGACGGCCACGAGCTGGAGGTCTACTGGGAGTCGGAGTGGTACCAGGCGCCGCCGGAGCTGGCGCCCGCACTGAAGAACCAGGCGCAGGCGTACCCGGCGATGGGCGTCTGCGTCCGCCGCCTCGACCACGTCAACTTCTTGGCCGCCGAGGTCGAGCCCAGCACCGACTTCCTGAAGGACGTGCTGGGCGGCCACCCGACCGAGCAGATCCGTCTCGACGACGGCACCATCGCCGGACGCTGGGTCACCTTCACCAACAAGTCCTACGACCTCGTCTACACGCGGGACCGGACGGGTAGCAACGGCCGCCTGCACCACATCGCGTTCGCGACCGACACCCGCGAGGACATCCTCCGCGCGGCCGACATCTTCCTCGACAACGGCGTGTTCATCGAGACCGGCCCGCACAAGCACGCCATCCAGCAGACGTTCTTTCTCTACGTCTACGAGCCGGGCGGCAACCGCGTCGAGCTGTGCAACCCGTGCGCCCGCCTCGTGCTGGCACCGGACTGGAAGACCGTCACCTGGACGGAGGCGGAACGAGCGAAGGGCCAGGCGTGGGGTTTGAAGACCATCGAGTCCTTCCACACCCACGGCACGCCGCCCGTCAGCTAGAGAGGCGTTCCAGGAGGTCACGGCTGGCGGTGGCCATCGTGGGCGGGACGTCCAGTTCGTCCAGCATGGTCGTCGCCGCCTCCATCTCCGCGGCGCGGCGCACGGCGTGCCTGTAGGTCCCCGTGACGAGCCGCTCCACGGTGGCGTCCCCGGCGGCCGTCAGCTCGTCGACGATGTTCTGCCGGAGCCAGTCCTCGCAGCCCGCGGCCCGCGCGGCTTCCAGCGCCTCGACGACCGACCCGGCCAGGCCCTTGAAGAAGACGCTGCGGAGCAGCTTGCGGCCGGCCGCCGCCCCGGCCTCCGCGTCCATCACCTCGACGGACGCGCCGAGCGGCGCGAGGACCCGGCGGACGTCTGCGGCGCCGTCGCCGCAGGCCAGCATCGGGGTGCGCAACCCGCGTCCCGGCACCGGAGCCATGATCGCGACATCGGCGAACCGGACCCCGCCCGCCTTCGCGACGGCGTCCAGTTCCCGCTTCAACCCGGGCGACGCGGTGTTCAGATCGGCCCAGACGGCACCGTCGCCGGCCGCGCCGACACCCGCCTTGAGCGCCGCCAGGGCGTCATGGGAGCTGTTGACGCTCAGCACCAGACCGGCCCCGGCGGCGGCCTCGGCCTCGCTCCCCGCCGCGACCATCCCGTCCGGCGCGGGCACCGCCGGGTCGTATCCGCGCACCACCGCCCCGGCCGCGACGAGATCGTTCCCGATCGCGCCGCCCGCCTCACCGAGCCCCAGGACCGCGATGGTCGGCATGACGTTCCTCCTCGATGACGCCCCCTGCTGAGCTACCCTAGATTAGCGACAAAATTGGCGACAATTGAGTGGCTTCATCCGGCCCGTGTCCTGGGGTCCGGTAGGCCGGATGCGACCGAGGGTTCGGAGTGGCCGTGAGTGACGTGGTGGCGGGGATCCGCGAGGCGATCCTCAGCGGCGAGTTCGTGCCGAACCAGCGGCTGATCGAGGCCGATCTGTCCGAGCGGTTCGCGGCCAGCCGCGCCGCCGTCCGCGCGGCGCTGCTCGAACTCGCCAACGAGGGGCTGATCGAGCGCCTCCAGAACCGCGGCGCCCGCGTCCGCGCGGTCTCCCTCGAAGAGGCCGTGGAGATCTCCGAGGTCCGCATGGTGATCGAGGGCCTGTGCGCCGCCAAGGCCGCCGAGCGCGCCGGCGAGGCCGACATCGCCGAGCTGCGGTCCATCGGCGAGGACATGCGCGCCGCCGTCTCGTCCGGCGACGTGTTCGGCTACTCGCGGCTGAACGAGCGGCTGCACGGGCGCATCCGCGAGATCAGCGGCCAGCGGACGGCCGCCGGCGTCCTGGAGCGGCTGCGCGCCCAGAACGTCCGCCACCAGTTCAGGCTCGCCATGCACCCGGGCCGCCCGCAGGTCTCCCTCCCCCAGCACCTGGAGATCATCGAGGCGATCGCCGCCCGCGACCCGGAGACGGCCGAGCGCGCCGCCCGCACCCACCTGCGCAGCGTCATCGAAACCCTCTCCGAGATCGACCGCCGCCGCGCCACCTAGGAACGGCCGCTCCCCGGCGTCCCCCGAAAATCCTTCGCCTCGGCGCGTTCCCCGCCGTTACCGTCTCACTTGCCGCGAGCGACGATCTTGTTCCGCGGCGGTCGTCATCGAGCGAACAGGAGGATTCCGATGACAGCCATGACC
This sequence comes from Actinomadura sp. 7K507, assembly GCF_004348425.1. Lineage (GTDB taxonomy): Bacteria > Actinomycetota > Actinomycetes > Streptosporangiales > Streptosporangiaceae > Spirillospora. Next base: position 39,063 of record NZ_SMKK01000013.1, read on the forward strand.
CTTGCCCTTGCCAAGGTTCGCAACATCGGAATCATGGCGCACATCGACGCCGGCAAGACGACGACCGCCGAGCGCATCCTGTTCTTCACCGGTGTCTCGCACCGGATCGGCGAGGTCCACGACGGCGCCGCCGCGCTCGACTACATGAAACAGGAACGCGACCGCGGCATCACGATCACGTCCGCGGCCACGACCTGCCGCTGGGCGGTCGACGAGGTGGAACACACCATCAACCTCATCGACACGCCGGGGCACGTCGACTTCACCATCGAGGTCGAGCGGTGCCTGCGCGTCCTCGACGGCGCCGTGGCGGTGTTCGACGGCATCGCGGGCGTCGAGCCGCAGTCGGAGACGGTGTGGCGGCAGGCCGACCGGTACGGCGTCCCGCGCGTCTGCTTCGTCAACAAGCTCGACCAGGCCGGGGCCGACTTCCACCGGTGCGTCGGCATGATCGGCTCGCGGCTCGGGGCCCTCCCGCTGGTCATGCAGCTGCCGATCGGGTCCGGGCCCGGATTCGAGGGCGTCGTGGACCTGGTCTCCGGGCGGGCCCACGTCTGGTCGGACGACGGATACGCGGTGGTGGACGTCCCGGCGGCCCTGGCCGAGGACGCCCGGCGGTGGCGCGGCACGCTCATCGAGACGGTCGCCGAGCATGACGAGGAGTTCATGGGGCTGTACCTGGACGGCGCCGAGCCGTCGCAGGAGCAGCTGCACGCGGCGGTCCGGCGGCTCACGGTCGCCTCGTCGGTCACTCCCGTGTTCTGCGGCAGCGCGTTGAAGGACAAGGGCGTCCAGCCCCTCCTGGACGCGGTCGTGCGGTACCTGCCGTCGCCGCCGGACATCGAGCCGGCCACGGCCGAGGAACCGCTGTCCGCGCTCGCGTTCAAGATCATGAGCGACCGGTATCTGGGCCGGCTCACCTTCGTCCGGATCTACTCCGGACGGCTGGTGGCCGGGACGTCCGTGCTGAACAGCGTCAAGTCGCGCAAGGAGCGCATCGGCAAGATCTACCGCATGCACGCCGACCGCCGCGAGGAGATCGGGTCGGCGGGCGCGGGCGACATCGTCGCGGTCATGGGCCTGAAGCAGACCACGACCGGCGAGACGCTGTGCGACGACGGGCATCCGGTCGTCCTGGAGTCCATGGACTTCCCGGACCCGGTCATCGAGGTCGCGATCGAACCGAAGTCCAAGGGCGACAGGGAGAAGCTCGGCGCCGCCATCCAGCGGCTCTCCGAAGAGGACCCGTCCTTCCAGGTCCACGACGAGAACGGGCAGACCGTCATCGGCGGCATGGGCGAACTCCATCTGGAGATCCTCATCGACCGCATGAAGGAGGAGTTCGGTGTCGGCGCCAACGTCGGCCGGCCCCGCGTCGCCTACCGCGAGACCATCCGGCGCCGCGTGGACAAGCTCGACCACACGCACCGCAAGCAGACGGGAGGCAAGGGCCAGTACGCGAAGGTGCAGATCTCCCTCGAACCCATCGAGGAGGGGTACGAGTTCGTCAACCGGGTCACCGGCGGGCGGATCCCGAAGGAGTTCATCCCGTCCGTGGACGCGGGCTGCCAGGAGGCGATGCAGACCGGCGTCCTCGCCGGGCACGAGCTGACGGGCGTGCGGGTCACCCTGCTCGACGGTGACTTCCACCCGATCGACTCGTCCGAGCTCGCCTTCAAGATCGCCGGTTCGATGGCGTTCAAGGAGGCCGTCCGGCGCGCGTCCCCGGTACTGCTCGAACCGGTGATGGCCGTCGAGGTCACCACGCCGGAGGAGTACCTGGGAGCGGTGATCGGCGACCTCAACGCCCGCCGCGGCCGGGTCGAGGGGACGGGCGAGCGGGCCGGCGCCCGGGTCGTCCGCGCCCTGGTCCCGCTGTCGGAGATGTTCGGCTACGTCGGGCACCTGCGCGGCAGGACCTCCGGCCGGGGCGTCTTCACGATGCAGTTCGACTCGCACGCCGAGGTCCCGCCCTCGGTGGCCGAGAAGATCATCTCGGCGGGTTGATCCCGCGCTGACCGGGGCCGTGCACGCGGCCCCGGTCAGCTCCAGATCGTCACGTAGACCGGGGGGCGGAAGCGGGACGGGGGGACGCCCGAGCCGGGGGAGCGCATGATGTGCAGGGCCTCGGCGGTGCCGAGGAACCGGCGGAACGAGCCGGACAGGGGCGGGCGGCGGTCGGGCGCCAGCGTCGTGGCGTGCCAGCGGATCTCCACCGGGGTCGCGGGGGTCGCGATGACGCGCAGCTCGCCGCGCTGGACGCGCGGCGCGACCAGGTGCGCGAGAGCGACGGCGAGACCGTCGCCGTCGGCGGCGGCCCCCCACGCGGCGGTCTGGTTGGGGTAGACGCGGACCCTGTCCTCGGGGACCTTCAGGCGGCGCAGCAGCCGGGACGTCTCGCTGGACGGGTCGGTGCCGGACGGGTCGACCAGCCACAGCGGGTGCGGGACGGCCGCGGTGCCGACGGCCACCAGGCTCGCGCGGAACACCGGTTCGCTGACGAGGCCCTGGTCGTCGGCGAGGTGAGGGCCGAGTGCCACGTCCGCCAGGCGGTTGTGCAGCAGGACGGGCATCTCGCGCCCGGCGACGACGCCCGCGCTTCCCTCGACCTCGCGTGCGGAACGGGCGGCGAACGCGTCCAGCAGCGGGGTCGCGACGAACTCCGCGATGGCGGGGACGGCGACGACCCGCAGCGCCTCCGGTGCGCCCTGGGCGGCGCGGACCGCGCCCTCCGCCTCCGCGCCGAGCACCACCATCTGCGACGCGATCGGCAGGAGGCGGGTGCCGCCCTCGGTCAGCGTCATCCCGCCGGGCCCGCGGACCAGAAGAGGGTCGGTCAGGTGCTGCCGAAGCGCGGCGAGGGCCTGGGAGACCGCGGGCTCGCTCACGTTCAGCGCCCGGGCGGCCTCCTTCACCGAGCCGAGCCGGGCGACGAGGACGAACGCGCCGAGCTGCGTGAGGGTCATGCCGCAAGTGTGGGCCCCCGCGACGCCGGGCGTTAAGTCTTTGCTTATTCGGCTGTTGTGCCTGTTCGCGGGCGGGGTGAGAATCCCGCCACATCCCATCCCGAGGGGGCGTCGTGCAGGTACCGGCGAGCTTCGAGTACGAGAAGGCGACGACCGTCGAGGAGGCCCTCGCACTGCTCGCGCGCCACGGAGACGAGGCGAGGGTGGTCGCCGGCGGCCACAGCCTGATCCCGATGATGAAACTGCGGCTCGCCCAGCCCGAGGCGCTGATCGACATCAACGGCGTGGGCGAGCTGTCCCGCATCCGGATCGAGGGCGACGCGCTGTGCGTCGGGGCGCTCGTCCGGCACGCCGAGCTGCTCGATTCGGCGGTCGCGGGGGAGCACTTCCCGATCCTGCACGACGCGGAGCGGGTGATCGCCGACCCGGTGGTCCGCAACCGCGGCACGGTCGGCGGCTCGCTGTGCCAGGCCGACCCGTCCGAGGACCTGTCGGCCGCGTTCGGCGCGCTGCGCGCGTCCGCGGTGATCCGGGGCCCGGACGGGGAGCGGACGGTGCCGCTCCGCGAGTTCCACACCGGCCCCTACGAGACGGTCATCGAACCGGGCGAGCTGCTCACCGAGCTGCGGGTGCCCATAAGACCCGGAGGGGCGAGCGCGTACGAGAAGGTCGAGCGGCGCGTGGGGGACTGGCCGCTCGCCGCCGCCGGAGCCGCCCTGTGGATGGACGGCGACCGGATCGCCGAGGCCGGGATCGGGCTGACCGCCGTCCGCGCCGAGCACTTCGTCGCGGCCGAGGCGGAGGACGCGCTGCGGGGCGCCGTGCCGTCCGAGGAGGCGTTCGCCGAGGCCGGGCGGATCGCCGCCGAGCACTGCGACCCCGGCTCCGACCAGCGGGGCCCGGCCGACTACAAGCGCCACCTGGCCGGAGAGCTGACCACACGCGCACTGCGCCGCGCCTACGAGAGGTGGCAGGGATGAACATCACCGTGACGGTCAACGGGCAGCCCTACACCCGCGACGTGGAGCCGCGGCTGCTGCTCGTCCACTTTCTGCGAGACGACCTGGACCTCACCGGGACGCACTGGGGCTGCGACACGTCCAACTGCGGCGCGTGCGTCGTCTGGCTGGACGAGGTGCCGGTGAAGTCGTGCACGGTCCTGGCGGTGATGGCGTCCGGCAAGGAGGTCCGCACCGTGGAGGGGCTGGAACGTGACGGGGAGCTCGACCCCGTCCAGAAGGGCTTTTCCGAGTGCCACGGCCTGCAGTGCGGGTTCTGCACCCCGGGCATGCTGATGACGTCGAGGTGGCTGCTCGACCACCGTCCGGACCCGACCGAGGCGGAGATCCGCGAGGCGGTGTCGGGGCAGATCTGCCGGTGCACCGGCTACGAGAACATCGTCCGCTCCGTCCGGTGGGCGGCCGAGCACCCCGCCGAGCCGGCCGAGCAGTCCGAGGAAGTGACCTCATGAGCGAGAACGGGCACAGCGACAACGGGCACGGCGGGAACGGGCAGCATGGGTTCGGCAGGGTGCCGCGCAAGGAGGACGCCCGCTTCATCCGCGGCCAGGGCAACTACGTCGACGACATCAAGCTGCCGGGGATGCTGTACGGGGCGGTGCTGCGCAGCCCGCACGCCCACGCCCGGCTCCTCTCGGTCGACACCACGGCCGCCGAGGCGCACCCGCAGGTCAGGGCCGTCATCACCGGGGAAACCCTCTCCGGCCTGAACCTCGCGTGGATGCCGACGCTGTCCAACGACGTCCAGGCCGTCCTCGCTACCGACAAGGTGCGGTTCCAGGGACAGGAGGTCGCGTTCGTCGTCGCCGAGACGCACTACGCGGCACGCGACGCGCTGGAGCTGATCGACGTCGACTACGAGGCGCTGCCACCGGTGATCGACGCCCGCACCGCGCTGGACGACGGCGCCGCGCTCATCCGCGACGACGTGGAGGGGCGCACCGACAACCACATCTTCGACTGGGAGGCCGGCGACGGGGAGCAGACCGACCGGGTCTTCGACGACGCCGAGGTGGTCGTCGCCCAGGACATGCTGTACCCGCGGGTGCATCCCGCGCCGCTGGAGACGTGCGGGATCGTCGCCGACATGGACAAGGTGACCGGCAAGCTCACCGTCCACACCACCACCCAGGCGCCGCACGCGCACCGCACCGTCTACGCGCTGGTCGCCGGGCTGCCCGAGCACAAGATCCGGGTCATCTCGCCCGACATCGGCGGCGGCTTCGGCAACAAGGTCGGCATCTACCCCGGCTACGTCTGCGCGATCGTCGGGTCCATCGTCACGGGACGCCCGGTCAAGTGGATGGAGGACCGGTCGGAGAACCTGATGACCACGTCCTTCGCCCGCGATTACCACATGCGCGGTGAGATCGCCGCGACGCGCGACGGCCGCATCCGCGGGATCCGGGTGAAGGTCCTCGCCGACCACGGCGCGTTCAACGGCACCGCGCAGCCGACGAAGTTCCCCGCCGGGTTCTTCCACGTGTTCACCGGTTCCTACGACATCGAGGCCGCGCACTGCGCCGTCACCGGCGTCTACACCAACAAGGCGCCCGGCGGCGTCGCCTACGCCTGCTCGTTCCGCATCACCGAGGCCGCCTACCTGGTCGAGCGCATGATCGACCTGCTGGCGGCCGAGCTGGACACCGACCCCGCCGTGCTGCGGCTGCGCAACCTGCTGCGCTCCGAGCAGTTCCCGTACTCGACGGCGACGGGCTGGGAGTACGACTCCGGCGACTACCCCCGCACGCTGCGCACCGCGATGGACATGGCCGGGTACGACAAGCTGCGCGCCGAGCAGGCCGACCGGCGCGAGCGCGGCGACGGCCCGCTGATGGGCATCGGGATCAGCTTCTTCACCGAGGCGGTCGGCGCGGGCCCGCGCAAGCACATGGACATCCTCGGGCTCGGCATGGCCGATGGTGCCGAACTCCGCGTCCACCCCACGGGGAAGGCCGTGCTGCGCATCTCCGTCCAGACGCAGGGGCAGGGCCACGAGACGACGTTCGCGCAGATCGTCGCGCATGAACTCGGCATCCCGTACGAGGACGTCGACGTCGTGCACGGCGACACCGACCAGACGCCGTTCGGGCTCGGCACCTACGGATCGCGGTCCACGCCGGTGTCGGGCGCGGCGACGGCGGTGGTCGCGCGGAAGGTGCGCGAGCGCGCCCGGATCGTCGCGGGCGCGATGCTGGAGGCCGCGCCCGAGGACCTCGAATGGACGCCGGGACGGTGGACCGTCCGCGGCGACCCGTCGTCCGGCGCCACGATGCAGGAGATCGCCATGGCCGCGCACGGCAGCCTCGAACTGCCGGAGGGCGTGGAAGGCCACCTCGACGCGACCACCGTCTACAACCCGCCCAACCTCACCTACCCGTTCGGCGCCTACATCGCGGTCGTGGACGTCGACCCGGGCACGGGCAAGGTCACCGTCCGGCGTTTCATCGCGGTCGACGACTGCGGTGTCCGGATCAACCCGACGATCGTCGAGGGGCAGGTGCACGGCGGGCTGGCCGACGGGGTCGGGATGGCGCTCATGCAGGTCATGGCGTTCGACGAGGACGGAAACCACCTCGGCGCGTCGTTCATGGACTACCTGCTGCCGACGTCGATGGAATGCCCGTCCTGGGAGCTGGGCGAGACCGTCACCCCGTCCCCGCACCATCCGCTCGGGGCCAAGGGCGTCGGCGAGTCCGCGACGGTCGGGTCGCCCGCCGCGATCGTCAACGCCGTCGTGGACGCCCTCCAGCCCTACGGCGTCCGGCACGCCGACATGCCGCTCACCCCGGCGAACGTCTGGCGCGTCATCCAGGGACGGCCCTTCCGCACGGACCTGGCGATCCCATGACGGACAAGACCGAGATCCTGCGCCGGGAACGGACGCCGTACGTGCTAGCCACGGTCGTCCGCGCGGAACGCCCGACGAGCGCGAAGACCGGAGACCGGGCGCTCGTGCTGCCCGACGGGACGATGGAGGGGTTCGTCGGCGGCGAGTGCGCCGAGTCGGCGGTGCGCGACCATGCGCTGGGCCTCCTGCGGTCCGGCGAGTCGACGCTCCTGCGCATCACCCCGGGGGCGGCGGCCGCACCCGTGGACGGGATGGTCACGGTCAGCAACCCGTGCCTGTCGGGCGGGACGCTCGACGTGTTCCTCGAAACGGTGATCCCGCCCGCCCTGGTCCACGTGTACGGGGACGGGCCGGTCGCCCGCGCGCTCGTCGACGTGGGACGCGCCGCCGGGTTCGACGCGCGGCCGGCCGGGGCCGCCGACCCGCCCGGCCCGGACGCGGCGGCGGTCGTGGTCGCCACCCACGGCCGGGACGAGGAGACCGTCCTCAAGGCGGCGCTGGACGTCGGCGTCCCCTACATCGGGCTGATCGCCAGCCGGAAACGAGGCACGGCGGTCACCTCGTCCCTGGAGCACGGTGACCGCGTCCACACCCCGGCGGGCCTGGACATCGGTGCCCGCACCGCCCCGGAGATCGCCCTGTCGGTCCTGGCGGAGATCCTTTCGCACCGTCCGGCCCCGGCCCGTGCGGCCGTTCCGCCCGAACCAGAGGCGGAGGCCCGTCACTGCCACTGAAAGTCACTGCCACCGACGGTTGACGGACGGTCGCGAACCGAATTAGGTTCGGCCGGTACCAGCGGGCGGACCGGAGGCGGCGGATGCAAGCGGCACGGCAGGCATGGCGACGGCTGGAACCGGTGCACAGCATGATCTACTTCGTGCCGGAGGCCCCGGAGCGGTACGCCGCCCTCGGCCTGGACACCTCGTCCGGCTACTTCGCGTCCCGTGCGGCCGCCTTCGGACGGGCGTCCGCCGAGATCGTCACCGCGACGTTCTACAACTTCAACCCGGCCGTCGTCCGCCGCGCGCTCCCGGCGGCCTGGGACGCGGCGAGCCCGGAGCAGGTGCTCGCCGCCCGGACGGACGCCGCCGGCGCCGCGCTCCGCCGCGCGGCCATCGACCGGCTGCCCGATCTCCAGGAGACCCTCGCCCTGGCCCGCCGCGCGGCCGAAGCGGCCTGCGACCACGTCCACGGCCGGCCGCTCTTCGCGGCGCACGCCGCCCTGCCCTGGCCGGACGAGCCGATCCTCCAGCTCTGGTGGGCCCAGACGCTCCTCCGCGAGTTCCGCGGCGACGGCCACATCGCCGTCCTCACCGCCGAGGGCGTCACCCCGCTTGAGGCCCTCGTCCTGCACGCGGGCACCGGCACCGTCCCCACCCCGTTCCTCCAGGCCACCCGGGCCTGGCCCGCGGACGAATGGGACGCCACCGCGGAACGGCTCCGCGGCCGCGGGCTGCTGGACGGCGAATCCCTCACCGCCGCCGGCAAGGACTTCCGACAGCACATCGAGGACCGCACCGACGCCCTGGCCGTCCCCGCCTACTCCGCCCTCGGCGAGGAGGACTGCGAGCACCTCGCCGAACTGGCCCGCCCCTACGGCAGGGCCGTCGTGGACGCCGGCCTCCTGAACCCCGCGTAGCGCGCGGCCGCCACATGCCCTGATCCGGCCGGACGGATCCGCGGCCGGGTACTTGTCGGCGGCCTGGCCGGACGCGGAGGCGGCGCTCCCGCTAGGGTCGGCCGGGTCGGGACATTCTGGTCCCGCCGATCCGCGAGGGGAAGTCCGCAGGTGTTCGAGTCCGTGCTCGTCGCGAACCGCGGCGAGATCGCCGGCCGGATCATCCGCACGGCACGCGCGATGGGGATCAAGGCCATCGCGGTGTACTCGGAGGCCGACGCCGGCCTGTCGTTCGTCGCCGAGGCGGACGAGGCCGTCCTCATCGGCCCGCCCAGTCCCGCACGCAGCTACCTCAACGTGCCCGCGGTCCTGGAGGCCGCGCGCCGGACGAACGCGCAGGCCGTCCACCCCGGCTACGGGTTCCTCGCCGAGAGCGCCGAGTTCGCCCGCGCGGTCGCCGGCCAGGACCGCGTGTGGGTCGGGCCGCCGCCGCTCGCCGTCGCCCGGCTCGGCAACAAGATCAACTCCCGGAACCTGATGAAGGAGGCGGGCGTCCCCGTCGCACCCGGCGTGTGGGAGCCCGTCCCGGACGCCGGCACCGCGGTCGAGGAGGCCGCGCGCATCGGCTACCCCGTGGCGGTCAAGCCCGCCGCGAGCACCGGCGGCGCCGGCATCGGCGTCGCCCACGACGAGGCGGCGCTGCGCGAGGCGTACGAGACCGTCCGCACCCGGGCCGCATGGCTGTTCCACCAGGACGACGTCCTGCTCGAACGGTACGTGGAGGGCGCCCGGCACATCGAGGTGCAGATCTTCGGCCTCGCCGACGGGACCGTCGTGGCGCTCGGCGAACGGGACTGCTCCGTCCAGCGCAACGACGAGAAGGTCGCCGGCGAGACCCCGTCGCCCGGCGTCACCCCGGCGCTTCGCGAGCGGATGCTCGCCGCCGCCGTCCGCGCCGGCGAGGCGGTCGGGTACCGCGGCGCCGGCACCGTCGAATGCCTCGTCGACCCCGCCGCGCAGGAGTTCTTCTTCCTGGAGATGGACACCCGCCTCCAGGCCGAGCACCGCGTCACCGAACTGGTCACCGGCATCGACCTCGTCGAGCAGCAGTTCCGCGTCGCCGCCGGCGAACCCGTGTCGTTCACCGGCGCGGCGCCCCGCGGCCACGCCTTCGAGTTCCGTGTCCACGCCGAGGACCCGCAGCGGTTCTTCCCCAGCGCGGGCAAGATCAAGGTGTGGGAGGAGCCGGTCGGCGACGGTATCCGCATCGACGCCGGATACGCCGAGGGCGCCACCGTCACGACCCACTACGACCCGATGCTCGCCAAGCTGTGCGTCCACGGCGACGACCGCGACCACGCGCTGCGCCGGGCCCGCGCCGCCGTGGACAACCTCCGCATCGAGGGGCTGCCGACGAACCTGCCCTTCCTGCGGGAACTGCTCGACCACCCCGAGTTCGCGGACGGCACCTACGACACCGGGGTGGTGGAGCGCATGCGCACACCGGGGGCGGAACGTTGAGCTACTGCGACCGCTGCGGGGAACCCGCCGCCGAGGGCGACCACTCCGCCTGCCGCACCGCCCTCCTGATGGAGCCGCCGCGCTACTGCCCGCGCTGCCGCCGCCGGATGATCGTCCAGGTCACGCCGCTCGGCTGGACGGCCCGCTGCTCCGAGCACGGCGCGCTGGAGCCGGGGGCCGCGTCCTAGAACGTCAGGGCGTAGGTGAACAGCTTCAGGCCGGGGACGGGCTCCCAGTCGCGGTCGGGGGTGCGGACGAAGCCCATGCGCTCGTACAGGCGGTGGGCGCCGTCCATGTCCGGCTGGGTCGACAGGCGCACGGCACTGAGCCCTGCCGCGCGGGCACGGTCGGTACACGCCCGCACCATGGCCTGCCCCACGCCTTTGCCGCGGGCCTTCTCCCGGACGGCGAGCATCCGGAACTCGGCCTCGCCCGGCCCCGCGACCTCGGCGTAGGGGCTGCCGGGCGGGCAGTACGCGACGGCGCCGGCGACCTCGCCCGCGACCTCGGCGACGAGCAGTTCGGACCCGGCGGCGCGGTCGGCGGCGTCCCGGAGCGTGCCCGCGTACGGGGACGCGGGCGACGTCAGGCCGCCGTCCACGTAGACCTCTACGGTCAGGTCGCCGACAAGCGCGTACTCGTCCGGCCGGGCCGGGCGGACGATCACGGGATCAGACACCGGTGGTCTTGCGGGGGTAGGAGACGTCCGGGTCGGTGGCGACGTTGACCAGGTACGGGACGCCCGAGTCGAACGCGCGGCGCAGCGCGGCCCCGATCCCGTCCGGGCGGGTGACCAGCTCACCGGCCCCGCCGAGCGCCTTCACGACCTCGTCGTAGCGGCAGTGCGGCTGCAGGTCGGCGGCCACGTCGTAGCCGTACAGCATGCGCATCGGGTGTTTCTCCAGCCCCCAGGATCCGTTGTTGCCCACGATCATGACGACCGGCAGGCCGTGCCGCACCAGGCTATCGGCGTCCATCAGCGACAGGCCCGCGGCTCCGTCGCCGAGCAGCAGCACCACCTGCGCGTCCGGGCGGGCCAGCCGCGCGGCGATCGCGTAGCCGAGCCCGGTGCCGAGGCACCCGTACGGGCCGGGGTCGAGCCAGCCGCCGGGCCGCCGCGGCTCGACGTACTTGCCCGCGTAGGACACGAAGTCGCCGCCGTCCCCGATCACCACGGCGTCGTCGTCGAGGACCTTGGACAGCTCCCCGTAGATCCGCAGCGGATGGACCGGGTCGGCGGCGGACGCGAGCAGGTCGATGTCGCCGGCGATGGCGGCGCAGGTGGCGTCGCGCAGGCCGTCCCGCCAGTCCGCGTAGGAGGCCGGGGACACGCCCGCCTTCGCGCAGGCGGCGGCGAGGTCGCCGAACAGCAGGGACAGGTCCCCGGCCGCGGACCCGGCGAGGCGCAGGTGGGTCGCGAGCTGGCAGGGCGCGTCCGCGAGGTGGACGACCTCGGCCGTCCCGTCGCCGAACGAGCCGTAGCCGAGCCGGAAGTCCAGCGGCGTGCCCGCGACGACGACGAGGTCGGCGTCCCCGAACGCGGTGCCGCGGGCGCGGGTGACGAGCAGCTCGTGCCCGGCCGGCAGGATGCCGCGGCCCTGGCCGTTGGCGACCACGGGCAGCCGCAGCTCCTCGGCGAACTCGCGGGCGGCCGCGTCGGCGCCGTCCATCCACACGTCCGAGCCGAGCACGAGGACGGGACGGCGCGCGGCCTTGAGCAGCGCGGCGACGCGGTCCAGCCGTTCGGGGTCGGCGGGGCGCTCCGGCGGCTCGGGGAGCCCGTCCTCGCGGGCCGGGCCCGCCGGGCCGAACAGGTGGTCCATGTGGATGTCGAGGAAGACCGGGCCGCGGTGCGGGGCGGCGGCGGTCGTGAAGGCGCGGGCGATGTCGGACGCGAGCGTGTCCGGCCCGCCCGCCGTCGCCGCCAGCTTGGTGACGGGCGCCAGGAGCGGCGGCTGGTCGAGTTCCTGCAGCGCGCCGGCGCCCCAGCGGCCCAGCGGGGCGCGGCCGCCGAGCACGACGACGGGGGACCCGTTGAAGTGGGCCGTCGTGATGCCGCTGACGCCGTTGGTGACGCCGGGGCCCGCCGTCAGGACGGCCAGGCCGGTGCGGCGGGTGAGCCGCGCCGTGGCCTCGGCCGCGAACACGGCGGTCTGCTCGTGCCGGACGTCCAGGATGCGGGGCACCGCGTCCTTTGCCGTCGGGTCGCCCCCCGTTTCGGCACCGGCCGCCTCGCCGACCGCGCCGTCGTACAGCGGGAAGACGTGCCCGCCCGACAGCGTGAACATCGTCTCCGCACCGTGCCTGCGGATCTCCGCGATCGCCGTGTCGCCACCGTGCCTGGCTCTCATGCACGCACCGTAACAAGCGACCGCTTGCTGCGCAGTAGTAGTTAGAGGGTTGACGACGAACCCTCCCGGGATGTTGATTGGCGGGAAGCCGACCCCCGGAGGCACCGATGCCGGTACCGCGCTCGATCCTCGGCAAGCAGGCACTCGCCGCCATGGACGTCGCCGACATGGACCTGGACGTCATCGCCGGCGCATGGCCGGACGACGTCCGCGGCCATTACGTCGTCAGCACGTCCGATCAGCGGACCCGCCCGCTGCACGCGTTCTTCGGCGACGGGATCATGGCCAGGCTGTCGCTCACCCCCGGCACCGGCGGCGCGCCCGCCGGCCGCTTCGCCTGGCGCGCCCGCGTCGTCGACACCCCGTCGGTCCGGCTGCGGGAGAAGCGTCCCGACCTGTTCACCGCCGGACCGGTCGGCACCAGCTCACCGTGGGGATTCGTCAACGCGGCCAACACCGCGCCGCTGCCGTGGGGCGACCGGCTCTTCGTGACCTGGGACGCCGGACGCCCGGTGGAGGTCGACCCCGTCACGCTGGAGTTCGTCGCCGAGGTCGGGCACCGCGACGACTGGAAGCCGGCCATGGACCAGGCCGTCCTGCCGCTCGTCTCCACCACCGCCCACCCGGTGATCGACCCCGAGCGCGGCTGCCTGTGGAGCGTCAGCCGCGACGTGATCACCGGCGCCGTCGCCGTCATCGGCTACGACGGGACGGGGACCCGCGTCCAGCGCTGGGACGTCGAGAACGCGGTGCTCCCGCAGGCCACGCACACCATCACCCAGACCCGCGACTGGCTCGTCCTCGCCGACACCGCCTACAAGATCGACACCGACGAGGTCTTCGGCGGCGAGCGGACCGTCGCCAACAATCCCGATGGTCCCGTACTGCTCATCCGCAAGGACGACCTGGTTCCAGGGCGCGGAACGGTCTCCTGCAAGCAGTTCCGCATCGCCCCCGAGGTCAACCACTTCTACGCCCGCTACGACGACACCGACGGCGTCCAGGTCGTGATGGAGCACAGCGAAGGCGTGGACATCGGGATGTACCTGCGCGAGGACGACATCGACGTCTACGGCCGTCCGATCGACCCGGCCTTGCGCGGCATGTACTGCCACGGCATGACGCCCGCGCTCACGACCGTCCTGCAGTTCGACCCGGAGACCGGCCAGGTGCGGGAACGCGCGCGCGCCAGCGACCCCGAACGGTGGTGGCAGGCCGAACTGTCCGCCATCGACTGGTGCATCGAAGGGCAGACCGACCCGACCCGCCACCACCTCATCTACCTCGGCTTCCACCCAGAGGCCATCAACCAGCGGGCCATGCGCAACTACGAGGGCCGCATAGACCCGTCGCTGTTCCCCGCAGAAGAGACCCCGGCCGTCCTGGTCACCCACGACCGCGAAGACCTCAAGGCCCTGTCGGAGTGGACGTTCGCCCTGGACGACTACCCCACATCGCCGTCGTTCGTCCCGCGCGGCCGAGGCGGCACCCGCTACGCCGGTACGAACCCCGGCGGCCACGACGGCTACCTGGTCGTCGCCGTCCACAACGACGACCGCTTCCGCATCGAACTCTTCGACGCCGCCGACGTGGGCCGAGGCCCCATCTCCGTCCTGGCCCCGCCCAACGGCACGACGGTGCCGTTCCTCATCCACTCCGCATGGATGCCAGAAGCCAACCCGGCCCCGAACCTCGAACGCCACCGCTTCACCGACGACCTGGACGTCCGCCTAGACCAACTCGACCCCGACCTAGCCGCCACAGCCCGTGAGGTAGCAGCCGACCTGGACGTCCGCTAGCCGTACTCGGTCATGAGGTCGGCGACAGGCGGGCGGGCTTCGGTCCGGGCCTGGCGAGCCCCACCAGCAGGGAGGCCAGGGCGAGGGACGCGGTGCCCCACAGCAGCGGCACGATGCCCGCTCCCTCGACGACCAGGCCGCCGGCGAAGGCGCCCAGGGCGATCGAGCCGGCGAACACGCCCACGTACAGGCCGGTGATGTGCTCGACCCGGTCCGGTGCGGCGGTGGTCATCCACAGCTGTCCCCCCACGGAGAGACCTCCGTAGGCCACACCCCACAGGGCGATCGCCAGGCCGGCGGCCAGCGCGACGGTGCCGAACAGGGCGAGGTTCACCAGAGCGACCGTGATCCCCGTGGCGAGCAGCAGGACGGTCAGGCGCGGACGGCGTCCGGCGGCGGCTCCGGCGGCGAAGTTGCCGATCAGGCCGAACACGCCGTAGAGCAGCAACAGCAGCGCGATCGTGTTCGCCGGCATGCCGGCCAGCTCTTCGAGGGCGGGACGCACGTAGGTGTACGCGGCGAAGTGCGCCGTGACGAGTAGCACGACGACGACGAGTCCGGTGATGACCGCCGGGCGTGCCAAGGAACGGCGCCGCCCGGTCTCCGCCTCGCCCTCCGCGGCGACGGGACGGCGCAGCTCGGGCAGCGCGAGGAGCAGCGCGGCGGCGAGGAGCAGCGCCAGCGCGGTGAGCGCGCCGAACGCGGCCCGCCAGCCGGAGGCGTTCGCCGCCAGCGTGCCCAGGGGCACGCCGAGCACGGAGGCCGCGGCGATGCCGCTGACGGCGAAGGAGACCGCCAGGCCGGCATCGCGCGGTGCGACCAGCCGGGCCGCCACCGCCACCGCCAAGCCCCAGACGGTGCCCATGCCGACGCCGAGGATGATCCGTGAGACCACGAGCATCCCGAAGCCGCCGGCGATCGTCGTCAGGCCGTTGCCGATGGCCAGCACCGCCATCGCCGCGGCCAGCACCACCCGGCGGTCCAGGTGCCCCAGCAGCCGCGGCACGACCGGGGCGGTGACAGCCGAGACCACACCCGTGATCGTCAGGCTGGTACCGGTCGCGCCCGGGGAGATGCCCAGCCCGCCGGCCATCGGGGTGAGCACCCCTACCGGCAGCATCTCCGAGGTCACAACCATGAACGTGCTCAGCGTCAGCACGCCGACCGCGACCCATTGCGGCGGCGAGGTCCGGTCCTGTTCGACGCTTTCCGATGGGGGCGCAGAAGAGATCATGCCCACCAGTCCATTGCCGCCGAGACCCGGGAACAACAGCGATCTCCTCATCGAACGATGAGCCCGACTGATCGATGGGGACGTATGGTCGGAGACATGAGCAACGGGCTTCCGGCGATGCACCAGGCGCATCTGCAGCAGATCGAGTGCCTGCTCGCCCTGGCCGAGGAACTGCACTTCGGTCGCACCGCCCAGCGTCTGGGCTGCTCCCAGTCACGGGTCAGCCAGCTCATCGCCGCCCTGGAGACCCGGATCGGGGCACGCCTGGTCGAGCGCACCAGCCGCCGCGTCCGCCTGACCCGCGTCGGCGCGCAGTTCGTCAAGGAGGTCCGTCCGGCCTACCGCACGCTGCTGCGCACCTTCGACCGCGCCCGCGACCGCGCGATGCGCGGAGCCGTCGAAGAGCTGCGGATCGGGTTCACCGGCATGGTCTACGAGGAGATCACCTCCACCTTCCGCGCCCTGCGCGAGCAGCACGGCGTGGCCGTCCACACCCACGACCTGCCCGTCGGCTCGCCGTTCACGGCCGTGATCGACGGCGAGGTCGATGCGGTGATCGCCGAGCTGCCGGTGCACGAGACCGAGCTGACCGTCGGCTTCCGTTTCCCGCCCCAGGACCAGTTCATCGTCCTCAGCGCCGGTCACCCGCTCGCCGGCCGGGAGGCGGTCGACCTGGAAGGGCTCGCCGACTTCGACCTCCTGCACCGCATCGGTGACGCCCCCGGCTACTGGAAGGCCGCGCGCACGCCCCCGGCCACACCCTCCGGTGCGCCGATCCCCTCGACCGCGGGAATCATGACCATCCAGCAGGGCATGGCCCTGGTCGCGTCCGGACACCACGCGATGCTCGCCTGCCGCCCGCTGACCGAGTACCACGCCCGCACCGACCTGCGCTACATCCCCGTCCGCGGACTCGAGGCGACCAGCCGGCTCGGTCTGGTCTGGCGCTCCGGCCGCACCAGCCCGCCACTCGCGGCACTGGCCGACCTCCTCGAACGAGCAAGCCGACCCGAAGCGGAAACGGCGGTGCAGGTGGCGGTGTAGGGCAGACCGCCGATTCCGATCGCCGCGTTCCCCTGGACGGCCCGCTACAAAAAGCGGCCGCCGAAGACTGTGGGGTCCGGCCGCCGTCCCCGCCACGGCCCCGCGCTAGGGTCACGCCTTGTGAGTGTCCTCGTGGTGACCGGGACGTGTACGGGCGTCGGGAAGACCGTCGTCACTGCGGCGCTGGCCGCGGTCGCCGCCACGCGCGGCGCGCCCGCCGCCGTCGTCAAACCCGGGCAGACCGGCGTCCGCGACGGGGAGCCCGGCGACCTCGACGAGGTCCGGCGGCTCGCCGGACTCGACGACGTGCACGAGTTCGCGCGCTTCCCCGACCCGCTGTCGCCCGCCGCCGCGGCCCGCCGCGCCGGCGTCCCGCCCGTCCGGCTGCCCGAGGTGGCCGAACGCGTCCGGGAACTGTCCGGCGACCGCCGCCTGGTGCTGATCGAGGGGGCGGGCGGCCTCCTCGTCCGCTACGACGACGAGGGCACCACGATCGCCGACTTCGCCCGCTGGCTCGGCGCCGCCGCCGTCGTGGTGGCCCGCCCCGATCTCGGCACCCTCAACCAGACCGCCCTCACCCTGGAGGCGATGGCGCACCGCGGCGTGCAGCTCGCGGGCGTCGTCATCGGCGCGTGGCCGGACGACCCGGACCTCGCGATGCGCAGCAACATCCGCGACCTGGAGACCATCGCGGCCCGGCCGCTGGCGGGCGTCCTGCCCGCCGGCGCGGGCGCGCTGGACCCGGCGGAGTTCCTCCTGGCCGCGCACCGCGGCCTGGCCCCCTCGTTCGGCGGCGCGTTCGACGCCGCCGCTTTCCGTGACAGTTTCGGCCTCGACAAGGAGTAGTACGTGACAGACATCCTCGACGTAGCCCGCCGTCAGGTATTGGACGAGGGCAGGGGCCTGTCCGCCGCCCAGGTGCTCGAATGCCTGACCCTTCCCGACGACCGGCTGGAGGACCTCCTCGCGCTCGCCCACGACGTACGGATGCGCTGGTGCGGGCCCGAGGTCGAGGTCGAGGGCATCGTGTCGCTGAAGACCGGCGGCTGCCCCGAGGACTGCCACTTCTGCTCGCAGTCCGGCAAGTTCGAGTCGCCCGTCCGCTCGGTGTGGCTGAACATCCCCGAACTGGTCGAGGCCGCGAAGGAGACCGCGAAGACCGGAGCGACCGAGTTCTGCATCGTCGCCGCCGTCCGCGGCCCGGACGAGCGCCTCATGTCGCAGGTCCGCGACGGCATCAAGGCCATCAACGACGCCGTCGAGATCAACATCGCCTGCTCGCTCGGCATGCTCACCCAGGAGCAGGTGGACGAGCTCACCGCGATGGGCGTCCACCGCTACAACCACAACCTGGAGACGGCCCGCTCCCACTTCCCGAACGTGGTCACCACCCACTCGTGGGAGGAACGCTGGGACACCCTCCGCATGGTCAAGGAAGCGGGAATGGAGGTGTGCTGCGGCGGCATCGTCGGCATGGGCGAGACCATCGAGCAGCGCGCCGAGTTCGCCGGCCAGCTCGCCGACCTCGAACCCGACGAGGTCCCGCTGAACTTCCTGGCGCCCCGTCCCGGCACCCCGTTCGCCGACCTCCCGCTGGTCGAGGGCGCCGACGCCCTCCGCACCATCGCCGCGTTCCGCCTCGCCCTGCCCCGCACCATCCTCCGGTACGCCGGCGGCCGCGAACTCACCCTCGGCGACCTCGGCACCCGCGAAGGGATGCTGGGCGGCATCAACGCCGTAATCGTAGGCAACTACCTGACGACCCTGGGCCGCCCAGCCGAAAAGGACCTGGAACTCCTCACCGACCTGCAAATGCCCATCAAGGCCCTGAGCCAGACCTTGTGAGACTCACACGACCATGACCATCCGCTCCCGGATGATGCGCCGGATGTGATCGAGCACGACCTTCCCGGGAGTCGGACCGTCTCTTCCAGCGACCAGGACTCCTCGCGGTCAGCGGCGGAGGCGGGTGATGAACTTGTAGCGGTCGCCTCGGTACAGGGACTGGGCCCATTCGACGGGCTGGCCGGTGGTGTCGAGGGCGTGGCGGGAGAGCAGGAGCATGGGGAGGCCGACGTCCACGCCGAGGAGCTGCGCGTCGTGGGGGGTGGCCAGGACGGTCTCGATCGTCTCCTCGGCCTCGGTGAGGTGGACGTCGTAGGCGGTCGCGAGCGTCTCGTAGAGGGAGCGGTGGCGGGGGAGTTCGCGGCGCAGGCCGGGGAAGCGGCGGGCCGGGAGGTGGGAGGTGTCGATCGACATGGGTTCGCCGTCGGCGAGGCGCAGGCGGTGGACGCGCAGGACCCGGCCGCCGGGGCGGATGGCGAGCAGGGTGGCGAGGCGTTCGTCGGCGCTGACGTAGCCGGCTTCGAGGATGCGGGTCTCAGGGCGCAGCCCGTGGTGCCGCATGTCCTCGGTGTAGCTGACGAGCTGGAGTTCCTGCGACACCTTCGGCTTGGCCACGAAGGTGCCTTTGCCCTGGATGCGCTGCAGCCGTCCTTCGACGACGAGTTCGGCCAGGGCCTGGCGGACGGTGGTGCGGGACGTCTCGTACTTCTCGGCCAAAGTCCGTTCGGGAGGCAGCGGGCTGCCCGGCGGAAGCGACTGGATCAGCTCTACGAGCAGCTCTTTGAGCTTGTAGTACTTCGGGATACGGGGTGCCTGATTCGGGTGGCGCCTACCGATGTCGCCGAGCGAGGCCCGGTCGAATCCGTGCTCGAATCCGCCCCCGTGCCGGGGCCCGCCCCTGACCTCCGTCACGGCATCTCCTCACGTTCATCATCGGTTTTCCCCGATGTTATGTGTGAAGACTACGGGCGGTAGAAGACGCCACCTCAGCCAGGGCGGTGCCGAGGGCTGTGAGGTCCGACTCGTCCAGGGTGGCGCGCGCGGTGAGGCGGAGGCACGCGCGGCCCTTCGGAACCGAGGGCGGCCTGAAGCAGCCGGCGCGGAGACCGTGGTCGGCGCAGATCCCGGCCGCGCGGACGGCGGCGTGCGGCTCGCCGAGGTACACCGGGACGACGGCCGCGGCGGGTTCGGCGGTCTCCAGGCCGGAACCGGCCGCGAGCCCGGCGACGCGGCGGGCGCGGTCACGGGCGCGGGCGGGCAGTTCCGGGTCGGATTCCAGGACGTCGAGTGCCGCGAGTGCGGCCCCGGCGGCGGGCGGGTTCAGGCCGGTGTCGAAGATGAACGACCGGCCGGTGTCGACCAGCGTGTCGATCACCTCGGGGGCGCCGAGGACCGCGCCGCCCTGCGAAGCCAGCGATTTCGACAGCGTGAGCGTGAGGACGACGTCGGGCTCGCCCGCGAGGCCCGCGGCGTGCGCGGCGCCCCGTCCGCCGTCGCCGACGACGCCGAGCGCGTGCGCCTCGTCGATCACCAGCAGCGCGCCGTGCGTCCGGGCGGCGCGGTGCAGCGCCCCCAGCGGCGCGAGGTCGCCGTCCACGGAGAAGACCGCGTCGGTGACGACGACGGCGTCGTCCTCGTCGCGTTCGGCGAGGGCCTGCTCGACGGCGGCCGCGTCCCGGTGCGGGACGATCACGACGCGGGAGCGCGACAGCCTGCACGCGTCCACGATGGAGGCGTGGTTGACCTGGTCGGACACGACGAGCGTGCCCGGACCGGCGAGCGCGGTGACGGCACCGAGGTTGGCCAGGAAGCCGGAGGAGAAGACGAGCCCGGCGGGGCTGCCGGTGAACCCGGCGAGCCGCCGGTCCAGTTCGGCGTGCAGTTCGGTGGTTCCGGTGACGAGGCGCGAACCGGTGGAGCCGGTGCCCCACGCGCGCGCCGCCGCGACGGCGCCCTCGACCAGGCGCGGGTCGCCGGCGAGCCCGAGATAGTCGTTGGAGGCCAGATCCACGGGCCCGCCCGCGCCGCCGGGATGGGGACGCAGCGTCCGGCGCAGCCCGGCCTCGGCGCGCCGCGCAGCCGCGTCCCGGAACCTGGCCAGGGGGTCTCGTGCTGCGGTCATGCGGGAATCCTGCCAGGCCACCCGCGGGCCGGGGGAGCGGGCCCGGCACCAAGGCCGATCGGCGATGATGGTCACGTGCCTACCTTGACCGATCTCGTCCGCGATCAGACCGACCTCACCGAGGCCGACCTGGAGTGGCTGCACGCGCTGGTGTCGGACTGGCAGCTCCTCGCCGACCTGTCGTTCGCGGACCTGCTGCTCTGGGTGCCGCTGCGGTCGGCGGACGCGCTGCCCGCCGACGCCACGTCGCGCGGGGGCCGGGGCAAGCGGAGCGCGCTCGACACCGGCGCCACCGTGCCGGGCTGGGTGGCGATCGCGCAGATGCGGCCGACGACCGGCCCCACCGCCTACCCCGAGGACCTCGTCGGCAAGGTCGTCCGGACGGGACGGCGCGGGCTGATCGACGTGGCGTGGCGGGAGCGGCGGATCGTCCGGGAGGGCGACCCGGAGTGGGGGAGCGGCATCCCCGTCCGGGAGGAGTCGATCCCGGTGCGGCGCGGAGCCAAGGTCCTCGGGGTGATCCAGCGCAGCACGAACCTCAGCTCGGCCCGGACCCCGAGCCGGCTGGAGCTGACGTACCTGCAGAGCGCCAGCGACCTCGCGACGATGATCTCCGAGGGGCGGTTCCCGGTGCCGGGGGAGGAGCCCAACATGGTCCGCTCGCCGCGCGTCGGCGACGGGCTGATGCGGCTGGACCGCTCGGGCCGGGTCACCTACTCCAGCCCCAACGCCCAGTCGGCCTACCGGCGGCTCGGCTACCCCGCCGACCTGGTCGGCGAGGCGCTCGGGCAGGTCACCGCGGACCTGTGCGACACCGGGGAGCCGAGGGAGGAGGCGCTGAGCGTCGTCCTGTCCGGCCGCGCGCCCCGCGAGGTGGAGGTGGAGTCACGCGGGTCGATCATGCAGTTGCGGACGATCCCGCTGGTGGTCGGCGGGACGCGGATCGGCGCGGTCGTCCTGTGCCGGGACGTGACGGAGCTGCGCTGGCGCGACCGGGAACTGCTGACCAAGGACGCCACCATCCGGGAGATCCACCACCGGGTGAAGAACAACCTGCAGACGGTCGCGGCACTGCTGCGGCTCCAGGCGCGGCGGCTGCAGATCCCGGAGGGACGTGCGGCGCTGGACGAGGCGGTCCGGCGCGTCGGGTCCATCGCGATCGTGCACGAGACGCTGTCGCACACCCCCGACCAGCTGATCGACTTCGACGACATCGCGGACCGGGTGATCACGATGGCGGCGGAGGTGTCCACGCCGGAGACCAAGGTGACGCCCAAGCGGACGGGGAGCTTCGGCGTCCTGCCCGCCGAGGTGGCGACGCCGCTGGCGATGGCGCTCACCGAACTGCTGCAGAACGCCCTCGAACACGGCCTGGCCAGCCGTTTCGGGACCCTGGAGGTCGTCGCGCAGCGCCACGGCGAGGGCGAGGTCCGCGAGCGCGGCGGCGTGGCGGTCTGGGGGGAGTGGCCGGAGGCCGGCGATCACGAGTCCCGCGAGGTCACCGACGAGGAGGGCGAGGCGCCCGCCGGACGCCGCCTCGTCACGATCATCGCTGACGACGGCGTCGGGCTCCCGGCGGACTTCGACGTGGAGAGCAGCGACAGCCTGGGCCTCCAGATCGTCCGGACCCTGATCGTCGGGGAACTGGGCGGCAGCCTCGACTTCCGTCCCCGCCCCAGCGGCGGTACGGAGGTGGTCGTGGACGTCCCCCTGGACCACGACCATCATCCGGACCGGCCCGCGTGATCTCTTGCGGTGCCCGTGGCGTCAGGTGCGGAGGCGCCTTCCTGCGGCGGGCACTGCGGTGCGGTCAGAAGGCGCTGCGGTCAGAAGACGGTGCGATCAGAAGGCGCTGCGGGCACGGATGCGGGAGGCGCGGCGCTTGAGGGTGCGGCGTTCGTCTTCGCCCATTCCGCCCCAGACGCCCGAGTCCTGGCCGGACTCGAGGGCCCAGCGCAGGCAGGCGTCGGTCACGTCGCAGCGCCGGCATACCTGCTTGGCCTCTTCGATCTGCAGGATCGCGGGTCCGGTGTTGCCGATCGGGAAGAACAGCTCGGGGTCCACGTCACGGCAGGCTGCGCGGTGGCGCCAGTCCATGCGGTCCACTCCTTCGTCAGGTGGTGGAGAAGCTCCACTATTGTGAACGATTTCACATGTCGCGAACGCCTGGGGTGGCGGTGGCCAGGTCCAGGGGTGAATGTTCCGCGGCGCTTGCGAGCGGGAGGCCGACGGCGTTGGGGCCCCTGTCTCGGATAACGCACTTTGAGCGTGTCAGGGGGTCCCGGCAGGCGCAAGACCTTTGAGAAAGGATTCTCAAAGTATGGATGTCGCATGGGTCACACCCGTGGTACAGCCGTGTTACTTGGCTCGCACCTGGCGGTCCATGCGCCTTCGAATGACGTCGCGCACTCAAATGACGATGCGCACTGCCTTCGGCACCGAACGGAACGTCACGCTGCGCTGCTCGCCAAGGTAGTCGCCGTCCAGCTGGAAGGCGATGGGGCGCTCCGCGTGGATGGTGACCTGCGACGCGTCGTGCACGTTCACCACATGCCGGCCCTGGAGGGGGCGGCCCCGGGTGGTGAGCATCTGCGCCACCGCCCCGAGCGTCGGGGCCACGTCCAGGGAACGCACCCCGAACACGTCCAGGCCGCGCGAGAAGTTCGCCCTGGGACTCGGATTCACCGGGATGCGGTTCATATAGGTCCACGGCGAGGTATTGGAGATGAATGCCAGAAACAGCCCCGATTTGGCGGGACGGCCCGGCTGCTCCAATGTGAGGGAGGGACGCCGCCGGTCGGTTCCGGTGAAGAAATGCCGGATCGCCGTCTGGACGTACAGGGAGGTGTAGGCGGTGGCCCCCGCGGCGCGGCGGCGCTCCACCTCCCGGACCACCTCGGCGTCCAGCCCGGCGCCCGCGCTGAACGTGAAGTAGCGTTCGGCGCCGCCCGGATGGCACGCCGTCCCGAGGCCGACCGTCCGGTACCGTCCCGCCCGCAGCGCCTCCAGTACCGACTTCGTCGCGCCGATCGGGTCGGCGGGCAGCCCGAGCGTCTTGGCGAAGACGTTCGCGCTGCCGGACGGCAGCACCGCCAGCGCCGGCAGGTCCGGGGACGGCCCGTCGGCGAGCAGCCCGTTGACGGCCTCGTTCACCGTGCCGTCGCCACCGAGCGCGATCACGACGTCGTAGCCGTTCACGGCGGCCTGCCGGGCCAGTTCGGTCGCGTGCCCGCGATGGCCCGTCTCGGCGAGGACGAGGTCGAGGTCGCCGGTGAAGGCCCGCATCAGGATGTCGCGGGCCCGCCGGGAGGTGGAGGTCGCCTTGGGGTTGGCGATGAGGATGGCGCGCACGGCGTCAGCGTACCGATCGTTCCCGATGTGTTCGCCCGGCGTTCGCCCTCCGTCCGGGTGGGGAGCGGGCCGGCCTCTCGTGGGGGACGACCTCCACGCCCCCCGGAACGGCTCGATTCCCCCACGGGAGTAGGGTTTCGGGTTGTGTCCAAGCGTCCCATCACCGTGCAGGCCGCCGCCGCACTCGAAGCCGCCGAAGGCCTCGTCGCCGTTGGATTCGGGGTCTACACCGGCGTGGAGACGGCCGCCGGCGCCGCCGTCGACCCGGCCAGCGCGATCGGGGTGACCGTCCTCGCGCTGGGCGGCGGCCTCGGCATGCTCGCCAGCGCCCGGGGGTTGCTGCGCGCCGAGCCGTGGAGCCGTTCCCCCACGGTGCTGACCCAGCTTTTCGCGCTGCCGGTCGCGTGGACGCTGTGGCAGAGCGAGCGTCCGGCCATCGCGATCCCGCTGGCCCTGGTCGCCGTCCTCGCGCTGGTCACCGTCCTCAGCCCGCCCAGCACCGCCTGGCTCCTCGAAGAAGACGACGAGGACGATGAGGAGAAGGACCGCGAGGGCGACGAGGACCACGGGGGCGACGACGAGATCGACGGCGGAGAGAAGGACGGCCTTCGCGACGGCGAAGGCACCGAAGAGGCGCCGCCGCAGGAGCCGCGCTCTCTCGGGCGGCGCCTCATGGACCGCCTGAAGGAACAGCCCACGAAGAAGTGACCCGGCGCCGAGGGCCCGGATACCCCGGGCCGCTCGGCGGCGAAACGGCCGCTATTCGTCGGCGGTGAGGCCCTCGCGGAGCTGGGCGAGGGTACGGGCGAGCAGCCTCGACACGTGCATCTGGGAGATGCCGAGCTCGGCGGCGATCTGCGACTGGGTCATGTTGCCGAAGAAGCGCAGCAGCAGGATCTTCTTCTCCCGGGCGGGCAGCTTCTCCAGCAGCGGCTTGAGGGATTCGCGGTACTCCACGCCCTCCAGCGACTCGTCGACCATGCCGAGCGAGTCGGCCACCGCGGGAGCGTCCTCGTCGCCGGAGTCGGGGGCGTCCAGGGAGACGGTGGAGTAGGCGTTCGCCGACTCCAGGCCCTCCAGCACCTCCTCCTCGCTCATCTGCAGGTGCGCGGCCAGCTCGCTGACGGTCGGCGCCCGGCCCTCGCGCTGGGCGAGATCGCTGATCGCCTTGGTCAGCGACAGCTTCAGCTCCTGCAGCCGGCGCGGGACGCGCACGGCCCAGCCCTTGTCGCGGAAGTGCCGCTTGATCTCGCCGACGATGGTCGGGGTCGCGTACGTGGAGAACTCCACGCCCCGCTCCAGGTCGAACCGGTCGATCGACTTGATCAGGCCGATGGTGGCGACCTGGATCAGGTCGTCCAGCCACTCGCCGCGGTTGCGGAAGCGGCGGGCGAGGTACTCCACGAGCGGCAGGTGCAGCTCCACGAGCTGGTCGCGGATGCGCTGGCGCTCGGGGTCGCCCTCGGGAAGCTCGGTGAGGCGCTCGAACAGCGCCCGCGCCCGGGCGCGGTCGGGTACCGCGCTCTCGGTCCGTTCGGTGCTCACCTCGGCGACCGCCGGTTCCGTCGGTTCCGTCGGTTCCGTCGTCTGCTCCGTCGTCGTCTTCTCCGTCACGGCGCCCCCGCCATGCCGCGCCGCTTCTGCAGCGTCACGGTGACCCGGTCGTCGGCGCCCACCTGCGCGTCCACCTCGCCCGCCAGCGACGACAGGACCGTCCAGGCGAAGGTGTCGCGGCTGGGTTCCTCGCCGTCGACGGTGAGGACCGAGACGGCGATCCGCATGGCCTCCCCGGTCAGCTCGAACTCGCACACGAGATCGGTCCCTGGCAGGGCCTGGGAGAGCAGCATCGCGCACGCCTCGTCGACGGCGATGCGAAGGTCTTCTATCTCGTCCAGCGTGAAGTCCAGCCTGGCCGCAAGGCCCGCGGTGGCGGTCCGCAGGACGGACAGGTAGGCGCTCGCGGCGGGCAGCTTCACCGTCACCACGTCGCGGACGGACAACTTCGTACTGGTCGGCATTGCAGCGGTTTCCTCGGTCACGTCACTCCCTCGCAGGATGGTCCCGCTGCTTCGAAACTACCGCCTGCGAGCCCCTGCGCGAGACTACGCCGCGCGTGGCTTTCTCACCAATGTCCGCGCCCACGTGAAACGACGCGTTCCAAACCCCCCGCGAAGGAGGCGTGCATCATGCCCGGAGCCCGGCCGCGCGGGCTTCCACCGGCAGGAGCGCGCCGCGGTGGCCGATGACGCGGGCCGCGAGGGCGCTCGCCGTTCCGGCGGCCGCGCGCCGTCCGGCGCCGCCGAGCCTGGCCGCGAGATAGCCGCCGTTGAACGCGTCGCCCGCCGCGGTCGTGTCGACCACGGCCACCCCGGGGACGGCCGGGACGGCCTCTTCGCCGCCGGCGCCGGCGATCACGCAGCCGTTCGCTCCCAGCTTGACGGCGATCTCGGGGACCCCGGCGGCCCGCAGGCGGCGCACGGCGTCGCCGGCGGACGCGTCGCCGAACACGGCCTGGTCGTCGGTGAGGGTGGGCAGCGCGATGTCGGTGCGGGCCAGGACGGCGGACATGGCGGCGGCCGCGGCGGCGGGCGCGGGCCATCCGGCGGGACGGTAGTTGCCGTCGAAGGCGACCAGGCCGCCGCGCCGCCGCGTCTCGTCCAGGACGCCGAGGAGCCGTTCCCGGGCGGGCCCGGACAGGATCGACAGGGTGATCCCCGACAGGTAGACGAGGTCGTGGTCCGCGACGGCGTCGTCGATCTCGGCCGGGTGGGCGGGGCCGAACAGCCCGCGGGCGGCCGATTGCGACCGGTAGTAGTGGAACGTCCGCTCGCCGGCTCCGTCCGTGCGGATCAGGTAGAGCCCGGCCTGGCCGCCGGGGACGGCGCGGGTGTGCCGGTCGCCTACGCCGTGCGGGGCCCAGGACTCCCGCATGCCGGCGCTGTAGGGGTCGTCGCCGACGAGGGTGACGAACTGGACGTCGGCCGTCCCGGGGGCGGCGGTCCGGGCGAGGTAGGCGGCGACGTTGAAGGCGTCCCCGGCGTACCCGAGCGCGAGCCGGTCCGGCGCGGCGTGGCTCAGCTCGATCATGCACTCGCCGATCAGGGCGATCCGGGCGGGCCGTCCGGGGTTCGCCGCGATCACGGTGTCCAGCGCGCTCATGGGGTCCCTTTCCGCGGGGCGGCTGCGATGGAGGCGACGATACATCTAGACAACAAGTGATCTAATCACTCAGACTGCGTGTGCCGCGGTTCATGACGAGGGAAGGACGGGCATGCACGACGATCCGATGCGAGGCTACGACGACGACGGGTACGCGATCTTCAGGAGCGTGCTCGATCCCGCGCTGATCGCCGAGGCGGACGAGCACGTCCGCTGGCTTCAGGAGCGCCACCCCGACCGGACCGGGGAGGACCTGTCCACCGAACTGGTCGCCAAGGACCCGTTCTGGGTGCGGCTCGTCTCCGACGACCGGCTGCTGGACGTCGCGCAGCGGTTCGTCGGGCCCGACATCGCCCTGTTCGCCTCCGCGTACATCTCCAAGCCGCCCTACACCGGCAAGGCCGTCCTCTGGCACCAGGACGGCGCGTTCTGGCCGCTCGACCCGATGCGCGTCGTGACGCTCTGGCTCGCCGTCGACCGGTCGACCCCGGAGAACGGCTGCCTGCGCGTCATCCCCGGCAGCCACAAGGAGGACCTGCACGAGGTCCGGGAACGCGATGACGCCCGCGCCGTCTTCGGTGTGGAGAGCGCCACGGGGGTGGACGAGTCGCGTGCCGTGGACCTCGTCCTGGAGCCCGGCGACGTCGAGGTCCACCACCCGAACATCATGCACGGCAGCAACGCCAACGAATCGCCCCACCGGCGCTGCGGCCTGACGATCCGCTACATCCCGACCTCGACGCGGATCACCCAGGAGCCGCTGCCGTTCCCGTCCGCGCTGCTTCTGCGCGGCGGTGCCGGCGTGAACGAGTACCAGCCGTTCCCCCGCTACGCGCCGGGGGAGCATTTCGCCTTCAGCGGGGCGGAGAGCTGGAGCTGACCGGCCCGGCCGGGATGACGTATCGATGACGACGTATCGACGCCACCGTCCGTCCCGCAACTGGGGCGCGCGCATCCACGAGATCACCTGGGCGGGCCTGGACGCCCTCGTGCTGGAGAACGAACTGCTGCGGGTGACCGTCCTCGCCGGCAAGGGCGGCGACATCGCCGAGTTCTGCTTCAAGCCGCGCGACATGGACTTCGTGTGGCTGTCGCCGGACGGCCTGCGCAACCCGCGGGACCTCGCCGGGGGCGCGGCCGACGGCACCGCCGCGTTCCTCGACTCCTACGAGGGCGGTTGGCAGGAGGTCCTGCCGAACGGCGGCGCGCCCAGCACGTACCGGGGGGCCGCGTTCGCCCAGCACGGCGAGGTCGCCGGGCTGCCGTGGGACGCCGGCATCGTGGCCGACGGAGCCGGTGAGGTCGCCGTCCGGCTCACTGTGCGGGCCCGGCGGATGCCGCTGCGGCTGGTCAAGACGCTCCGGCTCCGGTCCGGCGCGGCCGAGCTGATCATCGAGGAGGAGCTGAGCAACGAGTCGGACGTGCCGCTGGAGGTGATGTGGGGGCACCACATCGTGTTCGGCGCGCCGTTCCTGCGCCCGGGGCACCTCATCAGGCTGCCGGGCGGCGCCCGCGTCGTCCCGCACGAGACCGCGATCGCCCCGGGCGGGCGCCGCGTCCTCGCGGGCGGGCCGCACGAGTGGCCGCACGTCCCCGCCGACGCCGGCGGGGTCGTCGATCTCGGCGTGGCCCCGGACCACGGTGCGCCGAGTGAGATCGTCTACCTCACCGGCCTGGACGAGGGCCGCTACGAGGTCGTCGATCCGCGGAGCGGTCTCGGGATGCGGGTGCGCTGGGACGTGTCCGTCCTGCCGCACCTGTGGCTGTGGCAGGAGGCCGGGGCGACCACCGGGCATCCGTGGTGGGGCCGCGCGTACGTGATGGGACTCGAACCGTTCGCCGGATACCCGACGGACGGGCTCGCGGCGGCGGCCGGAAACGGCACCGCGCTCCGGCTGGAGCCGCGCTCCACCCGGAGTCTGCGGCTGAGCGCGGGCGTCATGGAGGGGGACACGTGAGGGAGTTCGACGGCAAGGCCGCCATCGTGACCGGCGGGTCGCTGGGGATCGGGCGGGCGGTGGTGCGGCGGCTCGCGGCGGACGGAGCCGCCGTGGTGTTCTGCGGCGTCGGCGAGGAGGACGTCCGGCGGTCCGAGGAGGAACTGCGCGCGGACGGCCTGGACGTCACGGGCGTGGTCGCCGACGTGACCGACGCCGGGCGGATGAACGGGCTCGTGGCGAAGGCGGTGTCCCTGCACGGGGGCCTCGACGTGGTGGTGACCTGCGCGGGCGTCCAGCGCTACGGGACGGTCGAGGAGACCTCCGAGGAGCTGTGGGACGAGGTGCTCGGCGTCAACGTCAAGGGCGTCTTCCTCGCCTGCCGCGCCGCCGTCCCCGAACTGCGGCGCCGGGGCGGCGGGACGATCGTGACGATGTCGTCGGTGCAGGCGTTCGTCTCGCAGGACCGGGTCGCCGCCTACAGCGCCAGCAAGGCCGCGATCAACGCGCTGACGCGGGCGATGGCGCTCGACCACGCCGCCGACGGCATCCGCGCGAACGCGGTCTGCCCGGGGTCGGTCGACACCCCGATGCTGCGCTGGGCCGCCGACCTGTTCCGCGGGGACACGGCGCAGGACGCGCAGGTCGCCGAGTGGGGACGGTCGCATCCGCTCGGCCGGGTGGCGGGCGCGGAGGAGGTCGCCGAGGTGGTCGCGTTCCTCGCCGGCCCGCGCTCGTCGTTCGTGACCGGCGCCGAGCACCGGGTCGACGGCGGCCTCCTGGCCCGCAACCCGGCCGCACTCCCAGAGATCTAGACACCAAGTCATCTAATGAATAAGGATGTGCGCACGGGCCGCGCGTGAACCGCCAACCCCATCCGTCCCTGGTTCACCGGTGAGCTCGCGGAGGTTCCCCATGCAGGATCCCGCCCCCTCCCGTCCCCCATCTCCCGCTCG
>NZ_SMKK01000140.1 GCF_004348425.1 Actinomadura sp. 7K507
GTGGTGGCCAGGAGCAGGGCGACGATGTAGGCGATGAGGTGGTCGCGGCTCATGGCGAGGTCTCCGCGCAGCCACGTCGTGACGGTCTCCCAGAGTCCGGCGGTGATGGTGAGTGCCGTGAGGTGGAGATCCTGGTCCGGGAGGTCTACCTCGTCCAGCAGCTCGTGGACCTCGGCGATGAAGATGTCGGCGAACGCATGGATGATCTTGGTCTTGCGGTCCTGGAGCGCCGGTGACGCGGAGAACTCGCGGGCCATGACGTGGGTGCGGCGGGGGTCCTCGGCGAGGAAGTCGAAGATGGCCGACACCGCGGCCCGGGTGCGGGTGGCCATGTGCCGGGGGGCGTTGCGGGCCGCGGCGCGGATCGCCGTCATGCCCTGGACGGCCTGGTCGTCGACGGCGGCCAGGAGCAGGCTGTCCAGGTCGGGGAAGCTCTCGTAGAAGTACCGGTCGTTGAGGCCGGCGTGGCCGGAGACGCCACGGACGGTCACCACCCGCCAGCCCTCGGTGCCCAGCAGATCCCAGGCCGCCTCCATGAGGGCGGCGCGCCGCTGGGCCTTGCGCTCGGCCGCCGGCACGCCCTTGTACGGCCGCGTGGCCGGTCCGTGCTGGCTCATGGTCCTGATTGTGCCGTACTCCTTGACGTCCCCGGCCAAAGTTGGTGATAGTTGACACCAGATTTTCTGGTGGCGCCCATCACCAGATAGAGAGGCGGTAACCGTGCGTGGACCATCGGCCGAGGCGGCCCCCACCGACCTGAGCGACCTGCGTTTCTGGGCGAGGCCGCCGGAGGAGCGGGCGGCGGTGTTCGCCGACCTGCGTGAACGCGACCTGCAGTTCTTCGAGTTGCCCAAGATGCCGTTCCTGCCACGGAGCCCCGGCTACTGGGCGGTCGTCCGGCACGCCGACGTCGCGGAGATCAGCCGGCTGCCCAAGGTGTTCTCCAGCGAGCCGAGCGCGACCGCCCCGGCGGACATGCCGAACTGGATGAACAAGTACTTCAACTCGATGATCGACATGGACGATCCGCGGCACGCCAAGATCCGGCGGATCGTCTCCAAGGCGTTCACGCCCAAGGTCCTGGCCAAGGCCGAGGACGACATCGCCGCGCGGGCGAGGCGGATCGTGGACGAACTCGTCCAGACCGGGCCGTGCGACTTCGTGGAGGAGGTGGCGTCCCGGCTGCCGACCGAGGTCATCTGCGACATGCTCGGCATCCCCGCCCAGCACCATCGGCGGGTCATCAAGCTGACCAACATCATCGTGGGCTACTCCGACCCCGAGTACGTCGGCGATGGCCTCCGCTACGTCGACGGAGAGGCGAAACTCGGCCGCCTGTCCACCATGAGGCTGCTCGGCACGGTGGCACGGGCCGGATGGGAACTGCACCGGCTCGCGGCCCGGATCGGCCGCCGGCGGCGCGCCCGGCCCACCGGCGACCTGACCTCGCTCCTGGTCAACGCCAACCTCGACGGCGAACGGCTGAGCCCGCGCGAGTTCGGGGCGTTCTTCCTCCTGCTGGTGGTCGCCGGCAACGAGACGACCCGGAACGCGCTCGCCCACGGCCTCAGACTGCTCACCGACCACCCCGACCAGCGTGCGCTCCTGCTGGCCGACTTCGACGCACGGATCGGCGGGGCGGTGGAGGAGATCGTCCGCTACTCCTCCCCGGTGATCTTCATGCGCCGCAACGTGACCCGCGACCACGAGCTGAACGGCCACCGGTTCCGCAAGGGCGACAAGATCAACATGTTCTACCTGTCGGCGAACCGGGACGAGGCCGTCTTCGCCGACCCCGACGTCTTCGACATCACCCGCTCACCCAACCCGCACCTCGGGTTCGGCGGACCCGGACCGCACTTCTGCCTGGGCGCCAACCTCGCCCGCAGGGAGATCACCGTGATGTTCCGCGAGCTCCTGACCCGGCTCCCCGACATCTCCGCAGGCGAACCCGACCGGCTGCTCTCGGGCTTCATCAACGGCTACAAGCGACTGCCCTGCTCCTTCACCGCCCCCGACAGCGCCCCGGCCACGGCGTCCACGGGGACGTCGGACTAGAAGACCGGATCAGAAGAGGCGTCGCGCCGGAACCGTGCCGGGCGCCGGACCGCCCGGCCGCCCGGCCGCTTCACGTCGTCATTCGCCCTTGTAGACGGCGGGTCGCTTCTCCTTGAACGCCAGGGAGCCCTCCTTGGCGTCCTGGGAGCCGATGACGGGCCAGCCGATCTCGTCGGAGATCTTGAGGGCGTCCTCTTCGGAGAGGTGCTCGGTCTCGCGGTACGTGCGCAGGATGCCCTGGACGGCCAGGGGGCCGCACTCGGCGATCTGGCCGGCCAGTTCGCGGGCGGCGGCGAGGGCGGTGCCGTCCGGGACGACCTTGTTGACCAGGCCCATGTCGAGGGCCTCCTGCGGGGTCACCGAGCGGGCGGTCAGCAGGATGTCCATCGCGTTGGCGTAGCCGATCTGGCGGGGGAGCCGGATCGCGGAGCCGCCCATGGGGAACAGGCCGCGCTTCGCCTCGTACAGGCCGAGCGTGGCGCCCTCGGCGACGACGCGCAGGTCGGTGCCGACCAGCAGTTCGGTTCCGCCCGCGACGGCGTAGCCCTCGATGGCGCAGATGAGCGGCTTGGTGGGCTGCCCCTCGCGGAGGAGGCCCTTCCAGTGGAAGTTGGGGATCTGCGCCATGCGCTCCTGGACGCGCGGGTCGGACGGCGTCTGTCCCATGGCCTTCAGGTCGGCGCCGGCGCAGAACGTGCCCTCGGCCCCGGTGAGGATGCCGACGCGGACCTCTGGCGTCTCGGACATGTAGGCCCAGGCGTCCGCGAGACCCACCAGCATGGACGAGCTGAGCGCGTTGCGCGCCTCGGGCCGGTTCATCGTGACGATGACGACGTGGCCGTCGCGCTCGACGATGCAGTGCTCGGTGCTGATGGGCAGCCGTTCCGCCATGGTTCCTCCACTCAAGATGCCAAACGAGAACAGATTCTAGTTAGACCGCTGCCCTACCGGTAGGGGTTGATAAGCAAAACGAGAACGTGATCTACTTTGGACGCCGGGGCGCCGCCGGGTGACGGCGCTCACCGTGCTCACGTAGGGAGATCCGATGGGGTCATTGGGCTTTTGGCGGCTGGCACAGGCCGATCCCGAGTGGGTCGCGGCCGTCGATCCGGACGGGACGAAGTACTCCGCGGGCGATCTGCTGGCCCGCTCGAACAGGGTCGTCCACGGGCTTCGCGCACTCGGCCTGAAGAACGGCGACGGCTTCAGCGCGCTCGTCCCGAACGGCGTCGACGGGCTCGTCCTGTATCTGGCGGCGCTGCAGGCCGGCTGGTACTACACGCCGATCAACTGGCATCTGGCGGGACCGGAGATCGGCTACATCGTCGCCGACAGCGACGCCAAGGCGTTCTTCGTCCACGAGCGGTACGCCGCCGAGGGCGTGCCGGCCGGCGCGGAGATCGAGGCCCACCGGCGGTTCGCGATCGGGAACGTCGAAGGCTTCCGCCCGTACGAGGAACTGGTCGAGGGCCAGCCCGACACGGCGCCGGACGAGCGGACCAACGGCGCGACGATGCACTACACGTCCGGGACGACCGGGCGCCCGAAGGGCGTCAAGCGGGCGCTGATGGGCATCGACCCCGACGACAGCGCCGAGCTGATGACCTTCCTGCTGACCCTGTTCGGCATCACGCCGGGCCGTCCGGCAGGGGGCGAGCAGCAGGCCCATCTGATCACCTCACCGAACTACCACACGGCCGTCACCCAGTTCGGCGGCACGGCCCTCCACATGGGTCATACCCTTGTCTACACGGACCGGTGGGACGCCGAAGACACTCTGAGAATGATCCAGGAACACGGCGTGAGCAATACCCACATGGTGCCGACGCACTTCAAGCGGCTCCTCGCCCTGCCTGACGACGTCAAGTCCAGGTACGACGTGTCGAGCATGAAGTGGGCGATCCACGCGGCCGCGCCGTGCCCCGTGCCGATCAAGCAGCAGATGCTCGAATGGTGGGGCGACTGCATCTGGGAGTACTACGCGGCGACCGAGGGCGGCGGGACGATCGCCAGCCCCGCCGACTGGCGCGACCACCCCGGGACGGTCGGCAACGCGTGGCCGATCAGCGAGATCCTCATCGTGGACGACGACGGCGAGCCCGTCCCGGCCGGGACGAACGGCACGATCTACATGAAGATGGCCGGCGTCGAGTTCGAGTACAAGGGCGACAAGGAGAAGACGGAGAAGAACCGCCTGAAGGACTTCTTCACCGTCGGGGACATCGGCTACCTCACCGACGACGGGTTCCTGTTCCTGTCCGACCGCAAGTCCGACATGATCATCTCGGGCGGGGCGAACATCTACCCGGCCGAGATCGAGAACGAGATCACCATGCATCCGAAGGTCGCGGACGTGGCCGTGTTCGGCATCCCGGACGACGAGTGGGGCGAGCAGATCAAGGCCGTCGTGGAGCCCGCCGAGGGCACCGCACCCGGCGACGAGCTGACGGCCGACATCCTCAAGTCGCTGGAGGGACGGCTCGCCAAGATGAAGTGGCCGAAGTCCATCGACTACATCGAGACGATGCCGCGCGAGCCGAACGGCAAGCTCCTCAAGCGCAAGCTGCGGGACCCGTATTGGAAGGACCGCGACAGTGCCATCTAACACGGCCGACCCCAACCACGTCATCGGGTTCCCCGGGGGCTACACCCGCTCGGTCGGCCCGGTCATCGGCCGGTTCCTGAGCGAGCTGCGGGACGGCCGGATGGTCGGCATCCGGACGGCGGGCGGGCGGGTGCTCGTCCCGCCGACCGAGTACGACCCGGACACCGGCGAGGACGTGACGGACGAGTTCGTCGGGGTCGGACCCGCCGGCACGGTGACCACCTGGTCGTGGGTGCCGCGTCCGGCGAAGGAACACCCCTTCGATCGTCCCTTCGCGTGGGCGCTGATCCGGCCCGACGGTGCCGACACCGCCCTCGTGCACGCGCTCGACCTCGGCGAGTTCGAGCCGGGCGCCGAGCCGCCGAAGGTCCTCAAGACCGGGCTGCGGGTCCGGCCGAAGTGGCGCGCCGAGCGCACCGGGACGATCGGCGACATCGAGTGCTTCCGCCCCGAGGTCACGATGATCAACCCGCAGGCGCAGCTGGAGTTCCGGCTGCGGGGCGGGCGCGCCATGCACCGCTTCCTGGAGGGCATCTCGCAGGGCCGGATCACCGGCCACCGGTGCCCGGAGTGCGGGGACGTCATCGTCCCGATGAAGGGGCTGTGCGCCCGCGACGGGGTGCAGACCACCGAAGAGGTCGAGCTGCCCGACACCGGCACCCTCACCACGTTCGCGGTCAACAACATCCCCGACCCGCGCGCCCCCGACGTGCCGTTCGTGTCCGGGTACGTCCTGCTGGACGGCGCCGACGTGCCGATGCTGACGCTGGTCGCGGGCATCCCGGCCGACCAGGTCCGGATGGGCATGCGGGTCAAGGCGGCGTGGCGTCCGCGCGAGGAGTGGGACGCGAGCATGAACAACATCAAATGGTTCGAGCCGATCGACGAACCCGATGTGCCCTTCGAAGAGATCAAGGACCACCTCTGATGCGTGACGTTGCCGTCGTCGCCTTCGTTCAGAGCGAGCACACGGGCGAGGACCAGGGCCTGCTGGAGACCGAGATCCTCGCCCCGGTGATCGGCGAGATCAAGGAGCGGACCGGGCTGTCGCGGTTCGGGTTCACCTGCTCCGGGTCGTGCGACTACCTCCAGGGCGCGCCGTTCGCGTTCGTCTCGGCGCTGGACACGGTCGGCGCGTGGCCGCCGATCGCCGAGAGCCATGTGGAGATGGACGGCGCGTGGGCGCTCTACGAGGCGTGGGTGAAGCTACAGCTCGGTGAGGTCGACACGGCCCTGGTGTACGGGTTCGGCAAGTCGTCGCAGAGCGACACACGCGCGATCTTCAGCCAGCAGCTCGACCCGTACTACCTGGCGCCGCTCGGCGTCGACCAGGTGTCGCTGGCCGCGCTGCAGGCCCGTGCCTACCTGGAGCGGTCGGGCGCCAAGGAGGACGACCTGCGCGCGATCGCCGCACGGTCCCGGGCGTCCGGGCGCGACAACCCGTTCGCGCTGCACCTGCCGGACCCGGCGGAACTCTCCGATGAGGCGGCCGGCTACGACATCGCGCCGCTGCGCCCCTACGACGTCGCGCCGGACACCGACGGCGCGGCCGCGATCGTCCTCGCGTCCGGAGACAGGGCGCGGGAGCTGTGCGAACGGCCCGCGTGGATCACCGGGATCGACCACCGCAGCGAGCCGCACTCCCCGGGCGTCCGCGACCTGACCCGCTCGGAGTCGGCGCGGATCGCGGGGGAGAAGTCCGGCGCGGCCGGGGTCGACGTCGCGGAGCTGCACGCCCAGTACAGCCACGAGGAGCTGATCCTGCGGGAGGCCCTCGGCCTTGGCGAGGACGTCGTGGTCAACCCGTCCGGCGGTGCGCTGTCGGCCAATCCGCTGATGGCCGCCGGCCTGATCCGGATCGGCGAGGCCGCGTCCCGCATCCACGCCGGGACGGCGTCCCGCGCGCTGGGCCATGCGACGTCCGGCCCCTGCCTGCAGCAGAACCTGGTCTGCGTCATGTCGGGAGAGAGCAATGAGTAACCCGTGCGCGGTCATCGGCGTCGGGCAGACGCAGTACAAGACCAAGCGCCTGGACGTGTCCATGGCGGGGCTCCTGCGCGAGGCCGCCAAGCGGGCCCTCGACGACGCCGGGCTGACCTGGAAGGACATCGACGCGATCGTCGTCGGCAAGGCGCCCGACCTGTTCGAGGGCGTGGTGATGCCCGAGGTGTTCCTGGCCGACGCCCTCGGCGCCACCGGCAAACCCCTCATCCGGGTGCACACCGCCGGTTCGGTCGGCGGGTCCACCGCGATCGTCGCGGCGAACCTGGTGCAGAGCGGGGTGCACGACCGCGTCCTCACGCTGGCGTGGGAGAAGCAGTCGGAGTCCAACGCGACATGGGCGCTGACCGTGAACTCGCCGTTCACGACGTCGCTGGTGGTGGGCGCGGGCGGCTACTTCGCCCCGCACATCCGCGCTTACATGCGCCAGTCCGGCGCCCCCGACCACATCGGGCACCTGGTGGCCGTCAAGGACCGGGAGAACGCGCTGCGGAACCCGTACGCGCATCTGAAGATTCCGGGCATCTCCCGCGAGATCGTCGAGTCCACGCCGATGCTGTGGGAGCCGATCCGCTACCTGGACACGTGCCCGTCGTCGGACGGCGCGTGCGCGATGGTCCTGGCCTCCGAGGACGCCGCCAAGAAGGCCCCCGGCAAGCCCGCCTGGGTCCAGGCGACATCGATGCGGTCGGAGCCGATGTCCTTCGCCAAGCGCGACAACGTGAGCCCGCAGGCCGGCAAGGACTGCGCCGCACAGGTCTACAAGGACGCCGGGATCACCGACCCGCGCAGGGAACTCGACTGCGCCGAGGTGTACGTCCCGTTCTCCTGGTACGAGCCGATGTGGCTGGAGAACCTCGGGTTCTGCGGCGAAGGCGAGGGCTGGAAGCTCACCGAGGCCGGGGCGACGGCCATGGACGGCGACATCCCGTGGAACCCGTCCGGCGGCGTGCTGTCGTCGAACCCGATCGGCGCGTCCGGGATGATCCGGTTCGCGGAGGCGGCGCTGCAGGTACGCGGGCAGGCCGGCGACCACCAGGTGGACGGTGCGCGCCGCGCGCTCGGCCACGCCTACGGCGGCGGCGCCCAGTTCTTCGCCATGTGGGTGGTCGGAAGCGACAAACCCTGATTGTCTAAATCAAAGGCGCGACAACCCCTCCGGAGGCCCTCCGATGGAGTACAACCACGCTGATCTGTTCGAGGGAGTCGCGGACGCGATCGGGGACCGTGTGGCCCTGATCTGCGGCGACCGGCGCCTCACCTACGCCGAGATGGACGAGCACGCGAACCGCCTGGCGCATCATCTGGAGGACGCGGGCGTGCGGCCCGGCCAGCATGTCGCCGTCCAGCTCTACAACGGCATCGAGTACGCGGCGGCGATGCTGGCCCTGCTGAAGATCCGGGCCGTGCCCATCAACATCAACTACCGGTACGTGGAGAGCGAGCTGCTCTACGTCTACCGGGACTCCGACAGTGTCGCGCTCCTGTACGACGTCGAGTTCGAGGACCGGGTCGCGGCGACCGTCCCGGAGGTGCCCGAGCTGAGGCATCTCATCGCGGTGGGCGGCACGCCGTCCATCCCGGGTGCGATCGCCTACGAGGACGCGGTGCGGGACGCCGCCGGAACGCGGGGCTTCCCGGCGCGTTCCGCCGACGACCTCTACATCATCTACACGGGCGGGACGACCGGGATGCCGAAGGGCGTCATCTGGTCGACCGAGCAGATCCTGTTCGCGTTCTGGAACCCGACGCTGCCGCGTCCCTCGAAGCCCGAGGACATGGTGGAGTACGCCCGCAACGGCGGCCCGCTGATCATGATGCCGGTCGCGCCGCTGATGCACGGTGCGGCACAGCTGAGCACGTGGATCGGCTGGTTCATGGGCGCCACGCTCGTCTACACGCGCAAGTTCGACGCGGCCGACGTGTGGCGCACGATCGAGCGCGAGAAGGTGAACTCGCTGACGATCACCGGTGACGCGATGGCGATCCCGATGGCGGAGGAACTGGCCCGCGGCGGCTACGACACCTCGTCGCTGTTCGTCTTCGTCTCCACGGGCGCGATCTTCACCGGAACCGTCCGCGACCGCGTCCAGACGCTGCTGCCGAACACGATGATCATGGACCGGTTCGGGTCGACGGAGTCGGGCTCGACGGCGGAGGCGGTGTCGGGATCGACGCCCGAGAAGGGGCTGCGGTTCGCGCCGGACGTGGAGGACGTCACCGTCCTGGACGACGCGTTCCAGCCCGTCAAGCCGGGGTCGGGCGTCATCGGCCAGGTCGCCCGGACCGGGCATATCGCGCAGGGCTACTACAACGACCCGGAGAAGACGGCGAAGACGTTCCCCGTGGTGGACGGGCGGCGCTGGCTGCTCACCGGCGACATCGCCACCGTGGAGGAGGACGGCTCGATCGCCGTGTACGGGCGGGGCTCGCAGGCCATCAACACCGGCGGCGAGAAGGTGTTCCCGGAGGAGGTCGAGGCCGTCCTGAAGGGCCATCCGGCCGTGTACGACGCGGTGGTGACGGGGATCCCGGACGAGCGTTGGGGCAACCGCGTCGCGGCGGTGATCCAGCCGTCCGGTCCCGGTGGGCCGCCGGCGGTCGAGGACCTGGACGCGCACTGCCGCAAGGACCTGTCCGGCTACAAGGTGCCGCGCGCGTACGCGTTCGTGGACGAGATGAAGCGTTCCCCGGCGGGCAAGGCCGACTACCGCTGGGCGAAGCAGGTCGCCGAGGAGGCGCAGAAATAGAGAAGCCCGGGAAAGGGTCGGCCCCGAACCTTCGTGGGATTCGGGGCCAGGAGCGGACCTCTGTTAGTGGCCCTAATGAAAACATCGTAGGGGCCGTTCCGTAATGCTCCGATCATCACACGTGTAGCCTTCGCCACACGTGGTCCCACCCCGGCCGGTGGTGTGACGTGGCCGCCCACTAGAATCTCCGGCACAGAGTCGCTCTTGAGGTGAGCTTCTCTATGTCAGAGAAAGGGAGGGTGGGGCGTGCCGACCCCGGAGCGCGACCGGCTGGCGGGCGAGCTGCAGTCCGCGATGCAGCGCAGCACGATGTTCACGGTGCTGCTGCACCATGCCACCGCGAGCAAGGCGGGCATGAACGTCACCGACGCGCAGTGCGTGCACGCGCTGCTGCTCGACGGCCCGCAGACGCCCGGCCGGCTGGCGCAGCTCATGGGCATCACGACCGGCGGCGCCATCACCGCCGTGATCGACCGGCTGGAGAAGGCGGGATACGTCCGGCGCACCCGCGACCCCGACGACCGCCGCCGCGTGATCGTCGAACTCGTCGAGGAGAGCGCCGACCGGTTCGCCCGGTACTTCGAGCCGATCAGCCGCCTCTTCCGTGAGCGGCTCGACGGCTACACCGACGAGCAGATCGCCCTGCTGCTGGACTGGGTCCGCCAGTACACCGAGGCGGTGCCCCAGGTCATCGAAGAGGTGAGAAAGCGTTCCTGACCCCGCTCGGCGTGGTCCGGGCCGGGGAGTCACCCCATCGGCTCCGGGACGGCCCCCGCCAGTCCCGGAGCCGATCGGGGTCGGTCCAGGAACGGCAGCGGCGGTCCCCCCGGCCGCGGCGGCCGTCCCTGGAGTCTGCGGCCCGAACGTCTCCCGACAATCGGGCGTCAGGGGACCCCTGACCGCTACGCCGCAGGTCACACAGTTTTCGGACGGTGACTTCAGTCACAATGCGGATTTTCGGCCGCACTTCTGGCGCCCGCCGCTATTGGACGCACAGTCCGATCTGCCAGAATCCGGGAATGGCCGACTCCTCGCGCGCGTCCCGCCGTCTCGCCACGCTCATGGCCGGCATGGGGGCACTGCACCTGATCGCCCCGAAGCCGTTCGACGCGCTCATCCCCGAGCGGCTCCCCGGCCGCCCGAGGACCTGGACCCACCTCAGCGGCGCCGCCGAACTGGCCTGCGCCGCCGCCGTCGCGTACCCGCGCACCCGCAAGGCGGGGGCGCTGGCCACGGCGGGCCTGATGGCGGCGGTGTACCCCGCCAACGTCAAGATGGCCCGCGACTGGCGCGACAAGCCGCTGCCGATGCGCGCCGCCGCCTACGGCCGGCTC
This sequence comes from Actinomadura sp. 7K507, assembly GCF_004348425.1. Taxonomy (GTDB): domain Bacteria; phylum Actinomycetota; class Actinomycetes; order Streptosporangiales; family Streptosporangiaceae; genus Spirillospora. The sequence continues at coordinate 10,749 of NZ_SMKK01000140.1, forward strand.
CCGCTCCAGGCGCCCCTCATCGGCTGGGCCCTGCACGTCGCCCGCGAGTCCGGCTGAGTGTCGCCCATCGCCTCCCTCCCGGGGCTCCGCGGTGAGATCATGCACGGCATGAACACGCACGCCATGAACACGCCCGGCATGAACGCGCCCGGCATGAACGCGCGACGGGACCGCCGCTGACGTGGAGCCGCTCCGTCCCGAGGACCCCGCCGAGATCGGCGGGTACCCGCTGGTCGCCCGCGTCGGCGCGGGCGGCATGGGCCAGGTGTATCTGGGGCTCACCGGCGGTGGCCGGCACATCGCCCTCAAGGTGATCCGCGAGGACTTCGAGGGCCCGCAGGCGCTCGCCCGCTTCCGCCGCGAGGTCGCCACCGTCGAGCGGGTGCGCAGCCGGTTCGCCGCCGCGATGGTCGGCGCCGGGCTGGACGCGCCGCCGTACTGGCTGGCGACCGAGTACGTTCCCGGCCCGACGCTCCGCCAGGCCGTCGCCGAGCACGGGCCGCTGCCGGCGGACACCTGCCTGCGGCTGCTCGGCGCCCTGGCCCAGGGGCTGCTGGACATCCACGGGCAGGGCGTCCAGCACCGCGACCTCAAGCCCGGCAACGTGATCCTCGCCCCGGACGGCCCGCGCCTGATCGACTTCGGCATCGCCCGCGGCGAGGGCCAGACGCAGATCACCCAGACCGGCGCGTGGAACGGCACCCCCGGGTACGTCGCGCCCGAGGTCGTCCGCGAGCAGGAGCCCGTGCCCGCGTCGGACGTGTTCTCGCTCGCCGGCACCATCGCCTACGCCGCCACGGGACGCCCGCCGTTCGGGGGCGGCCGCATCGAGGCCATCATCCACCGCACGCTCGACGGCGAGATCGACCTCGACGGAGCCGACCCGCGCGTGGCCGAACTCGTCCGGCGCTGTGCCGAGAAGGAGCCGGGCTCGCGGATCGCACTGGCGGAACTGGTCGGCGAGACGGCGTCGCCGTTCGCTCTCGCCGACGATCCCGTCTACCGGGAGCGCGTGGGCGTGCCCCCACCGGTCCCGGCCAGCGTCGCGGACGCCGCCTCGTCCGGGCTCGTCCGGCCGGAGCGGTTCCGGACGCCCGCCACGGGCGGGACGGGCCCGCGCTCGCGCGCCGCCGTCATCGCCGCGGGCGCCGCGATCGTCGTGGTCGTCCTGGGCGGCGCGTTCGCCGCACGGTCGGTGTTCAACGACGACGCCCAGGGCGGCGGGAACGCCGCCCGGTCCGGCGGGCCGCAGGCCAACGGCGGTCCGGCGGCCGGCGGCACGGCGGACGGCGGTGCCTCCGCGGCACCGGGCGGTTCGCCCGCGGGCCGGTCTCCCGGCGCCGGCGGCCGCCCGCCCGACAAGATCTTCCTGAAGCAGCCCACCGCGGACTTCAGCGCCACGGAGTTCTCCCCGGGCGACTCCACCTGCCTGCCCGCCGTCCGCCCCGAGGACGAGAGCCTCTCCGGCCAGCTCCAGGTCTCCGCTCCGCGCCGGCCGCACAGCGGCGAGACCGTCGACTTCAGCATGCGGTTCAAGTACGAGCGGCCGTCCGGCTACTACGTCGCCGCCCAGCTCCGCCCGCCGGGACCGCACGGCAGCGCGGGACCCGGATGGATGCAGAGCAAGCCGCATCTGTACCCGGCCGCCCCGTCCGGGGTCGAGCTCACCTTCCCGGACGACTTCGTGTGGGACGGTTCAGGAGCCGGTACGGACCCGGAGTTGCGAGCGGGCGTCTGGACGATCGTCTGGCTGCACGTCCACTCCAACGGCGACGCCGTCTACATCGGCTGCGACGGCTTCACGGCCGCCTAAGGCCGAACACGGCCTGGCCGAATCGCCGGGCCGGTCACATGGTCACCGGACCGTGATGACCGCCGAGCCGTGGCCGAAGAGGCCCTGGTTCACGGCGATGCCCGCGCGGGCGTTCTCGACCTGGCGGTCCTCGGCCTGGCCGCGCAGCTGCCAGGTCAGCTCGCACACCTGGGCGATGGCCTGCGCCGGGATCGCCTCACCGAAGGACGCGAGCCCGCCGCTCGGGTTGACCGGGACGCGGCCGCCGAGCGTCGTGGCGCCGGACCGGAGCAGTTCCTCGGCGCCGCCGGGCTCGCAGAGGCCGATGTCCTCGTACCAGTCCAGCTCCAGGGCCGTGGACAGGTCGTACACCTCGGCGAGCGACAGGTCCTCCGGCCCGATCCCCGCCTCCTCGTAGGCGGCGTGCGCGATCGCGGAGCGGAACGGGCGCTCGGGCTCCGGGGCCGTCATCGCCGAGTCCGTGGCGAAGTCGGGCAGGTCCAGGACGGTCTTGGGGAACGTCGGCGTCACCGTCGACAGCCCCGGGATGCGCACGGGGTCGGTGATGCCGTGCCGCCGCGCGAAGTCCATCGACGTCAGCACCAGGGCCGCGCCGCCGTCGCTGGTCGCGCAGATGTCCAGGAGGCGCAGCGGGTCGGCGACCACGGCGGACTCGCGGACGTCCTCCAGGCTCACCTCCTTGCGGTACCGGGCGTTCGGGTTCGCCAGCCCGTGCCGCGCGTTCTTCACCTTCACGGCGGCGAAGTCGTCCAGCGTCGCGCCGTGCATCGCCATCCGGCGGCGCGCGTAGAGCGCGAAGTAGATCGGGTTGGTCGCGCCGAGCAGCCGGAACCGCAGCCAGTCGGGGTCGTCCGGACGGTCGCCGCCGACGGGCTTGAAGAACCCCTTCGGCGCGGCGTCCGCGCCCACGACCAGCGCCACGTCGCACAGGCCCGCGAGGATCCGCGCACGCGCGTTGTCGATGGCCTGCGCCCCGGAGGCGCACGCCGCGTACGAGCTGGACACCCGCGCGCCCGACCAGCCGAGCGCCTGCGCGAACGTGGCGCCGGCGATGAACCCGGGGTACCCGTTGCGGATGGTGTCCGCGCCCGCGACGTACTGGACGTCCGGCCACGCGATGCCCGCGTCGGCCAGCGCGGCCCGCGCCGCCGCCAGCCCGTACTCGACGAAGTTGCGCCCCCACTTGCCCCACGGATGCATCCCGGCACCCAACACGGCGATATCGCGGCTCATCGCAGGGGCCTCCACATCCAGACGGTGTACTCGGCTTCGTCGTCCTCGTAGAGGACGCCTTCGGTCAGTTCGACCTCCATGCCGACTTCGAGGTCGTCGACGGTGGTGCCGGGGGCGACCATGCCGAGGACGACCATGCGCTCGGCTTCGAGTTCGACGGCCGCGACCGTGTACGGGACGAACGGGTCGGGGGAGACGTACGGGGGAGGCGGTTTGTAGCGGGAGTCGGCGTAGGACCAGACGCGGCCGCGTCCGGACAGGGCGTAGGGCTCCAGCTCCGAGCCGTCCTTCGGGCCCGTGCAGCCGGGGTTGCGGCAGGCCAGCTCGTTGCGCGGGAAGTACGGCGTTCCGCAGGACGAGCAGCGGGTGCCCAGCAGCCGGACGCCGCCGTCCCCGGTGTCCCCCGTGGTGGCGTTCCCGGTGGTGAACCAGCCCTCGATCGCCGGACGGCGTTCCTTGGTCGTGGCCACTCGGCTCCCTCCCTCATCCGGTACCGGGCGCAGCGTATCAATCTAACGATCGTTAGAAAGATTGCCGTCCGATGAGCGGGACCGGCGGCCCCCGGGCGGTCCCCGGGCGGAGTGGCGGAGCCAGGTAACTGACTCGTCAGTCACTTCGGTACAGTGAACCGAGTCGAATTCTGCCCAGACTGCCCACAGGCTGCGAACACGTAGGGAGAGTGCGGATGCGGACTGGACTTGAGGGGAAGACGGCCCTGGTCACCGGGGCCTCGCGGGGTATCGGAAAGGCGATCGCCACCGCCCTCGCCGCCGAGGGCGCCAACGTCGTGCTCTCCTCGCGCAAGCAGGAGGCGCTGGACGAGGTCGCCAAGGAGATCGGCACGGCGCACCCCGGCGCGGGCATCCTCGCCAAGGCCGCGCACGTGGGCCACGCCGACGAGGCCGCGGCCGCGGTGGACGCCGCCGTCGCCGAGTTCGGCGGCCTGGACATCCTGGTCAACAACGCCGGGACCAACCCCTACTACGGCCCCATGGCCGAGATCGAGCCCGCCGCCGCCGCGAAGACCGTCGAGGTCAACCAGTTCGCGATCGTCCAGTGGACGCAGCTCGCGCTGCGGGCGTCCATGGCCGAGCGGGGCGGCTCCGTCATCAACATCGCCTCCGTCGGCGGGATGATCACCGAGCACGGCATCGGCTACTACAACGCCACCAAGGCCGCCGTCATCCACCTCAGCCGCCAGTTCGCGATGGAGCTGGCGCCGAAGGTCCGCGTCAACTGCATCGCGCCGGGCCTGGTCAAGACCCACCTCGCCCGCGCCCTGTGGGAGCCGAACGAGGCGCAGATCAGCAAGCACATGCCGCTCGCCCGGCTCGGCGAACCCGAGGACATCGCCCACGCGGCGGTGTTCCTCGCCGGCGACGTGTCGTCCTGGATGACCGGGCAGACCATGGTCGTGGACGGCGGCGCCACCATCCGCGCCTCGGTCGCCTGAGGAGGGCAACATGTCACGCTGGGGACTGACCATTCCGATGACCGGGCTCACGCTGCCCGAGCACAAGGAGATCGTCGCGGAGCTGTCCGGGCTCGGCTACACCGACGCCTGGTCCGCCGAGACCAACGGCACCGACGCGTTCACGCCGCTGGCGCTCGCCTCGCAGTGGGATCCCGGGCTGCGCCTCGGCCCGGCGATCGTGCCCGTCTACACGCGCGGCCCCGCGCTGCTGGCGCAGCAGGCCGCGACGCTCGCCGGCCTCGCGCCCGGACGGTTCGTGCTGGGCATCGGCACCTCGTCCGACACCATCGTGGAGCGCTGGAACGGCATCCCGTTCGAGGAGCCCTACAAGCGCACCCGCGACACGCTGCGCTTCCTCCGCAAGGCACTCGCGGGGGAGAAGGTGAAGGAGGAGTACGACACCTTCGCCGTCAAGGGCTTCAAGCTGGACAACGTGCCCGAGACGCCGCCGCCCATCGTGCTCGCGGCCCTGCGTCCCGGCATGCTGCGGCTCGCCGCCCGCGAGGCCGACGGCGCGATCACCAACTGGCTGGCCCCCAAGGACGTCCGGACGGTGCGCGGCGAGATCGGCGACGAGCCCGAGCTGATCGCGCGGCTGTTCGTCTGCCCGACCGGCGACGCCGAGGAGGCCCGCGCGATCGGCCGCTGGATGATCGCCGCGTACATGACGGTCCCCGTCTACCGCGCGTTCCACGAGTGGCTCGGGCGCGGTGAGGCGCTGCGCCCGATGAACGAGGCGTGGGCGGCCGGCGACCGCAAGAAGGCCCTGGAGGTCATCCCGGACGAGGTCGTCGACGACCTGATCGTGCACGGGTCCCCGGCCGAGTGCCGCGCCCGCGTCCGCGAGTACGTCGACAGCGGCCTGACCACGCCCGTCCTGGCCGTGGTCCCAGGTGGCGGCCTCTCCGGGGCCGAGGCCGTCCGCGCCCTCGCCCCCAGCGCGGGCTGAGTGGCGGGCTGAGATCATCCGATCACGTCCCGGGGTTTACCGGCGTGAGGATCGGGGAGGGTGGGGCAGATCCGATCCAAGTAAGACAGAGACGTGAGGAGCTGATCGTGCTCACGCTGACCAGCGGTGCCGTCCAGGTCATAAGAACCGTGACCGCGAACCCGGAGCTTCCGCCGGAGACGGGCATCCGCATCGAGTCCGGGCTCGACGGCTCGGACGCCCTGCGGCTCTCGGTCGCCCCGGCCCCCGAAGCCGGTGACCAGGTCGTCGAGGAAGAGGGCGCCAAGGTGTACCTGGAGCCCGGCGTCGCCGAGATGCTGGACGACAAGACCCTGGACGCCCAGGTCGACCCGCAGGGAGACGTGGCGTTCACCATCGCCGAGGGATCAGAGGGAACCCCCGCCTAGACCCGGGGCGGGCTTGACACGAGCTTGCGAAGCCGGGGCGCCGACGAGGTCGGTCGCCCCGGCTTTCAGCGATCTTCTAGCGAGGAACCCCGGTACGTTCAGTGCCGGGAGGAATCGCTTCCCTCGTGTACGGGGGCGCTAGCGCCGCCTGAGCCGGTTGTTGTGCAAGGCACGCGCTGTCGGTGGGTAATGTTATGGTCACGCCATGAAGTTGGCGGTGCAGGTGAGGTTGCTGCCGACGGCTGTCCAGGCCGCCGCGCTGGCCGAGTCCCTGCACGCCAACCTCCGCGCCGGGAACCTCGGTCGCCCCGGTTCCAAACGCCGCACCCGCGCCAAGGGCAAACCGATCGTGTTCCGGCCGGAGGCGGCGCAGCCGTTCGACCTGCGGAACCTGTCGATCGCGCCCGACGCCGGGACGGTGTCGATCTGGACCACCCGGGGCCGGTGCAAGGACATCGCCTTCGCCTGCTCCACCCGGACACGCAAGACACTGGCCGAGTCCCCGCGCGGCGAGTCGGACCTGCTGCACCGGGACGGCAAGTGGCTGCTGCTGGTCACCGTCGACGTCCCGGAGGAGCCCCTGAACGCCGATCCCGGTGGGTTCGTCGGTGTGGATCTGGGCATCGCCAACATCGCCACCACCTCGTCGGGGTACCGGGCGGCCGGGCGCGGGCTGAACCGGCACCGGGCCCGCCAGGCCGCGCTGCGCCGCAAGCTGCAGCACAAACGGACCAAGGCCGCCAAGCGTGTGCTGAAGCGGCAGCGCCGCCGGGAGCGGCGGCGCGCCACCGATGTCAACCACTGTGTGTCGAAACGGATCGTGGCCGAGGCTGAACGCACCGGGTACGGGATCGCCCTGGAAGACTTGACGGGCATCCGCTCCCGGGTACGGCACCGAAGGCCCCAACGGGCCGCGTTCCACTCCTGGGCGTTCGCCCAGCTCGCATCATTCATCTGCTACAAGGCCCACCGCGCCGGAATCCCCGTGGTGTTCGTCGACCCGGCCCATACCTCGCAGAGGTGCGCCGACTGCGGCCACTGCAGCCGCCGCAACCGGGTGAGCCAAGCCTTGTTCGTCTGCCGGGGCTGCGGCGTCGTTGCGCACGCAGACCTCAACGCCTCCCGCAACATCGCCCACCGGGCGGTTGCTGCGTGGGACGCGGGGCGGCAGTCATCCGCCCCTGCACCCGACCCCTGACCGGGGCCGGGTGCTGGACGCGGCAGGCACCCCGGCAGCCAGCCGGAACCTAGCCGCAAGCTCGGCCGTTCACGGCTGAGAAGCTGACCTCATCGCCATGACGACGGCCACCACCGCGAACAGGAAGGCCACGGTGGTGAGGATCATGAAAGCGGCGATCACCGCGCAGGCAAGGCCGCGTGGCTGGTCGTGCCAGTTTGCATAGCGTTCGCGCAACTGCCGGTCCAGTTCTTTCCGGGACGGCCGTCCCGCGTCCGGGGGGTCGGGCGAGGGCGGGGTCGTCACGATCGCAAGTCTCCCAGACCGGCGGCTGCGCGATTCCATCACTCCGGAAAGGACGGGTGGGGGCCGAGCGCCCAGTACTCGTAGAGGCCGTAGCCCGTCGTGACGTCGGTCGGCTGGGCGCCGTCCGCGTACTCGTAGCGTCCGACCGCGTCGACCATGCCCCACATGCGGGCGGCGTCGTCGGGTTTGCGGGTGTCGTAGGCGACGCCCTGCACCTTGAGGTCGGGGCCCTGGTACATGCCGTGCTTCCAGTCGGGTTCCAGCCCGTAGCCGGTGCCGACCATCAGGTGGACGGGCAGGATCGGCGTCGCGCGGACCTCGAACGCCTCGCCGCCGGGCGGGGCGAACCGGAGCGTGGCGGTGATGACGTCGCGGGTGCCTTCCGCGTACACGGGGATGTACTCGGGACGGCCGAGGTACTCGGGCTCACGGTCGGGCCAGACCCGGGTGGCCTCTTCCAGGACGCGGCGTCCCTTCTCGTCCTCCTGGATGATGCAGAGGATCGAATGGTCCTCGAACTGCATCGGCGTGTACAGCCAGTAGAACGTTCCCGCGTTGTTGACCTGGATGCCCGGCGGTTCCGGCTCGCCCACGGGACGGATGCCCCAGGAGCGGTCGCGGGAGCCCCACCAGTGGTCGGGGGTGACGTCGATGGTCTCGCCGTCGACCGTGATGGTGCCCGTCCAGCGGCCGGTCTGCGCGATGCGCCGCGAGTCGAACACGACCCGTTCCTGCCAGCGCAGGTAGTGCGGAGCCTCCAGCGTGGCGGGGACCGACCCCTCCCAGGTGAGGTCGAACGCGAGGCCGTGTTCTCTTGCGGCTGGATCGTTCTCGTCCAGGACGACCCGGAGCCGCTTCAGGCCCTCGAGCACCTCCACGCGGAACGGGCCGACCGTGGTGTTCATGCGGTCGGCGCCCAGCTCGCGGGACGCGCGGACGACCTTGTGCGCCGGGCCGCGCCGCACGAGCGCGAACGCGTCCATGACCCCGAGGTTCGGGTACTGCCCGATCCCGATGAGCATCATCATCTCGTCGGAGCACGGGTGGACGTTGAAGTAGTAGCGGTCGTAGAAGTTGCGGTCGGACGTCGTGACGTGCCGCATCACCTCGGGTGCCTGGTGGACCGGGTAGTCGTCGAGGGGCGAGAGCGTCACGGACGTGCCTCCAGTATGCGAGCGAGCAGCTGCGTGCAGTTGTTGTTGTAGGGAAAGTCGGCGGTCTCGTCGATCCAGCCGAAGTCGATCATCGCCTGCCCGATCCGGGCCATGACCACCGAGAACCTGAAGCCGGCGAGGATCTCGTAGTACGCCATGTCCCGCATCGGCCGTCCGAGCAGCTCCTCGTAGCGCGCGACCGTCTCCGCGTACGACGGGAAGCCGTCCAGGCGTGCCGCGCCCACGCCCTCGCAGTGGTGGCGGTCGATGAACATGAACCAGGCGAGATCCTCCTCCGGGGCGCCGAGCACCGCCGTCTCCCAGTCGAGGACGGCCGCCGGAACCCCCGCCTGGAAGATCACGTTGCCGATGCGGGCGTCGCCCCAGAGCGCGACGGGGTCGTCGGGCTCGTCGGGACGGTTGGCCTTCAGCCATTCCAGGGCCTTGAGCGCGGTCTCCTGCGGTCCCTTGTAGGCCCAGTGCAGGTAGTGCTCGTAGTAGTTGAGCCGCTGGTCGAGGCCGGGCGCGCCCCAGGCAGGCTGGTCGAGGAAGCCGAGGCCCAGGTCGCGGACGTCCAGCCGGTGCAGGTCCGCGAGGATCTCCAGGGTGGACCACCACATCGCGGCCCGCTCGTCGGGCGGGATCTCGGTCACCCAGCCGTCCATGTGGTACGGCGGCATGTCGGTCGGGACGCGGCCGTCGATGCGGCCCATGACGAAGAACGCGGCGCCGAGCAGGTCTTCGGACGGCTCGTACCAGCGGATCGGGGGCACCGGGATCGCCGTGCGCTCGTGCAGGATCCGCATCAGCCGGTACTGCTCCTCGAACCGCGGCTCGGGGAAGATCTGGTACTTCGCGGGCGCCACCCGCGCCACGAAGGCCTCGCTGTGCGGCGTGCCGTCGCCGCCGGTCCACTCGGCGTCGAACATCAGTGTCTCGTTGGAGAAGCCGCTGGTCTGCGGGGTCTCCAGATGGGGGATCCGGGCGCCGGGCAGACGCCGGCCGAGCCAGTCCGCCAGGCCGCGCCGCGTCAGCTCGGAGTCACGTTGGTCCGGAACGGGCATCGCGCCGCCTCCTTGCGCCGGGTCGCGCCCCGAATTAGAACGTGTTCTATCAACGGGTGCGGGGGTGGTCAATGGGCACGGGCGCCCGGCGTGAAAAAATCGCCCGATGCGCCTCACCAAGCTCGGACACGCCTGCGTCCAGATCACCAAGGACGACCGGACCGTCGTCATCGACCCCGGCACGTTCAGCGCGGCGTCCGGCGCCCTCGCCTCCGCCGACGCCGTCCTGATCACCCATGAGCACTTCGACCACTTCGACGCGGACGCCCTGCGCGCCGCGATGGCCGAGCGCCCCTCGCTGGAGGTGTGGACGTCCCGCGTCGTCGCCGAGACCCTCGCCGACCTCGGCGGGCGCGTCCACCAGGTCGGCCACGGCGACGCCGTCACGGTCGCGGGATTCGACGTCCACGTCTACGGCGAGGACCACGAGATCCTGCACCCCGACCTGCCGCCGATCCCGAACGTCGGCTTCATGCTGGACGGTGAGCTCTTCCACCCCGGGGACGCGCTCACCGTCCCGTCCGAGCCCGTCCCGACGCTGTGCCTGCCCGGCAACGCGCCCTGGATGAAGGCCGTCGACCTCTACCAGTACGCGCGGGCCGTCAACCCGGGACGCGCCTTCGCCATCCATGACGGCCTGCTCAACGACATCGGCCTCAGCGTCATGAACAACCTCCTCAACGGCGCCGGCAAGGACCTCGGCAAGGAGTTCACGCGCATCGCCCCGGGCGCCTCGGTAGACCTGGCCCGCACGTGACCGACGACCTGCAGACCCCCCGTCCCGTCCAGGCCGTCTTCCTCGACATCGGGGAGACGCTGATCAACGAGGGGGAGATCTACGGGCGCTGGGCCGACTGGCTGGGCGTGCCGAGGCACACGTTCCTCGCCAAGCTGGGCGCGCTGCTGGCGACGGGCGGCACCCACATGGACCTCCTCGAGTACTTCCGGCCGGGTTTCGACCTGGAGGAGGAGGAGCGCCGCCGCGCCGAGGCGGGCGTCCCCAACGGGTTCGGGGCGGACGACCTGTACCCGGACGCGCGCGCCTGCCTGTCCGGGCTGCGCGACCAGGGACTCTACGTCGGGATCGCGGGCAACCAGCCGGTCGAGGCGGCCGGGCGGATGGCCGCCCTCGGGCTGGACGCCGACGTCGTCGGGATCTCCGACGTGTGGGGCGTCCAGAAGCCGGCGCAGGAGTTCTACGAGCGCTGCGCGCAGCTCGCCGACGTGCTCCCCGACCGCGTCCTGTACGTGGGGGACCGCATCGACAACGACGTCCGGCCGGTGCTGGCGTTCGGGATGCAGGCGGCGTTCCTGCGGCGCGGCCCGTGGGGGCACATCCAGCAGGACGACGAGGCGCTGAGCGGCTGCCTCTTCGTCCTGAACGACCTGGCCGCCCTCCCGAGACTCGTCGCCGACCACAACGACCGCAACGCCGCCTGACGGTCGACGGGCCCGGCTGCACACCCCCTAAGGGGCATCCCCTAATCCCGCGGGAGGGGACGGAACAGTCCGGACGATGGATGTGGCGCCGCGGCCCCGGTCCGTAGCGTGGGGGACGTGGACGCAAACCGCGACCACGTTCACAACTCGGCGATTCGGGGAGAGAAGAACCCATGAACGGCCTTTACCGTCCACACGGCAACCGGATGATCGCGGGTGTCTGCGCCGGCCTCGGCCGCCGGTTCGGAATGTCCGCCAACACCGTCCGGCTGCTGTTCGCGCTGTCCTGCCTGCTGCCGGGCCCGCAGTTCGTCGTCTACATCGTGCTCTGGGTGATGATGCCGAACGAGGAGCGCCACCTGGCGGGCACCCGCTGAGCGCGCAAGATCATCGATAGCGCTTGGCCGGGCCCGTCCGGAGGTGTTAGATCGTGGCACCACCATCGGACCTTTTCCATCCGGTTCCATCCGGTTCCATCCGGCCGAGCGTCCGGGCTCCGCCCGTGCGGACCCGTGCGGACGGCCGGTGCGGTGAAAGGTCCGTTCCCCGCGGGAAGGGAAGGAGCCGCGGTGCCTGAGGAGGGACCGGGTCCCGGCGCACGCGAGTCCGAACACGCGGCGCGGCTGCTGCGGTTCCTGCGCGACCTGGCGCGAGCTCGCCGGCGACCGTCCCGCGACCTGGCCGGGCACGACCACGTCCACTGGCTGGCGGAGCTGCCCGGCGACGTCTACGTCGAGACGGACGCGGGGCCCGGCGACGTCCTGTTCAGCGTGCCGGTCATCCCGCTGACGCCCCCCGTCGTGCTGGACGAGTTCGACGGCTGGCTCGGACTCCGCAACTGGTACCGGATCCTGCGCGACCTCGCCGGGCACGAAGTGGTGCTCGCCACGGGCCTGCTCGCCTGGCGGCCCGCCGTCCACGACCACCTGCTGAACACGCCCGTGCGGATCGTCGTGGACGAGCGCACCGACCGCGTCGACGTCGTCCTCGCCGGGCCCACGACCCTGCGCGACCGGGACCTGCTGTCCGGCCATCCCGGCTACCGGCCCGCCGACCGGGTGTCGGACGCCGTGCACGCCGGGCAGGGCTTCGGGCTGAACACCTCGGTGGGGGGCGTCCTGCGCGAATGGTGCTCCATCGCGCTGAACACGCCCGCCGACTACCGCGAGGACTGGGCGCCCGGCGCGGACGCCCCCTCGCCCGTCCCGCACCTGCGGCTCGCACCCGCCCTCGTCGTCCGCCCGGCGGGCCGCCGCGCCGTCGCCGACTACCACGCCGCGCTCCTCGGCAACCTGTCCGGAGGCGTCCCCGAAGGTTTCGCGCGGCTCGTGTCGCCGTCCAAGAAGGCACACGTCATGCACGTGCCCGAACGCGCGCCGGAGACCGTCCCGGACCTGCTCGCCGGGCTGCTCACCCGCGGCCACCGCGTGCTGGTCGCCACGTCCGGCGCCACCGCGTCGGGCGCGCTCCGCGCCGCGCTCCCGCCCGGTCTGGCCGACCTCACGGTCGCCGACCCGGCCGTGGCCGGCGCCGCGGCGGACGGGATCCTCGGCGGCGACGCCCCCGACCTGGACGAGCTGGCGGAGCAGGAGAAGGCCGCCGCCCGGTACGTCACCGAGATCGGCGAGCGCCTCCGCGACGGCGCCGGCCGGGACCCCGGCGGCCGCGAACGTCTCCGCGCCGAGGCCCCCGACCTGGCATGGATGCCGGTGCGGCCCGGGATGCCGCCCAGCCCGCCGATCTCCCGGTCCGAAGCCGCGGAACTCGTCGCCCTCCTCGCGGAGGAGACCCCCGAACGCAAGGCCCGCAAGGAGCAGCGCGACGTCGACCCCGGCGCGCTGCCCAGCTCCGCCTACGTCCGCACGCTGATCGAGGCGGAGACCGCGGCGGCCGAACGGGCCGAGCGGTCCAAGACCGACCTGTCCCAGCGCCTCCGCGAGACCGACGTCACCTTCCTCGCCCGCCTCGACGGCAACGCCTCCGTCGTCGCCTCCGCGCTCCGCGACCTCGGCCTGGACGGCGACCCGAGCGGCTGGAACCCCGCCGACCTCGCCGCCCAGGCGCTCGGCGACGCCTTCGCCGAACGCCGCCCCCTCATCTGGTCGCGGGTCGGCGAGATGACGGCCCGCGCCGCATGGGCGGAAGGCGCACTGGCGGAGATCGGCGGCCACCGGATCGACCTCCCCGCCGACGCGGACCTGCGCGGCCTCGCCGCGGCCGCCCAGGACCTCCGCGCGTATCTGGCCGGCGGCGGCGCCCTCAAACGCGGCCCCCTCCGCTCCTCCGCGCAACGCCAGGCCGAGCCCCTCCTCGCCACGGTGAAGGTGGACGGCGCCGCGCCCACCACACCCGAACTGCTCGACCTCGTCCACACCGACCTCATGGTGCGGATCACCTGCCGCGAGCTCCAGTACGTGTGGGAGGCGGCCGGCATCTCGTTCCCCGCCGACCTCCCGCCCACCGAACGCGTCGCCCGTTTCGTCCGCGCCCACGCCCGCCTCGCCCGCATCCGGGAGGCCATGGCCGCCGTGAACGAGACGAGGCAGCTGCTCGACCGCTCCGACCTGAGCGTCCCCCTCGGCCACCCCCACCAGTGGCACGGCTACGTCACCGCCCTCCGCAACGCCCTGGAGGGCCTGGGCGTCAGCCGCGCCGCCGCCGACCTCGCCGCCCTCCGCGACTCGATCGGCCCCGTCGACGACGAGGATCCCCCCGAACTCCAGGCGGCCCTGGACGCCATCGACGCCCGCGACGCCGCCGCCTACGGCCGCGCCCTCGGCGCCCTCGCCGAGACCCGCCACGAACGCTCCCGCCAGATCCGCTGCGAAGAACTCCTCGCCCGCGTCCGCGCGGTCCACCCCGATCTCGCCAACTTCATGATCGCCACCGATGGCGACGAGTCCTGGCGCACCCGCACTCCTCGCTGGGACGAGGCCTGGGGATGGGCCCGGAACGCGTCCCGGCAGACCGTCCCGGCCGAGGAACGCCTCCGCGCCGACCTGTCCAAGGCCGAGGAACGCCTCCGGGGCATCCGCGCCGACCTCACCGCCGCCCGCGCCCGGACCGCCGCCCTCGACGCCGTCCCCGCGTCGCCCGGCGCCCCGTCCGACGTCGTCCCCGCCTGGATCCTCCCGCTCTGGCGCATCCCCGAGACCGTCCCGCCGGAGCCCGGCTCCTTCGACGTCGTGATCGTGGACGGCGAACACCAGGCCGGCGCCGAAGCCCTCTTCCTCCTCTGGCTCGCCCCCCGGATCATTCTGGTCGGCCCTCCCGGCCCCGCCCTGCCGCCCCTGGAGGG
>NZ_SMKK01000141.1 GCF_004348425.1 Actinomadura sp. 7K507
CTCCCCGTCCACCCGCCCGCCCAGCAGATCGTCCAGCAGCTCGCCCCGCACCCGCGCCTCGGCCTCGGCCGCGCTGCGCCGCAGCAGCATCAGCAGCGCGGTGACCAGCGCGGCGCGTTCCAGGATGCGCCGGTCGGCCTCGGGCACCTCCGCCGCCGTGCGCAGCACCAGCGCGCCGAGCAGCTCGTCGCCGGTGGAGATCGAGACGATCCACAGGTCCCCGCGGCGCACCGTGCGTCCCCGCGATCCGGTGGAGTGCGCGGCGGCCATGACACCGGAGAACTCGTCCTCGGTGAACGGCGCCGGATCGCCGGAGGTGGCCAGGGGGCGGCCGTCGGCGTCCAGGACGTGCAGGGTCCCGCCCAGGACCTCGGTGACCACGGCGGCCACGTCCCCGGCGCCTCCGCCGCGTACGACCATGGCGGTGATGCGGTCGTGCGCCTGGGCCGCCCGCTCGACCGCCGCGCTGCGCGCCCTGACCTTCGCACCGGCCTCGTCCAGCTCCACCAGGGCCGTCCGCGTCTCCTCCAGCAGCCGGGCGTTGTCGCTGGCCACGGCGGCGTGCGCCGCCAGCGATCCCAGCAGCACCGCCTTCTCCTGGTCGAACGGCCGCTCGCTGCGGTTCGCGGTGTACAGCACGCCGATCACCCGGCTGCCCAGCCGCATCGGGACGGCCAGGATCGACACCAGCCCCTCCTCGGCCACCGCGTCGTCGATGAAGTCGCGGTGCCGGAACTGCGGATCGTTCAGGTAGTGGTCGCTGCTGTAGGGCATCGCGGTCTGCGCCACCAGCCCGCCGAGCCCTTCGCCCAGCGGGATGCGCAGCCGCCGGAACGCCGCCGACACCGAGCCGTCGGTCACCCGCATGCAGGTGTCGCCCCGCTCGTCGTCGTTCAGCGTCAGGTAGGCGATGTCGGCGTTCAGCAGCCTCCGGGCGCGGTGCACGATCGCCTCGAGGACCGCGCCGTGGTCGCGCAGCCCGGCCAGGTCGCCGGCGGTGTCGAACAGCGCGGCCAGCTCGGCCTCGCGGCGGGCGTACCGCTGCATGATGGCGCGCACGCGCAGTGCCGCGAGCTGGGCGGCCTCCAGCTCCGCCAGCGTCTCGGGGCCCGCGCCCGCCGCCCGTGCCGTCAGCAGCGGCCCCTCGAACTCGGCGGGTGACGCCTCGCGGGCCAGCAGGTCGAGGAAGACGGTGGAGGACGTGGAGGACGTGGGGGTCGTCGTCGGATGCAGCGTCGCTGCCCAGTTCATCGGTGCTCCGTCCGTCAGTGTCACAGCGAGATGCCCCCGTCGACGGGCAGCACGGCGCCCGTGATGTAGGAGGCCTCCTCCGAGGCGAGGAACGCCACGGCGCCCGCCATCTCCGAGGGTTCGGCGAAGCGGCCCATCTGGCCCGAGCCCTGCCGCCGGAGGTGCGGCACCGCGGCGCGGGTGAAGCGGAAGGTGCCGCCGGCCCGAACGTCAGGTTCGCCATCAGCGCGCCC
This sequence comes from Actinomadura sp. 7K507, assembly GCF_004348425.1. Taxonomy (GTDB): domain Bacteria; phylum Actinomycetota; class Actinomycetes; order Streptosporangiales; family Streptosporangiaceae; genus Spirillospora. The sequence goes on from NZ_SMKK01000141.1 coordinate 1,485, forward strand.
GCCCGGTTTCGGCCGCGGCGAACCGCTCCCGGAGAGCCGCTTTGGAGAACTTCCCGGTCCCCGTCTTGGGGATCTCCGGGAGGGTCCATATCCGCTCCGGGATCCACCAGGAGGCGACGCGGCCGGTCAGGTGGGCGCGGAGGCCCGCCTCGTCCAGGTTCCGCTCGGGCGCGAGGACGAGGCAGGCGAGGGGCCGCTCGCCCCACTGGGAGTCCGCGACGCCGATGACCGCGGCCTCCAGCACCGCGGGGTGCGCCATGATCTCGTTCTCGAGCGCGACCGAGGAGATCCACTCGCCGCCGGACTTCACGAGGTCCTTGGTGCGGTCGACGATGCGGACGTAGCCGTGGGGGTCGATGGTGGCGACGTCGCCGGTGCGCAGCCAGCCGTCCTCGGTGAACTTCGCTTCGCCCGGGTCGGAACCGAAGTAGCGGGACGCGACGGTGGGACCTGCGACCTGCAGCTCGCCGGGCGTCACGCCGTCGTGCTCGACCTCGTCGCCCGAGTCGTCCACCAGCCGCAGCTCCGTGAGGGGGACGGGCGGTCCGGGGGTGGCGAGCAGGGCGCGCCGCTCGTCGGGGTCGAGCCCGCCGTGGACGGTGGAGAGCCGCGAGCACGCGACGAGCGGGCTGGTCTCCGTCATGCCCCAGGAGCCGGTGAGCCTGATCCCGGTGCCCTCGTGCCAGGCTCGGGCGAGCGCGTCCGGGACGGGGCTGCCGCCGGACACCACCCTGCGCAGCGATAGGCGGTCGGCGTCCCTGAGCAGGGGGAGCAGCCCGCGCCAGATCGCGGGGACCGCGGCCGCGAAGGTCACGCCGTGCCGGGACATCTGGCGGGCGAGCGCGGAGGAGTTCATCGCGGGGCCGGGCAGGACGAGGTCGGACCCGGCGAGCATCGCGGCGTAGGGCAGCCCCCACGCGTTGACGTGGAACATGGGCACGATCGGCATCACGACGTCGCGCTCACTGATCGCGAAGCTGTCGGCGCCCAGGAGCATGAGCGCGTGCAGGACGATCGAGCGGTGGCTGTACAGCACGCCTTTGGGGCGGCCCGTCGTCCCCGAGGTGTAGCAGAGGCCGGCGGCGCCGTCCTCTTCGAGGGCGACCGGCGGCGCGGCGTCAGGGGCCTGGTCCAGCAGTTCCTCGTAGTCGAGGATCCTGGGATCCTCGGGCACGTCCTCGGTGCCGCCGTCGTCCATGACCACGATGTGGCGCACGGTGGGGACCCGATCCATCAGCGGCCACACCGCCGGGACGAGGGAGCGGTCGAGGAACAGGACGTCGTCCTCGGCATCGTTGACGATGTAGGCCAGTTCGCCGGTGAACAGCCGGTGGTTGAGTGTGTGCAGGACCCGGCCGCTGCTCGGTACCGCGAGGTAAAGCTCGACATGCCGCTGGGAATTCCAGCCGAACGTGCCCACGCGGGCGTGAGGCGGGACGTCGAGCAGGTCGAGGACGGCGGCGAGCCGGCGTGCGCGGCGGGCCACCTGGCGCCAGGTCGCGGCCGTCTCGCCGTCCGCCGTGGCGGTGACGACCCGCTTGTGGGCGAAGAGCCGCTCGACCCGGCGCATGAGCACCGAGGTGTCGAGAGGCCGGTCCTGCATCAGACCGCGCATGGTGAACCTCCAGCAACCATTACGGGCAGGACACCTGACCGCTGGATCCGGAACTTACTAAGCGCATAGTTAGGTGTCGGGACCGTGCTTGTCAACCGTCGATCCGCGACGCCCCGATTCCGGGGCCGGAACGTTAGCCGCGAGCGGCCGGCCCGGCGCCGGCGCCGCCCTCACCACCGAGCGCGAAGCGGTCGGGGGACACCAGCCTGAGCGCGAGGTCGGCGTAGAACTCGCCGAGCTGCTCGGGCGAGTCGTCGCCGTCGAGCCGGTACCAGCGGACGAGATCGATGCTCAGCGACAGCATCGCGCGCGTGACCCGCTTGACGTCGACCCGGGCGAACGACCCGTCGGCGACTCCGCGGACGACGGCGTCGCGGAAGAACTCGTTGGTCCGGTGGCGCAGCTCCAGCACCTCGTCGTAGTGCTCGGCCGTCAGGCCGGCGAGTTCCATCTGGCAGACGCGCGCGACCACGTGATGGCGGGCGTGCCACGCGGTGTACGCCGCGATGATGGCGCGCAGCCGGTCCGCCGAGTCCTCCACGGCGAGGATCGACGGCTCCTGGACGCAGGCCAGAGCCCGCTCGTGACCGACCCGGATGATCTCGTTCAGGACGAGTTCCTTCGAGGGGAAGTGCACGTAGAGCGCCGCCGGGCTGAGGCCCACCCCCTCGGCGATGTCGCGCGTCGTCGTCGCGTGGTAGCCGTTCGCGGCGAAGCAGCGCACGGCCGATGTGAGCAGGCGGCGCTGGACGTCCCCGAGCTGCTCCCTCCAGAGGTCGGGGGAGTGGTCCCGCAGCCGGGGGTCGTCCGCCAAGTCCTGTGCGGTGAAACGGGCCTGCCGTCTGGCCATCCGCGCGCCCTCGCTCCCTCGATGTCCCGTGCATGGTCCCAGAAGCGGCTCGCGGGGACGTCATCGCACGTCGCCGTCCCGACGCGGTATCCGCCCGTGACCCTTGACACCGGCATCCTAACCTGGTGACTATGCGCTTATTCATCGTACGGCGGCCGGCCGCCCGGCCGGCACCCGTACGAGCAGCATGAGGCCCGCCGTGCCGAGGAGGACGACGATGACCGAAGCGATCACTGTGGCCGAGGGCTACCACTTCCTTGAAGCGCCCCGCTGGCATGAGGGAAGACTCTGGTTCTCCGACTTCTACCTGCACGACGTCATGTCCATGCGCGAGGACGGCTCCGACCTGCGCGTGGAGACCCACGTGCCCGAGCAGCCCTCCGGGCTCGGCTGGCTTCCCGACGGACGCCTGCTGGTCGTCTCCATGCGGGACCGCAAGGTCCTCCGCAGGGAGCGCGACGGGACGCTCGCCGTCCACGCCGACCTCGGCGAACACGCGACCGGGCACGCCAACGACATGGTGGTGGACGAGCACGGCCACGCGTACGTGGGCGACTTCGGATTCGACCTGATGGGCGGCGACCCGCTGGAGACGGCCGCGCTGCACCGCGTCGACCCCGACGGCAGGGTCACCCGGGTGGCGAACGACCTGTGGTTCCCCAACGGCAGCGTCATCACCCCCGACAACGTCCTGGTGGTGGCGGAGACGTTCGGCAACCGCGTCACCGCGTTCGACGTCACCGCCGACGGCTCGCTCACCAACCGGCGGTCGTGGGCCGAGTTCGGGCCGCTCCCGTCCGACCGGCGCATCGCCGAGATCCTGCCCCGGCTCCAGGTCGCCGGCGACGGCGTCTGCCTCGACGCCGAGGGCGGGCTGTGGGTGGCCGACGCCGTCGGCGACCGGCTCGTGCGGGTGGTCGACGGCGGGCGGATCACCGACGAGATCAAGCCGGGCACGCCGGTGTACGCGTGCGGCCTCGGCGGCGCCGACGGCCGGACGCTGTACGCCTGCGCCGCGCCCGATTTCCACGAGGGCCCCCGCAAGGCCGCCACCGAGGCCCGCATGCTCTCCATCCGGGTCGCGGTTCCGGGGGTGCCCGCGCCCTAGCGACCCCGGACCCGGCGGCTCCCGGTCAGCCGGCGAGCTCGGCGAGTTCGGCCATCTCCGCCGGCGGGTCGACCACCGGCTGGATGACGATCTCGTCGATGCCCGCGCTCTCCATGGCGGCGACGCGTTCGGCGAGGTCGTCGCGTGTTCCGACCAGGGCCAGCTTGTCCACCAGCGACGGCAGGATCAGGTCGCGGTCCTCCGGGGCTATGCGTCCCAGGTAGTTCGTGTAGAGCACCTTGTGCCGCTCCGGGTCGGCGGCCGTGGTGGCCCGCCGGTCGAGCAGGCGCTGAACCGCGTCGCGTTCCCGGGCGTCGAGCCCTTCCGCGAACGACGGGTTGTCGGCGGCGAAGGCCAGCAGCGCCAGCGCGATGTGCCCCATGGCGTCGCGGGCCGCGTCGCCGTACGGGTCCTCGCCTTCGCGGAGGACGTGCAGCGAGGTCATCACGTACGAGTCCACGTCGCAGGGTGTGCCCGCGGCCTGCGCGGCCTCCCGGCGCGTGCCGTCGAACGCGCGCCAGGCCGCGGGGTCCAGGAGGCCGAAGGAGATGATGCCGGTGCCGCGGCGGCCCGCGACGGCGGCGGCCTTCAGCCCGAACGCGGCCACCACGAACTCGATGGGGTCGGCGGTGTTCACGTAGGGGCCGACGTGGAGGAACCGGATGTCGCGGACCCGGTCGCCCTCCCGGTACTCGACGGAGCGTCCGGCGCACAGGTCCTGCAGCGAGCCGGTGAACGATTCGAGCTCGGCCATCTTCGTCGGCGGCATCCCGAGGCTGCGGCGTGCGGTGTTCCCGGTGCCGATGCCGCAGATGACCCGTCCCGGGGCGAGTGCGTTGAGGCTCGCGAACCCCGTCGCGGCGGCCGGGACCGCCCGCAGCGCGGGCGACGTCACGCCGATGCCGAGCTTGATGCGGCTCGTGGCCTTCGCGCACAGGCCCAGCGCCACGAACGGATCGCCGTGGAGCATCGGGGTGTCGTAGACCCAGAAGCTGCTGAAGCCCAGCTCTTCGGCCCGGACGGCGAGTTCCTCCACGCCGGGCTGCGCCGTGACCACGATGCCTGTACGCATGCTCTCCTCCTCCTGACGCCTTATATAACTAAGCGCATAGTCATCGCCCGGCGTCAAGGGTTGTGCGGCCTCCTCGTGGTGATCACCCCGTGAGACCGGCACACCCGCCCCGAACTCGTGCGTCAGTGGGGCTGGGCGTCCTGGGTGGTGATCCAGGCGGCTATCTGGGCGCGGGAGGAGAAGCCGAGTTTGGTGAGGATGTGCTCGATGTGCGAGTCGGCGGTGCGTTTGGCGATCGTCAGGCGTTCGGCGATGTCACGGTTGGAGAGCCCTTCGGCCACCAGGGCCGCGACCTGGAATTCGCGTTCGGTGAGCGGACGGGCCGCCTCGTCCGCCGTGCCCGCCGGCTCGCCGGAAGCGGCGGCGGACTCGCCGAGAGCGTCGTCGATGGCTTGCGCCAGGGGCATCCGCTCGCCCGCCTCGAACGCCGCGCGGAAGCGCTCCTGCCCGAGGGCCTGCACCGACTGGTCGGTGTATATCTCCCGGAGGACGGTGTGGTGGGGGCCGAACCAGGACGTCTGGGTCGACTCGCGCATCCGGTCGGCCGCCCCGAGAAGCGTCGCGGACCGGACGTACTCGCCGCGGGTGCACAGGCATCCGGAGATCCCCTCCAGCGCCAGCGTCACGCCCAGCCCGTCGTCCAGGTCGCGTTTCACGCGCAGCGCCTCGCGGAGCTGCCGCATCGACTCGTCGAGCCCGCCGCTGAGCCAGCGCGCGATCCCGGACGCGATCATGCCGTAGGAGCGGACCCACAGCTCGCCGCGCTCCTCGCCGAGCGCGATGCCCCGGCCGGCGTGCGTGATGGCCGCGGGAAGGTCGCCCTTGGACAGGTAGGCCAGACTCCGGAACACCTCGCTGAGCAGCCTGAACAGGTCGTCGTGGCCGGTCTCGCGGTACACGTCGTCCGCGGCGCCCAGCAGTTGGAGCGACAGGTCGAAGTCGCCCGCGAACAGGGCGGCGACGCCCTGCCCGCCAAGGGCGTCCGCTATGCCGCTCCGGTCGCCTTCCGCCCTGGCCTGCGCCAGCGCACGCCCAAGCAGTTCACCGGCCACGCCGAGGTCGTTCTGGAGGGTCATCGTCAACGCGGCCACGGTGAGCAGGTTCGTCCAGCCCGGGCCCGTCGTGTCGCGGGTCTCCAGCAGCCTGTCCATCCAGTGCCGGCCCTCGCCGAGGACGCCGTTCACCGCCCAGAGCCGGCCGAGGCCGCACATGGCCGCCCGGATCGCGTCCTCGTCGCCGGTCGGCAGGACGTGGCCGAGCACCGCGCGGATGTTAGCGCGCTCGCAGCCGAACCATTCGAGCCAGTCGGCCTGCGCCGCGCTGGGCAGCTCCGCGCGGGCGCGGTCCAGGAGCCCGGCGTACCAGCCGAAGCAGCGATGGCGCAGCCGGTCCTGCTCACCCTCGCCATGCGACGCGAGGCGCTCGGCGCCGTACTCGCGCAGGGTGTCGAGCATCCGGTAGCGGACGCGGCCGCCGCGGTCGGCGCGCTGGACGATCGACTTCTCCAGAAGGCCGGTCAGCACATCGACGATGTCCTCGGTGTCCAGGCCGCCGCCGGAGCAGACCTGCTCGGCGCCGTCCAGGTCGAAGTCGGTGGCGAACACCGACAGCCGCGCCCACAGCAGCCGCTCCTCGGCCGAGCAGAGTTCGTGACTCCAGTCGACCGTCGCGCGGAGGGTCTGGTGGCGTTGCAGGCCGGTGCGTCTCCCGCGGACCTGGAACAGGTGGGTGCCGAGGCGGCCCAGCACCTGGTCGAGCGAGAACGCCCGCAGCTGCACCGCGGCGAGCTCGATCGCCAGCGGGATGCCGTCGAGGCGGTCGCACAGGCGGATGACGGTTTCGCGGTCGTCGCGCCTGAGCGTCCAGCCCTGGACGGTCGCGGCGGCGCGTTCGGTGAACAGCTTGACCGAGTCGCACTCCTCGTCGTCCGAGCCGTCCGAGCCGTCCGAGCCGTCCGAGCCGTTCGGTCCGGACGCACCGGGCGAGCCGGCCGGACCGCGGCCGGAGTGCGCCTCGGGCCGGGCCAGCGGCGCGACCCGGAAGGTGTACTCGCCCATGACGTCGAGCGGCTGGCGGCTGGTCGCCAGGATGCGCAGCTCGGGGGCGGCCTGCAGCAGCGCCTCCGCCAGCATCGCGCACTCGTCGACCAGGTGCTCGCAGGTGTCGAGGACGAGCAGCAGCCGCAGGTCGGCGAGATGGTCGGTGAGCCGGGTGACGGCGGGCTCGCCGCCCCGCTCGCCGACCCCGAGGGCGTCGCAGACCGTCTGCGCCAGCAGGGACGCCTCCGTCAGCCCCGAGAGGGCGACGAACGACACGCCGTCCGGGAAGGCGTCGCGCACCAGGCCGGCGGTGCGCACCGCGAGCCTGGACTTGCCGACGCCACCCGGCCCGGTCAGCGTGATCAGCCGGTGGCCGTCGATGAGCCGCCGTGCCTGGTCCAGCTCCGCCTTCCTGCCGATGAAGCTGGTGAGTTCCGCGGGCAGTCTTCCCGTCTGTCGTTCCAGCGTCGCGCTCAGCGACAAGGCCGCCTCCACTCAGCTACACCGTCCGCACGGCTACCAGGGGGTCTCTTGGAGTGTAGTCAAGGTGCCACGGACGGCTACCCCCGTTTCGTGAATGGCTCCCAATCGGTATGCGCATCGGTTCTTCTACCGATGTGCGGTCTGTGGCGGACTGGCCACAATGGGGCCCGGCCGGATGGGGGCAGGCCGTCCCAGGTGGGGGGACGGGCCGTCTGTTCGAGACGGGTGAAGCACGCGCAACCAGCGATTCCGCGGCCCGCCTCCGGAAGGCCGTCCCGGCGTGCCCGTGCGGTGCGCCGGCCCGGCGGCCGGGGGAAGGGGAGAGTCCCCGGCCGCCGGACGGGGGCAGTCGCAGAAACCGGGGGAGTCTGTTGACGGCGACAAGGGGCACCGCGTGGACCGTCGGCCTGTACAGCTGGGACGTGCGAAGCGGCGACGAGCGGCGTGCCGGCCCCGGCGGGATCAGCGACGACCGGAGGCGCGCGCTGGACGCCCTCGCCGGGGCGCTCCGGGACGAACCGCCCGGAGCCTGGGGCACGGTGTGGTCGGTCCACCTCAAGTTGGGGCGGCGTCCGGAGTACGACTACGGGGGGCTCGTCGCCCTGGGGTCCCATGACCCGCAGTCCGGCGCGGTCACCGTCGAAGGCCCCTGACCCGGCCGCCCCTTCGCCCCGGCCGGGTCAGCGGCCGGTGGTCAGCGGACCTTCCGGAAGAACGCCCGGACGTCGTCGACCAGCAGGTCGGGGGCCTCCATGGCGGCGAAGTGGCCGCCGCGGTCGACCTCCGACCAGTGGATCACGTGGTGCTCGCGCTCGGCGATGCGCCGGATCCCGCCGTCGCCGGGGAAGACCGCGACCCCGTGCGGGACCTCCGAGCGCTCGACCGGCGCCCCCCACTGCGCCGAGCCCTCCTTGTAGAGCCGGGCGGACGAGGCGGCGGTGCGGGTCAGCCAGTAGATCGTCACGTCGGTGAGCATCTGGTCGCGGTCGACCGCGTCCTCGGGCAGGTCGTGCGCGGGGTCGGTCCACTCCTTGAACTTCTCCGCGATCCAGGCCAGTTGGGCGGCGGGGGAGTCGTGCAGGCCGAAGGCGACGGTCTGCGGCCGGGTGGCCTGGATCACCGCGTAGCCGGAGCGGTCGTCGTCGGCGTACAGCCGCATGCGGGCCTGCTCGGCCTCGGTGAGGCCCTCCATCTCGGCGGGGTCGAAGGTCGGGAAGCCGAGCCCGCCGTTGACGTGCACGCCCGCCACCCGGTCCGGGGCGACGCGGCCGAGTTCGGGGGAGACGACCGAGCCGCTGTCGCCGCCGTGGGCGCCGTAGCGGTCGTAGCCGAGGCGGCTCATCAGCTCCGCCCAGGCGCGGGCGACGCGGCTCAGGTCCCAGCCGGTCTCGCGGGTCGGGCCGGAGAAGGCGAAGCCGGGGATCGACGGGGCGACGACGTGGAAGGCGTCGGCGGGGTCGCCGCCGTGGGCGCGCGGGTCGGTGAGCGGGCCGATGACCTTCGTGAACTCGGCGACCGAGCCGGGCCAGCCGTGGGTGATGACCAGCGGCAGCGCGTCCGGCTCGGGGGACCGCACATGCAGGAAGTGGATGTTCTGCCCGTCGATCTCGGTGGTGAACTGCGGGTACTCGTTGAGCGCGGCCTCGTGCTCGCGCCAGTCGTACCCGGTGCGCCAGTACTCGGCCAGCCGCTGCACGTACGCGACCGGGATGCCGTAGGACCAGCCGACGCCGGGCAGCTCGTCGGGCCAGAGGGTGCGCTCCAGCCGCTCGTGCAGGTCGTCGAGCGCGGACTGCGGGATGTCGATGCGGAACGGGCTGATCTCCGTGTTGAGCGTCATGGAGAACACGCTAGGAACGAGTTAGGACAGGATCGGTCCTAGGAGTGAGGCAATCTGGAGGACATGTCGGAGACATCGGCCCGGTTGCTCAGATTGCTCTCGCTCCTGCAGACCCACCGGGAGTGGTCGGGCGTGGAACTGGCGGAGCGGCTCGGCGTGACCGCGCGGACCGTCCGCCGCGACGTCGGGCGGCTGCGCGAGCTCGGCTATCCCGTGCACGCCACGGCGGGCGCGCCCGGCTACCGGCTCGGCGCGGGCACGGACCTGCCGCCGCTCCTGCTGGACGACGACGAGGCGGTCGCGGTCGCGGTGGGGCTGCGGACGGCGGCCGGGGGCTCGGTGTCGGGGATCGAGGAGACCTCGCTGCGGGCGCTGGCCAAGCTGGAGCGGGTGCTGCCGTCCCGGCTCCGGCATCGCGTCCACGCGCTGCAGTCGATGACCGTCCCGATGGGACGGGCCGGTTCGGCGGTGGACCCGGCGTCCCTGACCGCGATCGCCGCCGCCTGCCGCGACCGCGAGACCCTGCGGTTCGACTACCGGACGCACGACGGGCGGGACGGCGTCCGCGCCGCCGAGCCCTACCGGCTCGTCCATTCGGGACGGCACTGGTACCTGCTCGGCTGGGACGCCGGCCGCGCCGGCTGGCGCACCTACCGGGTCGACCGCCTCAGCCTGCGGACGCCGAACGGACCCCGGTTCGCCCCTCGCGAGCCGCCCGACTCCGACCTGGCGGCCTACATGTCCCGGGCGATCTCCAGCGCGCCGTACCGGTACCAGGGCCGCTTCACGATGCATGCGCCGGCCGAGGTCGTCGCGCAGCACATGCCGGCCACGACGGGGACGATCGAGCCGATCGACGAGCGGAAATGCAGGTTGTCCAGCGGCTCGAACAGCCTTGACGAACTCGCCGTCTGGGTCGCGCTGATGGACATCGAGTTCGAGGTGCACGAACCGCCCGAGCTCATCGACCGCATCCGCGCTCTCTCCGCCCGCCTCGCCGATGGGGTGCCGTGACGCCCGGGGTGCCGTGACGCGCGGGGTGCCGTGACGCGCGGGGTGCCGTGACGCGCGGGCGGGCGGGCGGCCTCAGGTCCGGTGGGAGTGAGGCTCTGGGAACGGGGTCTCGTGGACGCGTCGCCCTGGAGGGAGTGCGGCCTGGCCAGGTCCTTGGGGTTGCCGGCGTGGTGGGTGCGCCGCTTGCTCTTGCTGCCGGCGGGGGCCGGGCGCCGGTGCGGCGGCATCGGCCTGGTCGTGTGGTGTTTCGTCGTCGTACAGCCCCTTGGTCTCGGTTTTGAGGATGCGGGCGGATCTGCCGAGAGAGCGCGCCAGCTTGGGGAGTTTGGTGGAACCGAAGAGCAGGAGCAGGACGATCAGGATGATGAGGACCTCGGTGGTCCCGAAGTTGGCCATGATGTTCCTTCCCGGGGGCTCGTGATCGAAGATGGGGCGTCGGACGGCACCGGAACGTATCCTCGCTACCGACACTGATGTCGGTTAGCGTGGACGTTCCGGAGGAGGGAGTCAAGACCATGGGGGACAATCCCCCGAAGTCGCGGATGCGGGCCCCGGCCCGCCGGGCGCTGATCACCGCGGCCGCGCTGAAGATCTTCGCCGGGAAGGGCTACCACGCGACCTCGCTGGGCGAGATCGCCTCGGAGGCCGGGGTGGCGCGCACGGTGCTGTACGACCATTTCCCGTCCAAGCGGGTCCTGCTGCTGGCGGTGATGCAGGAGCAGAACACCGCGCTGGTCGAGTACGTCGGGGCCCGCATCGCCGGGGCGGGGCCGGCCAGCGAGCGGATGCGCTCGACCATCGACGCCTACTTCAGCTTCGCCCAGGCCAGCCCGGAGGCGCGCCGCCTGCTGTTCGACCGCACCGACGACGCCGATCCGGAGATCCGCACCGTCCGGCAGGGCATACGGGAGTCGCGGACGCGGGCGGTGGTGGCGCTGCTGGGCGGCGACATGAGGATGGTGGGAGTGGAGCCCGGCGAACCGATCGCCGAAGCGATGGTCGAGCTCATCATCACCGGCCTGGACGGGGTCGCCCAGTGGTGGGAGCGCCACCCCGACATGCCCCGGTCGACGCTGGTCGAAGGGGCGATGCGGCTCTTGTGGACGGGCCTCGGCAACACCGAATGACGACTCCACTCAGGTTGGCCGACACCAATGTCGGCCAGATTTCCGCCACCGCCGGGCGAAGCGGTCAGTTCTCCGGCCGGTAGCGGTCGTCGCGGGTCCTGGCGCCGATGGCGCGCAACTGCGTCAGCAGCAGCCACTGGTCGAGGCGGCGCGGGACCAGCCGGGCGGAGGCGCGGATGACCGCCGCCATCCGGTCGAATCGGCGCTGCTCGGGCACGGTCCACTCGATGCCGAACCGCTCCCGGACCGGCTCGGGCAGGCAGCCGATCGCCACCAGCGTGCCCAGCCGCCGCAGTACCGGCCGGCCCGCCCGGATGGCCACGGACGGCACGAACGGGACCGCGCCGATCCCTTCGGTGCGGGCGATCTGGATCGACCGGGCGGCCGGAGCGGTCATCTCCAGGCGTTCGCCGCAGTAGGCGTCGAACGCGTCCTGGAAGGCGGTGTAGTCGGGCGGCACCGGGCGCATGCTCACCCCGTACCGCGCGTACCAGGCCACCGTCCCGGCGTACAGGCGGTCGCGGTCGGCGGCGGTCAGGTCGCCGGCAGGGAAGAACAACTCGGCCGTGCGGAACATGTGCCAGGTGAACGTGGCATGCGCCCACCAGAACGTCTCGGGATCCAGAGCGTGGAACCTGCGGCCCGCGGAGTCCACGCCCTTGATGCCCAGATGCAGGTCGCGGATCCGCCGGGCGCGTTCGGGCCCGTCCGGCTCGAAGATCGTCGCCCAGATCTGCGGGACCGACCGCCAGATCCGGCCGAACGGGTCGTCGAAGAAGCCCGACTCCTCGGCCACGGCCGTGCCGAGCGGCGGGTACATCAGCTGCAGAAGCCCGGTGGCGCCGCCCGGCAGGGCCGCCCTGGAGTCCCCGGCGATCCGCCACAGCAGTGAGTTCGGGCCGATGGGATCGCTCCCCGGCGCCGGCCGGTCGTCCACTGGTCCGTCGAGGTGATCAGATGCCGTCATGCCGGCCTCCTTTCGACCATGATGGAACAATGACACGTGAATGTTGCATGTGTCCAGAGGGGGGCGCGGCAACGGCATAATGACCATGTGGACGCTGAGATCTCCCTGCCGGACCTGGCCCGACGGCTGCCGCCGCCACCGGCCAGCGAGCTGCGCCCGTGCCTGGACGCCACCGCCGTCTGCCTGACCCGGCACGGCCTGGCACGCACCTCGATGGCCGACATCGCGCGCGAGATGGGAGTGTCACGCAGCACCGTCTACCGGCAGATCGGCTCGGTCGAGAACGCGGCCTGGCTGCTGCTGTCGCGGGACCTGCACGCCTTCTACGACACGCTCCCGCAGATGTTCGCCGAGGCCGACGGCCCGGAGGTGATCACCCGTCCGCTGGCCGCGCTGCTACGCCAGGCGTGGGACAACCCGGTGCTGGCAAAGGTGATGCGCGACGAACCCGACTTCGTCGGCCGCGCCATCGCCGCGCAGATCGGTCCCATGATCGAGCAGGGGGCGCGGATGCTGGCCCCGCTCTACCAGAGCCTGATGGACGCCGGCAGCATCCGCCGCCAGGACCCGCTCAGCCTCGCCCACTGGCTCCTGGGGGTCTTCATGATGCTCGTCATCGCACCCCCGCCCACCGACGTGGACGAGTTCCTGGAAAGCATGCTGATCCCGACCCTGACACCCTGACCGGGTCCCCGGTGGGGACGGGTGCCTGATCTACGGCGGCGAGGTCGTCGACGTGTCCGCGGGTCCACAGCGGGCGCGTACCCGGCGCCGCGGTGGAGGTACCGGCGGCGGGGGCAGGGGCGTGGCCGGGCACGGCGCTGCCGCGCCGCACCCGGCCCGCGCGTGTCATTCGGCGAGTTCGAACCCGTTGTAGCCGGCGGCGGCGACCTCGTCGCACGTCTGGCGGTACAGGCCGACGCCGGCGGGATACGGCATGAACACCTGGGGTTTGCCGGGCACGTTCGAGCCCATGTACCAGGAGTCGGCGGTCGGGTAGAGCGTCGCCTGCGCGACCTCGTCGACGTGCCGGGTCCAGAAGTCCTCGGCGTCGGCGGTCGCCTCGATCGTCCGCTTGCCCTGGGCCCGCATCGCGGCGATCGCGTCGCCCACCCATTCCACGTGCTGCTCGATCGAGACCATCATGTTGGACAGCACCGACGGGCTGCCGGGGCCGGTGATCGTGAACAGGTTCGGGAATCCTGCCACGGCGAGCCCCAGATAGGTGCGCGGCCCCTCCGCCCACCTCTCGGTGAGCCGGGCCCCGTCGCGTCCGCGGATGTCGACCGCCAGGAGCGGGCCGGTCATCGCGTCGAACCCCGTCGCGAACACCACCGCGTCGAACGCGAACTCTTTCTCCGATGTTCGGATACCAGCGGGCGTTATCTCCGTGAGAGGTGTCTTGCGCACGTTCACCAGGCTCACGTTCGGCCGGTTGAACGTCTCGTAGTAGTTCGTGCCCAGGCACGGGCGCTTGGCCCCCAGGGGGTGATCCCAGGGCTGCAATTGCTCGGCGACCTCGGGATCCTCGACGACCTCGGCGATCCGGTCACGGACGAACTGCGCGATGGTGTCGTTGGAGTCCTTGCTGAGGATCAGGTCGTTGTAGCCGCTGAGCAGACTGACGAGACTGTTGTCCTTGTCGTACCAGACCTTCCGGTAGTAGTCGTGGCGCTCCTGATCCGGTACCTCCATCGCGCCCTTGGTCGCCTCGGGGAACGCGACACCGAATCCGGACTCCCGGTTGGCCTTTCGCACCTCTGCGTAGCGGGCCTTCACCGACCGCTGGTCGTCGGGGTCGAGCGGATGGTTGTTCGCGGGGATCACGAAATTGGGCGTGCGCTGGAAAACCGTCAATTGCGCGGCCCGCTCGGCGATGAGTGGAATGACCTGCACGCCCGAGGACGCCGTGCCGATCACCGCGACGCGTTTCCCCGTGAAGTCCACGCCCTCCTCGGGCCACTGCGCCGTGTGGTACCAGTCGCCGCGGAAACCCTCCAGGCCCGGTACTTCCGGCAGCCTGGACGCCGACAGGCAGCCGGTCGCCATGATCAGGTACTGGGCCGACACCCGGTCGCCGCGGTCGGTGCCCACCCGCCAGCGCCCGGCGCCCTCATCGAACACGGCCTCCGTCACCCGGGTCCGGAGCCGGATGTGCGGACGCAGGTCGAAACGGTCGGCGACGTGCTCGATGTACCTGAGCAGCTCCTCTTGGGCCGGGTATTTCTCGGTCCACTCCCATTCCTGTTCCAGCTCCGCGTCGAACGAGTACGCGTAATCCATGCTCTTCACATCGACGCGCGCCCCCGGATAGCGGTTCGCGAACCACGTACCGCCGACCCCCGCATCCCTTTCGTAGACCTGTACCGACAGGCCGAGTCCGCGCAGTTTGTGCAGCATGTAGAGGCCGGACAGCCCAGCACCGACCACCACCGCGTCGACCTCTCGCGTACTGGCCTCGTCGACCTGCTGTGGCCCCGGTGACGTCTGGGTCATCGTTGGAGTTCCTCTCGGGAGTCAGACGGGTGGGCGAACGCCGCACACATTCGGCAACCAGAAGCATGAATGGTATATCCGGAACCGGGCGAGAAGGATCACTTTCGGTGGCCGCCCGGATCGCAAGCGTCGTCGAGGCAGGTGGTGCCGCCGAAATCGGCTTTCGTTCAGGCGATCACCGCCGAATCATCACGCTGCCGCGGACGGCGACATTCAATTCCTCCTATTGCCGCACAACGCCATCGGGGCCGCACGGTGCGTGACATTCCGCCGATCGTCAACGGAGATCCGGTGCCGCGGGCGACCGTCGCTGTAACGGCTCAAGGGGAACGCCTCCTCGCTGACGGGCGGGCACCCGCGGCGGCCGTCCGGATGTGGCCGGGGCGTTCGGATCGCGTCCGTCCGGGCTTCCGGGATCGGGTCTTACGATGGGCCGGACCGTACGGGAGGTGGGGGTGGCCATCCTGATTCGCGCCGCCGACGTGCCTGCCGCGGAACGGGCGGAGGCGTGGCTGAGCATCGTCGCCGACGCCCTCGGGCCGCTGGACGTGCGGATGGACCGGGACATCCCGCTGCGCGGCCAGATCGAGGCGGCGCAGCTCGGCCCGCGCGGCGTCGGCCGGATCGGTCTTCAGCTTCGCCCGGGAGATGCTCGCCGTCCCCGCCGACTCGGTCCGCCGGCTCACCGCCGTCCCGATACCGGGCGACGGCGGCACCGCGGCGCTGGCCGCACCGCTGATGAGCCGGGTCGCCAAGGACGTGGACACCTACCAGCCGGCCAGCGCCGCCCGGCTGTCCACGGTGGTGATGGACCTGCTCGCCGCCACCGTCGCCGAGCGGTCGGCGCAGGACGCGGCGCTCTCACCGGAGGCCAGCGACCGGGTACTGCTGCGCCGCGTGCACACGTTCGTCGAGCAGAATCTCGGTGACGCGGAGCGCACCCCGGCGGCGGTCGCGGCGGCGCACCATGTCTCGCTGCGCCAGCTGCACCGCCTGTTCGCGTCCCAGGACACCACCGTCGCGGCGTGGATCCGGCACCGGCGGCTGGAACGCTGCCGCCGCGACCTGACCGACCCGGCACTGCTCGACCGGTCCGTCAGCACCGTCGCGGCGCGGTGGGGACTGGCCGACCCGGCGCATTTCAGCCGGCTGTTCCGGCGGGCGTACGGTCTGCCCCCGGCGGAGTACCGGCGGGCGCATCTGCTCCCGGCCCGCTGAGCCGGCACCCGGGCACGGATCGTCAATCGCGCGGCGCCCACGTCCAAGCCACGGGGACGGCGCGTTCGCGAGAGTGGTGGCCACAAGGACGCGGAAGACCGAAGGAAAGGACCGTGGAAATGGCCACCACCCTGTTCGTCAACATGCCCGTCAAGGACCTCGAACGCTCCCAGAAGTTCTTCACCGACCTGGGCTTCGACTTCTTCGGCATGACCGAGGACATGGCGTCCGTCGTCATCAGCGAGCGCACCCAGGTCATGCTGCTGGCCGAACCGACGTTCGCCGGCTTCGCCAAGAGCGAGGTCGCCGACCCGGCCAAGACCACCGAGGTGATCCTGGTGCTCGGGCTCGACAACCCCCAGGAGGTGGACGAGTTCGTCGACAAGGCGCTCGCCGCCGGGGCGGCCGCGGTCGGCGAGCCCATCACCGGCGGCGGCCGCTACCAGCGCGGCTTCGCCGACCCCGACGGCCACCAGTGGTCCGCGCTGTGCCTGGTCTCCCCGGAGGGCTGAGATGGCGACGGGCCCCGGCCGTCCGGTGACCGGCACGGTGACCTCCGCGGACGGCACCACGATCGTGTTCGACCGCGACGGCACCGGACCCGTGGTCGTGCTCGTCCACGGCGCGTTCACCGGCCGGTCCCATCCGACGCTCGCCGAGGTGGCGCGGGCGCTGTCCCCATGGTTCACGGTGGTCAACTACGACCGCCGGGGCCGCGGGGACAGCGGGGACACCAGCCCCTACGCCGTGCGCCGGGAGATCGAGGACCTCGCCGCCGTCATCGATGCGGCCGGTTCCCCGGCGATGGTGTTCGGCGGGTCCTCCGGAGCGGCGCTCGCGCTGGAGGCCGCCGCCCGGTTGCCGGGCATCGCCCGGCTGGCGCTGTGGGAACCGCCGTACCACGTCGGTGCCGGCGCCCCCGCCCTGCCGCGCGACTTCGCCGCCCGCCTCACCGCCCTGGTGGACGCGGGGGCACCGGGCGACGCGGTGGAGCTGTTCATGGTCCGGGCCGCCGAGGTACCCGCCGGGGCGGTGGCCGCGATGCGGGCCGATCCGTCCTGGACGGAGATGGAGCGGCTCGCCCGCACCCTGGCCTACGAGGCGGAGGTGATGGGCCCCGGCAACGCCCTTCCCGCCCGGACGGCCGCCTCGATCGGGCGCCCCGCCCTCGTCCTCAACGGCGCCCTCAGCCCCGCCTGGATGCGCGACGCCGGAACGGCCGTCGCCCAGACCATCCCGGGCGCCACCCACCGCCTGCTGGACAACCAGGCCCACGATGTCTCCGCCCAAGCCCTCACCCCCGAACTCCTGGAGTTCTTCGCCAGGCAGCAGTAACCCGGAAGACCGGCTACCGGCCGTCCAGGATGAAGTCGGCCGCGCGCCAGGCCAGTGCGGAGACCGGGCCGGCGAGGTTGCCGGAGACCATGGTGGGCAGCACCGAGGCGTCCACGGCGCGGAGGCCGGCCACGCCGCGGACGCGCAACCGCGAATCGACCACGTCATCGTCGTCCGGGCCCATCGCGCACGTGCCGACGGCGTGGTAGCCGGCGCTTCCCACGGTCAGCCCGAAGTCCAGGATCTCCTGATCGGCGTCGACGGCGGGACCGGGAACGGTCTCCCGCTCGATCCGCTCGGCGAGCGGACTGGTGCCGAACAGGCGGCGCAAGGCGCGGAAGACGCCCACCGTCGTCGTGCGGTCGTGTTCGGTGGCGAGGTAGTTGGCGTCGATGTCCAGCGGGGCGTCGGGATCGGCCGAGGTGATCCGGATGCTGCCCTGGCTGTCGGGACGCAGGGCGTAGCCGATGCCCATCATGCCCGGCTCCCGCTCGATCTCCAGTGCCGCGCCCTGCTCCCTCGGCGCGATCGAGAACGGCGTGATCTGGAACTGCGCGTCCGGGCGGCCGAGGCCGGGCCGGGTCTTGACGAACCCGACGATGTCGAAGGACGGCGCCGCGAGCACCCCCCGCCGGTTCGCCTGATACTCCAGCATCGCCGCCTGCCGGCCCTCCTCGGTGCTCAGCAGCCGGTTGTACCCGAGGTCCTCGGTGAGCCGGAACTGCATCTGCAGCACGCGATGCTCGCGCATCCGTGCGCCCACGTTCGGCCTGTCCAGGACGACGCCGACCCCGGCGGACCGCAGCGTCCCGGCGGGACCGATGCCGGACAGCTGCAGGATCTTGGGGGTGGCGATCGCGCCGCCGCAGAGGATCACCTCGCGGGCGGCGGTGGCCTCGAAGTCACGCCCGTCCCGCCGCCCCCGCACGCCGGCCGCACGACCGTCCTCGAGCACCACCCGGTCGATGAGCGTGCGCACCGCGACCGTGAGGTTAGCCCGGTCTTCGACCGGATGCAGGAACGCGGTGGCCGCGCTGACCCGCCGCCCGTCGCGGATCGTGGCCATGGCGTAGCCGATGCGCTCCCCGTCGGTCTCGTTGAGGTCCCGCGTCCGCCGCCAGCCGAGTTCGGTGCCTGCGGTGATCACGTCCTCGAGCAGCGGGTCGGCGCCGTCGGCGGTGGAAACCCGCAGCGGCCCGCCGGCACCGCGGACATCGGATGCTTCGAGCGGGTTGTCCTCGATCTGCCGGAACACCGCCAGCATGTCGTCCCAGCCCCACCCGGGGTTGCCGAGCCCCTCGACCGCGTCGTGATCCGCGCGGCTGCCCCGGTTGTAGACCATGCCGTTGACGGAGCTGGACCCGCCGAGCACCTTCCCCCGCACCCAGTGCTCGACCTCCCGCGCCGGCCCGAACGGGCGGGTCGGGTGATGCCACACGGTGGCCGGGTCACCGAGCAACTGGGCGAACCCCGCCGGCATGGCGATCAGCGGGTCGGTATCCCGATCACCCGCCTCGACCAGCAGCACTGTGGTATCCGGGTCCGCGGAGAGGCGATTGGCCAGCACACACCCCGCCGGTCCGGCCCCGACGATGACGTAATCGAACTCCGCCACGAAGCCCCCCGTCGTCGGCTCCTACTCGCTGACGTTCAGCTGTGCACGCGAATACGCTAAGTCGCCGACCATAGACGCGACCACCGCCCCTACGAAACCCTCAAGAACCAACGGGCCGCAACGGAGCGAGGCCGCCGCCCCACCGGAGACGACGGCGGCCGGAACCTAGGGGCAGGTGGGCCCGAGTCCGGCCCCAATACGAAGACAGCGACGACACCCGTAAGGGACGCCGTCGCTGGTAGTCGTGGGTGCGCCGTCAGGGACTTGAACCCCGAACCCGCAGATTAAGAGTCTGCTGCTCTGCCTATTGAGCTAACGGCGCCTGTCAATGGGGGACCGGCCCTGGTCCGGGGGGTCCCTTGCGACAGGAAGAACATTATCAGGAGCCGTGGACCAGTGCGAACCGGTTTAGTCCCGGGCGGGCAGGACGCTCATCATGCCGCGCCAGAGGGCGATGGCGGTGGCTCGGGAGCTGACGCCGAGCTTGGCGTAGATGCGGTTGACGTGGTTCTTGACGGTCTTCTCGCTGAGGAAGAGCTGGCGGGCGATCTCGCCGTTGGAGCGGCCGGTGGCGATGAGGTCCATGACCTCCGATTCGCGGGCGGACAGGCCGAGGGAGGTGCGGGAGGCGTGGCGGACGCCGCGGATGAGGTCGGGGACGGTGAAGGAGCCGGGGACGAGGTGCCCGCAGGCGCCGGCGTGGAGGGCGTCCTGGACGGCCGGGTGGTCCGGGGCGGCGAGGACGAAGACGCGGGAGGCGTGGCTGAAGGGGGTGGTGTGGGCGGCGGAGTCCGCGCTGAGGAGGACGATGTCGGGGCGCAGGCGTTCGGCCAGGGGGAGGGCCGCCGTGGGATCGGGCGCCTCGGCGACGACGTGGAGTTCGTCGCTGGCGTCGAGGAGGGTGGTCACGTCCGCTCGGACTTTCGGGTCACCGTCCACCACGAGTACGCGCAGGGGGGCCGTCTCGTCGACACTCATCCGTTGCCCTTGGGTTGACATTTATAGGGTGGGAGCATAACGGGCTGATCTTCTGGCGTCGATGGACGGGACGATCAAGCTCGGCCGGGATAGCCGGATCCGGACGGCACCAAAAGTGACATACGGCGCAAACGACCCCAGTGTCCGATGGGATCGTGCGTCGATGAACAGCTCAGCAGCCATCTACGTGGCGGTGGCCCTGGTGTGCACAGGGCTGATGGGTGCGGCTTTCGCCCGGTGGCGGCGCGCCTTGACGGACCTGCGGAAGACGAAGGCGGGGGTCGGCGCCTTGCGCACGGCGACGTTCGGGGAGTTCCGCCGCCTGGCGATGTTCGGCGGCCTGGTGGCGGCGCTGTTATGGCTCCTGACGAGACAGGGCTGAGCCGCCGCGGATACGTGAAAGCCCTGGCCGCCTACGCGACGACCAGGGCCCCGTCTGGGGTGAGTGAGGGGACTCGAACCCCCGACATTGCGCGATGACTCTGGCCGGCGGCTGTCGGGCCGCCCTTGGCGGTGAGGCCGGCGTGCACGGCACCATCGGTATATGGAACAGCGGCAACCGGTCTCGCCCAACCAGTGGTTTGTGTTGATCGAGGAGAAGGTCACCAAAGGGCAGTCCATCCAGTGGTCCCTGACCGCAACGCGACCGGCCGGGCCCGACGTCGAGCAGGCCCGCCGCCTCGCCGCTGAGGCCGCGCTGATGCACCTGCCGCAGCACCCGAAGCGGGTCAAGGGCCGCCAGGTGTTCCAGACCGGCCCCGACAACTGGCTGGTTGTCGTCGCGGGAGCAAAGGGGGACTTCCACTTCCGCGTTTCGGTCGGCGTCCTCACCGCCGTCACGACGACCTGATCCCGGAAATGTATCAGCAAGGCCAGGGCGGCGACCGAACCCTGGCTCTCCAGAATCTCTGGGAGGACGCCTTGGCGGAGCGGGCCAGACCGGCACCCTGGTCCGGCGCGCCGATCCTGGACGCTCCGCTGGCCGAACACAGGGCACTCTGAGACGAGATCACTCCCAGACTGCTCCCAGAATCGGACATCCGAGAGCGGGAGCCCGACGCAGGACAGAGAAAAGCCCTGGTCATCCTTGCGGTGACCAGGGCTTTCTCTGCTTCTAGCCTGGGGTGAGTGAGGGGACTTGAACCCCCGACATCTTGGACCACAACCAAGTGCTCTGCCAGCTGAGCTACACCCACCGTGGCCGGGATCGGGTCCCGGCTCCCAGTAGTGTAGCGGCTCCGCGGGTGTGGGTCAGCCTGAGGCGACCTTGGCGGCCACGGCGCGGGCGGTCTCCGAGTCGGGTCCGGGCTGCGGGACGAAGACGGCGGCGCGGTAGTAGCGCAGTTCCTGGATGCTCTCGGTGATGTCGGCGAGGGCGCGGTGGCCGCCCTTCTTCTCCGGGCTGGCGAAGTAGACGCGCGGGTACCAGCGGCGGGCCAGTTCCTTGATGGACGAGACGTCCACCATGCGGTAGTGCAGGTGGCCGTCGAGGGTCGGCATGTCGCGGGCGAGGAACGAGCGGTCGGTGGCGATGGAGTTGCCGCACAGGGGGGCCTTCTTGGCCTCCTTGACGTGGCCCTTGATGTAGTTGAGGACGATGTCCTCGGCCTCGGAGAGGGTGATGCCGCCGGGGAGGGCTTCGAGGAGCCCGGACGTCGTGTGCATGTCACGGACGACCTGGGACATCTGCGTGATCGACTCCGGCGGGGGCTTGATGACCACGTCGACGCCCTCGTCGAGGATGTTGAGTTCGCTGTCGGTGACCAGCGCGGCTATCTCGATCAGCGCATCGTTGCGCAGGTCGAGTCCAGTCATCTCGCAGTCAATCCAGACCAGCCGCTCGTTCATGGATTCACCCTACGGCCATGGACGACTGCGCGGGGCATCGAGGCGCATCGATTTACGAGGTCACGCGCTGGGCGATGTGGCCCGGGACGGGAATGCCGGTGCGCAGGACGGGGTCGGGCGTAGGAGTGCCGAACGCCTGGTGGACGGGGACGACGCCCGCCCAGATGTCGAGTTCGTAGTCCTCGTCGTCGTCGCCTGGCGGGCCCTGCCGGACCTTGACGGACGCTTCGTCCATGGGGAGGGCCAGTACGGCGGCGGCGGCGAGTTCCTTGCGGGTGGGTTGGCGTGCCACGTCCCACTGGCCGGGGGCAAGTTGCTCGGTGATGGCGCGGAGGCCGGCCAGCTTCTCGTCTGTTTCGGTGACGAGGCGGGGCGTCCCGTAGATGACGGCACTGCGGTAGTTGATGGAGTGGTGGAACAGGGACCGGGCGACGACGATTCCGTCCAGGTGGGTGACGGTGACGCAGATGTCCTGGGACGGTCCGGACATCAGGCTGCTGGCCCCTGTGGAGCCGTGGATGTAGAGGGTGTCGTCCAGGCGGCCGTAGCCGGTGGGGAGGACGCGCGGCGAGCCGTTCATGATGACGCCGAGGTGGCAGATCATGCCGTCGTCGAGGATCTCGTAGAGGACGGCGCGGTCGCTGCTAGAGCGTTCGGGGTATCTGCCAAGGCGGGTGCGATCGGTCGAAGAGAGTGGGGTCATGTCCGTTTACGCTATGGAGAGAGTGGCCTGGTCGGTAGGGCCACTTGATGTGTATAGCCGGAGACCACTTTGTCGATAGACCTGCCACTCACCGTCGACAGGGACGCCGGCGAGCCGATGAGCGCCCAGCTCGTCAGCCAGTTGCGCACTGCGATGGGCGACGGGCGTCTGGCGGCGGGTGAGCGGCTTCCCGCCAGCAGGGCGCTGGCCGGTTTGCTGGGCGTGAGCCGGACGGTCGTGACCGAGGCGTACGAGCAGTTGTACGCGGAGGGCTGGCTGGAAGGCCGCCATGGGTCGGGAACGTACGTGACCGAAGGTGTCGCCGCGCCGCCTGTATCGAAACCCCGGACGGTGATGCCGAGGTCCGTGCGAAGGACGGCCGCCCCACACGAGATCGACCTGAGGCCCGGTCTCGCCTGGGTCGGGGCACTCGACACCCCCGCGTGGCGGCGTGCATGGCGTCTCGCGTCCGCGATGCCGCCTCAGCAGCGTCAGGATCCGCATGGTCTGCCGGGGCTGCGTGTCGCTCTGGCCGACTACATCAGGCGCAGCCGCGGCGTGACCTGCCCTGTGGACGGGCTCCTGGTCACGCGGGGCGCGACGAACGGGCTCGATCTGCTGGCGGCGGCGGTCCTGGAGCCGGGCGACCGGGTGGGGGTGGAGGAGCCCGGCTATGGGCGGGCACGCGCGGTCCTGGCGGGACGCGGCGCCGAGCTGGTGCCGTGCCCGGTCGATGAGAACGGCCTCGTCGTCGAGGCCCTCCCGGACGATCTGCGTCTCGTCTACACGACGCCGTCGCACCAGTTCCCGATGGGCGGCGTCCTGCCCGTCCCGCGCCGCCAGGCTCTGCTGACGTGGGCGCGGCGCAACGGGGCGCTCGTGGCCGAGGACGACTACGACGGCGAGTTCCGCTACGACGTCGCGCCGCTGCCCGCGCTCTACGGGCTCGACCCGGACGTGGTCGTCTACCTGGGCACGACGGCCAAGATCCTCACGGCGGACATGGGGGTCGGCTGGCTCGTGGGCCGCCCCGACGTGGTGGGGCGGGTCGCGCTGCGCCGAGAGGAGTTGAACGACCGCACGGCCGTGGTGCCGCAGGATGCGTTGCGGCTCCTCCTGGAACGCGGCGATCTGGACCGTCATGTCCGGCGGATGCGGGGGGAGTACGCGCGGCGGCGGGACGTGGTGGTCCGGGCGCTCGACGGGCTGCCGCTGCGCGGTGACACGGCCGGCCTGCACCTCGTGGT
>NZ_SMKK01000142.1 GCF_004348425.1 Actinomadura sp. 7K507
GCTCTGTCATGAGCCAATGGTATTGACATCGGCCCCTGCCGCATGCGAATTGACGGCGCCGACGCGGCGATCGCCTCCACCGCCCGGGGCGGGCGGTTCCGGTAGCGTCGGAACTACTGAACGAGTGGAGGACGATCATGGCGGATAAGGGCGACATCGGCTGGAAGGTGATGGCCGGTGGCGCGGCCTTCGCGGGCGGCTTCGTCGCGAAGAAAGTGATCACGCTGGCCTGGAAGAAGACCACCGGCAAGGAGCCGCCGACCAACCCCGAGTCCCCCGACGTGGACATCCTGGAGGCGCTCGGCTGGGCCGTGGTGATGGGCGTCGGCATGGAGATCTCGCGCCTGCTGGCCACCCGCGCCGTCGCGCACCAGTGGACCAAGGGCACCGGCGAGCTGCCCGCCCACCTCAAGAGCCTCAAGAACGACGGCTAGCGCAGGGGTTCCGGGCTTCGGTGCGGGCGACCGGGGGCGTCGCCCGCACCGACCCTGTTCCGTGCCCCTAGTCCGCGGATTTCAGTCGACGGGAGTGATCGCGCGGGAGCGGGGGCGTGTACCCGGCGGACTCGCGCAGATCGTTGCGGACCTTCAGCGCCAGGGCCTTGGTCGCGGAGCGGTTGAGGGCCGCGCCCGCGGCGGCGCCGGTGAGGAAGGGGCCCATGGTGCCCATGCTGCGGCCGAAGGTGCGCAGCATGCGCTTGCGCAGGGCGGACTTCGCGGCCGTTCCCAGGGCGCTGGTGAGCGAGCCGGTCTCCAGGGGGTTGATGCCGCGCTGCCGTGCCCAGGACGTGACGAACGCGGCGCCGCGGACGGTGCCGGTGCCCTGGACGCGGATGCCGTAGACCTCGTGCAGTTCGGCGATCATCTTGACCTCGATGGCCGCGATCACCAGGGTTTCGGCCGCGAGCTGGGCGGGGGCGGTCAGCAGCAGCGGCGGGGCGGTGAACTGCACGGCGGCCAGCGCTCCGCCGGCCGCGCCGACGGCGGTGGTGCCGTTTCCGGCCACCTTGACGAGCTTGTCGGCGAGTTCCTCGCCCATCAGGCCGGGGTGGTGGGCCTGCAGCGTCTCAAGGTCGCGGATCGGAATGTGGGGTGCGGCCTCGACGAGCACGTCGCCGAGCCATCGGCCGCGCGCGGCACCCGCGGCGCCCACCTTGCGGGCGTTCTGGCCGAGCAGCCTGGCCAGTCGGCCCAGCAGGCGGCCGCGGGTCTCGCGGTCCATGTCCTCGTCGGCGGTGAGCCGGCCGATGAGCTCACCGAGCTCGGTGGAGCCGTCGCCGCGCGCCGGCTCCACGTCGTCATGACGTCTCTCGATCTCACCCGTCACCCGAGGCCACTCCCGGTCAGGCGGCGCACTCGCGGCAGACCGGCTGGCCGTTCTTCTCGTTGGCCAGCTGGCTGCGGTGGTGCACCAGGAAGCAGCGCGTGCAGGTGAACTCGTCGGCCTGCCGCGGAACCACCCGGAAGGTGAGCTCCTCGTTCGACAGGTCGGCGCCGGGCAGCTCGGCGACCTCCCCGGCGTCCAGGTCCTCATCGATGATGCTGGCGGCCTTGTCGGCGCGCCGGGCCTGGAGCTCCTGGAGGCTGTCCTCGCTGAGTTCGTCGTCTGTCTTTCGTGGGCTGTCGTAATCGGTCGCCATCTTCTATCTCCATCCCCCTCAGTGCTTTATGCGCCCCGTCGCGCGGATCTAACGCTCGGGGGACCGTTCTTGTGCCCGATCCGGGCGGGAAATTCTGTCACGGTTGGTGACCTGCGACACACGAGGCGCGACCGTTCCCACGAGTGACAGCCGTCACCCGGATCTCTTCCTCGCGAATGTGTCTTCCGTCACATACCTGACAGCTGTCCCCCGGCGGATCCGGTGCCGGAACCACCCGCCGGGGATCCCGCGGCGGCGGGGATCATATCGGTCCCGGGGGCGTTGCGCGCGCCGACCGGCCCGGCGCGTCGGGACCGTCTCATCCGACCGGGCGACGGCTGAACCAGACGCTTCGGTGAAACGTCTGAACTAACGCGATATCGTGCCCGCCTGAGGATGGGGGCAGACCCCCTGCGGGGTCAGCCCGGCGTTCGCCGGCGGATGGCCTCACAGCGGGGTTCGGCGCACAATATCGCGGGACATCACTGCGGGTCACTGGAGGGTCAGATGCCGGATGCCGCTCCGCTGGAGCCGGGCGATCCTAGGGCACTGGGACAGTACGAGATCGTCGGAAAGCTGGGCGCCGGGGGTCAGGGCGCCGTCTTTCTCGGCAAGGCGCCGGGAGGAGAGTACGTCGCGGTCAAGCTGCTGCACGCGCAGATGGCCAACGATCCGGCGGCGCGTGCCCGGTTCACCCGCGAGGTCGCGGCGGCGCAGAAGGTCGAGCCCTTCTGCACCTCCCGGGTCCTGGAGGCCGACGTCCACGGCGACCAGCCGTACGTCGTCAGCGAGTTCATCGACGGGCCGTCGCTGCACGACGTCGTCGCGCACGACGGGCCGCGCGGGGCCGCCGAGCTGGAGCGGCTCGCGATCGGCACGGTGACCGCGCTCGCGGCCATCCACGAGGCCGGGATCGTGCACCGCGACTTCAAGCCGAACAACGTCATGCTGGCCTCGGACGGCCCGCGCGTCGTCGACTTCGGCATCGCGCGGACGGTCAACTCGCAGGAGAGCGCGGTGACCGCCACCGGAATGGTGGTCGGCACCCCCGGCTACCTGGCGCCCGAGCAGCTCACGGGCGCGCCGCTCACCCCGGCCGTGGACATCTTCGCCTGGGCCGCGACCATGGTGTTCGCGGCCACCGGGCAGTCGCCGTTCGAGGCCGACACGCTGCCGGTCATCATCAACCGGATCCTCAACGAGGAGCCGGACCTGTCGGCGCTGCCCCCGGGCCCGCTGCGCGACCTGATCGGGCAGTGCCTGTCCAAGGACGCCGGCCTGCGGCCCCCGGCGGCGCAGCTCCTGCTGAACCTGCTGGGCCATGCCGGCGCCGCCCCGGCGGGCCAGGGCGGCGGGGCGGACCTGCTCAACCAGGGCACCCGGATCGCCTCGCAGCTTCCGCCGCCCCCTCCGGTGCCGCCGGCGCCGCAGGCGCGGCCGCAGCAGCAGATCACCCCGCCGCCGATGCCGATGCACCAGGGCCCGCCGCAGGGCCCGACGACGCCGCCTCCGCAGCCGATCACGCCGCCGCCGATGCCCATGTACCAGGGCGCGCCGGGGCCGGCGACGCCGCCTCCGCAGCAGATGGGGATGCAGCAGCACGCCCCGGGACCGCCGCGGCCGCCCGGCCCGCCCGGTCCGCAGGGGCCGCACTACGGGGCGCCGAAGCGGTCCAGCAACGCCGGGCCGATCATCGCCATCGGCTGCGGTGTGCTGGCGCTGATCACGATCATCGCGATCGTGGCGGTGATCCTGGTCGCCAGCAGCGGGGAGGACGACCCGGACGACCCGTACCTGCCGCCCAGCACCTACACCCCGAGCGAACGGCCGACGACGTCCACCACCGGTGGCGGGCTCCTCGGCGTGTACGCGGGCGACGGGAACCAGCCCGGCGCCCGCTCGGGGCACACCAGGTTCGAGGTCCGGTTCGCGCTCCTGCGCACGAGCGGCACGGCGCGGTACGAGTACCCGTCCGGCGCGCAGGACAACTGCTACACCCGGCTTTCGCTGCTGTCCGGAGACGAGGGCAGCGAGAAGATCGAGTACCGGGAGGAACCGATGGCGGGCATGGACGAGAACGAGTGCGCGCCCGGCTACATCACGTTCACGCCCTCCGGGTCCGGTGACACCATGCGGTGGGAGTGGCGGCAGCGCCAGTCCGACCCGACAGCCAGCGCCTACGGGACCGTGAGCAAGTGACGGCGGCGGTCACCCCCCTTCGCGCGGGTGATCCGTCCCAACTCGGCGCCTACCGCCTGACCGGCCTCCTCGGGGAGGGCGGTCAGGGCACCGTCTACCTCGCGGAGGACGAGACCGGCGACCGGGTCGCCCTGAAACTGCTGCACGCGCGGTTCAGCGGCGACCCGAAGGCCAGGTCCCGGTTCGCGGCGGAGGTCGCGGTGGCCAAGCGGGTCTCGGCGTTCTGCACGGCCCGCGTCCTGGACTCCGACGTCGAGGGCGACCGCCCGTACATCGTCAGCGAGTACATCGAGGGGCCGTCGCTGTCGGAGGTGCTGTCCGCCGACGGCGCCCGCGGCGGCACGGACCTGGACCGGCTGGCGATCGGCACGATGACGGCGCTCGCCGCCATCCACCAGGCGGGCGTCGTGCACCGCGACTTCAAGCCCGCCAACGTGCTCCTCCCGCCGGACGGCCCGCGCGTGATCGACTTCGGTATCGCGCGGGCGCTGGACGCGACGGGCACGATGTCGAGCACGGCCGTCGGCACCCCCGCCTACATGGCCCCCGAGCAGATATCCGGGGCCCGGGTCGGGCCGGCGGCCGACGTGTTCGCGTGGGGCGCCACGATGGCCTACGCGGCCAACGGGCGCCCGGCGTTCGGGCAGGACTCCATACCCGCGGTCATGCACCGCATCCTGAACCTGCCCCCGGACCTCGGGGAGCTGCACGAACCGCTGCGCCAGATCGTGGCGGACTGCCTGAGCAAGGACCCGGCGCTCCGTCCGGCGTCCCAGCGCGTCTTGGCGCACCTGCTGGACCTCGCGGGGAGCCTGCCCGACCCGGACGCCCGGCAGGGCGGCCAGGACGCTCTGATGCTCACCCAGGGCGCCGCGACGGCGGCCACCGAGTCGGCGCGGCTGCGCACCCAGCCGCCATCGCCGCCCGCCCAGGCACCGTCCCACCAGACACCGCAGCCACAGACACCGCAGCCACAGACTCCGCAGCCGATGCCGATGCCCGGGATGCCGGTTCCCGGTCCCCCGCCGCCGGGCGGGCAGGCGCCCGCGCCGCCGTGGTCGTCGACGGTCCCGCCCGCCGGCGGGCAGGGCTCTGCGACCTGGCCGTCCGGGCCGTCCTTCGCGCCTCCGGGCACCGGTCCCGGCACGCCTGCCGGCAGGTCCGGGAAACCCCGCATCGGCGTCCTGGCCAGTGTGGGCGGCGCGGCGCTGGTCGCCCTGGTGCTCGTCGGCACCGCCGTCGCCGTCCAGCTCGGCCGGAGCGACGGCGACGCGGGCACGACCCAGGGCGGGCGTACGGGCGGCACGTTCCGGATGGCGCTCCCGTCGCCCAGCACGCCGGGCGAGGAGATCGATCCGTCGCACGCCTTCAGCGGCACCGCGAGGTTCCTGGTCAAGCAGCTGTTCACCGGCCTGACGGAAGTCGGGCCCGACGGCGGCGCGCGCAACCGCCTCGCCACGCGGATCACCCCGGACCCGACCTGCCGGCAGTGGAAGATCGAGGTCAAGGAGGGGACGACGTTCGTCGACGGCACCCCCGTCGACGCGCAGGCGTTCGCCCGCGGATGGAACCGCAGCGCGGCGGAGGAGACCGGCGGCGGCTCCTACCTGATGACCGACATCCAAGGCCACTCCGAGGTCGCGGACGGCAAGGCCGAGGAGATGTCGGGGGTCCGGGCGGTGTCCGGCACCCTCCTCACCGTCGCGCTCACCTCCCCGAACTGCGACTTCGCCGCCCGGCTGTCCGAACCCGCCTTCATGCCCGTCCCCGAGGCGGCCGGAGAGCCCGGCAACGAGAGCTTCAACACCCGTCCCGTCGGGAACGGCCCGTTCAAGCTGGAGGAGCACAGGGAGGACACGAGCATCTCGCTCGTGCGCAACGACACCTGGGCGTTCGGCAAGGCGAAGTTCGACGGTGTCGAGCTTCGCCTCACCGACGACGCGGCCGCGGGACAGGCGGCCTACGCCGCCGGCGAAGTCGACTGGGCCGCCCTCACGGCCGACCGGCGGGCCCCCGCGTCCCAGGAGGGCCTGGTCACGCGCCCCAGCCCGTTCACCCGGATGATCGTTCCGGTCACCGCCCGGGGGCCGATGAAGTCCAGGGAGGCCAGGCAGGCGGTCTCCCACGCCCTCGACCGCTCCAAGATCGTCCAGGCCCTGGGCGGCCTCGGCAAGCCCGCCCACGGCATCGTCCCGGCCTCGGTCCCCGGCTTCGGCGAGTCCGGCCGCTGCCCGTCGTGCGACCGGCAGGACGCCGCGAAGGCCAAGCAGCTCGCCGAGCAGGCCGGTCTCAAACCGGGCACGGAGATCAGCCTGTACTTCCGGGAAATGTCCGTCTACCCCGATCTGGCCGCGTTGGTGAAGCGCGACCTGGAGACGGCGCTCAGGTTGAGGGTCGTGTTGAAGCCGACCCCCGTCGGTTCCGACCAGTTCGACGACTTCCGCAAGGCGGTCGTCTCGGACGACGCCTCCGGCCTGGTGCTGTTCACCTGGGGCCCCGACTACCCCAGTCCCTACTCGATGCTGTGGCCGCTCCTGGGAGGCGATCTCGTCGCCACCGCCGACAACTCCTACTTCAACTACTCGGGGTGGAAGAACGGCCAGTTCGACGAGCTGATGTCCACCGCCCTCAGGAACCCGCAGGCCGGCACGCGGACCAACTTGTTCAAGGAGGCCGAGAAGCTGGCGCTGGACGACCTGGCCCTCATCCCCCTCCTCAACGACGCGCACACGGCGATCGTGAGGAAGGACAAGTACACCGGCCTGGAGATGGACTACGACGGTCACCCGACCGTGGCCACGGCCGCGCTCAAATAGGCCGGGACGCGCTCGGAGACCGGGCGGGCGTCAGCCCGGAGGGAGCCGGACGGTGACGATCAGGCCGCCGCCCGGCCGGGGCACCGCGTAGACCGCGCCGCGGTGCGCCAGCACCACCGACCGGACGATCGACAGCCCGAGACCGGCGCCCTTGGCCGACTCGACCCGGTCGGCGTTCAGCCGCCGGAACGGCTCGAACAGCCGCTCCACCTCGTACGCGGGGACGGCCGGTCCGGTGTTCTCGACCTGCACGGTGGCGTACCCCTCCAGCATGCCGGTGCGGATCCACAGCTCGCCGCCCTCCTCGTTGTGCTTGACCGCGTTCTCGACGAGGTTGGACACCAGATGCTCCAGCAGCACCGGGTCCCCGAGCGCCTTCCCGGACGTCAGCTCGGGATGGACGGACACATCGTTGTCGTGTTCGTGGCGCGCCGAATGCTCCAGCACCGTCCTCGCCACCTCGGCCAGGTCGGCCGGCGTGCGGGTGGTCAGCTCCCGCTCGCTGCGGGCCAGCAGCAGCAGGCCCTCGATGAGCCGTTCGTGCCGGGCGTTGGTGGCCAGCAGCGTCCGCCCGACGGCGCGCAGGTCGTCGGAGACCTCCGGGTCGCCGAGCGCCACCTCCAGCAGCGTCCGGTTGATCGCGAGGGGCGTGCGCAGCTCGTGGGAGGCGTTGGCGACGAAGCGCCGCTGCGAGTCGAACGCGTGCCCGAGCCGCTCCAGCATCGCGTCGAAGGTGTCGGCCAGCTCCTTGATCTCGTCGTCCGGGCCCTCCAGCGCGATCCGCTCGTGCAGCGTGCTCTCCGACAGCCGGCGCGCCGTGGTCGTGACCCGCTGCAGCGGGCTGAGCGCCCGGTCGGCGACGAACCAGCCGAGCACCAGCGTGATGATCCCCACCCCGCCGAGCGCGAGCAGCGACCGTCCCACCAGCTGCTTCATCGTCTGCTCGACGAACTGGCGCTTCAGTTCGGCGGCCTCGGCCTCGGAGATGCCGAACCCGATCACCTGGACGTTCCCGAGGATGTTGGCCATCAGCACCGAGATCACGAACAGCAGCAGCGCCCCGGCCATGAAGAACAGCAGCCCGTACAGCAGGGTCAGCCGCAGCCGGACGCTCATGCGGCCGGGCAGCGCCTTCAGCTGGGTGAACGACCCGCTGCCGTCGCCGCGCCACATCCCTGCGGGGGCCGGATACGGCTGCGGGACCTGCTGCGGGCCGGGCCGCCGCCACGGGCCGCCGCGGCGTCCGCCGGGGACGCTGGTCGGCTGCGTCGCCTGCGGCCCCTCCTCGTGCGGTGGCGGCTGCGGCGCGGCTCCCGGCCGCGTGTCCTGAGGCCCCGGCTCCTGGCCCTGACCCTGGCCCTGCCCGCCGGGGTCGGTGTTCGCGTTCGGGCCGGCGGGCGTCTCGCCGGGGCCGTCCGGTGGCACGGATCCGGGGTTCACAGCCGGTACCCCACGCCGGGCACGGTCTCGATGACCGGTGGGTCACCGAGCTTCTTGCGCAGCGTCATCATCGTGACCCGGACGACGTTGGTGAACGGGTCGATGTGCTCGTCCCAGGCCTTCTCCAGGAGCTGCTCGGAACTGACGACCGCGCCTTCCGCGCTGAGCAGCACCTCCAGGACCGCGAACTCCTTGCGGGTCAGCTCGACCGGGCGGCCGTCCCGCGCGACCTCGCGGCGGGCCGGGTCGAGCGTGATCCCGGCGCGCTCCAGCACCGGCGGCAGCGGCGCGGCCGCGCGGCGGCCCAGGGCCCGCACGCGGGCGATCAGCTCGGCGAACGCGAACGGCTTGGCCAGGTAGTCGTCCGCGCCGATGGACAGGCCCTCGACCCGGTCGTCCAGCTCGCCCGCCGCGGTCAGCATGATGATCCGCGCCGGGTAGCGCTGCGCGACGAGCTGCTTGCACACGTCGTCGCCGTGGACCTTGGGCAGGTCGCGGTCCAGGACGATGATGTCGTAGTCGTTGACTCCGGCCCGCTCCAGCGCCCCCGCGCCGTCGTAGGCCACGTCCACCGCCAGCGTCTCCCTGCGCAGGCCGGTGGCGATCGCGTCGGCGAGCACACGCTCGTCCTCGACGACTAGAACACGCACGGGGTCCCCCTCCTGGTCAGGGCGCGGCCGGCGCCCGCGCCCCAGGTATGCCACGGGAGCCGTAAGACCCCCGTAAGCAGCCGTTCCTTCGGCGTCCGCCGAACCATGACATCGCGGACGCAAGAATCCGCGAAAATTGCATCGGCGGACAGGTTTACCTTCAGCCTAGGCCTGGGTAGGCATGGGCAGGATCCGGGAGGAGGCCCATGGGCGAGTTTTCACGCATGATCCATCAGCGGCTCGATGACGCTTACGCGTCGCTGCGGAGCGCCCACGCAGATGGAGACACCTACCTGGCCGACATTCGCCAGGAGGAGATCAACGATCTGCGCCGGATCGCAGCGAACAACGACATCGGCGTCGAAGCACCCCGCTGCGACTGAGCACGACCCACCGTTACGGGGAGCCCCGGACCACTCCCGTCCCGGGCTCCCCTTTTCCATGCCGGCGTCTAGTCGCCGAGCGGGTCCAGCGGGGCCAGGAGATCGTGCAGCGCCTCGAACGTGCCCGGCCCGGCCGCGACGGTCAGCTCAGGGCTCGCGGGCGTCCCGTGCAGGCCCTCGACACGCCCGCCCGCCTCCTGGACGATCAGCGCCCCGGCGGCGATGTCCCACGCCTGGACACCGCGCTCGTAGTAGGCGTCGACGCGTCCCGCCGCCAGCGAGCACAGGTCCACGCAGCACGAGCCGCCGCGGCGGATGTCGCGGACACCCGGCAGCACGCCGGTGAGCACCTGCGCCTGCCGGGCGCGGCGGCCCGCCGAATAGCCGAACCCCGTGGACACCAGCGCCCTGTCGAGCGGCACGTGGGAGTTCACGCGGAGTTCACGGGCGCCGGAGGCGGTGTGCAGGACGGCGCCGCCGCCTCGCACCGCCGAGAACGACTCGCCGCGGCGCGGCATCTCCACCGCACCGGCGACCACCGCGCCGCCGGCCTCCGCGGCGATGCTGACCGCCCAGTCGGGCAGGTCGTAGAGGTAGTTCACGGTGCCGTCGATCGGGTCGACCACCCAGCGGACGCCGCTGCCGCCGGGCCGGGTGCCGCCCTCCTCGCCGAGGAACGCGTCGTCGGGGCGGACCGCCCGGATCCGTTCGATGATCAGCTGCTCGGCGGCGCGGTCCATCTGGGTGACGACGTCGGTCGGGGACGACTTGGTCTGCACGACGTCCGGGCCGTCCACGGGGCGCTTGTCGACCAGCATCCGGCCGGCCTCGCGCGCGGTCGCGACGGCCAGTTCCAGCAGATCGCCGGCCAGGCTCATCCGGTCTCCCCCAGCAGCTCGCGGGGCAGCGCGGCGAACCGCGGGTCGGTCCCGGGCGTGCCCGCCCGCACGAGCGCGATCCCGAGTTCGGCGGCCAGGTCCGCCGCCTCCACGTCCAGGTCGAACTTGACCTCCATGTGATCGGAGACGAAGCCGATCGGGACGACCGCGACGGCGCGGACGCCCTTGCCGTGGAGTTCGCCCAGGTGGTCGGTGATCTGAGGCTCCAGCCACGGTTGGCCGGGGGGGCCGCTCCGGCTCTGGTAGACCAGATCCCACGGCGTTCCAGGGGCGGCCTTCTCCGCGATCGTCCGTGCGGCCTCCTCCAGCTCCGCGACGTACAGCTCCCGGTTGGGCTGGGACAGAGGCACGCTGTGTGCGGTGAAGACC
The DNA here is from genome assembly GCF_004348425.1 of Actinomadura sp. 7K507. Taxonomy (GTDB): domain Bacteria; phylum Actinomycetota; class Actinomycetes; order Streptosporangiales; family Streptosporangiaceae; genus Spirillospora. Next base: position 10,396 of record NZ_SMKK01000142.1, read on the forward strand.
AGCCGGGCGCCTTCCGGGAGGCGGCTCAGCGCGTCCTTCGTCGCGTCCACGAACGGCTCGATGAACCCAGGCCGGTCGCAGTAGACGGGCAGCTTGTCGATCTCAGGGGCGTCCGGGACCTCTTCACGCGCGCGCGCGATGTCATTGAGGTACTGGTCATTGGTGGAGTAGCCGCTGTAGGCGGACGTGACGAACGCGGCCGCGTGCCGGATCCCGTCGGCCTTCATCTGGCGGACGGTGTCGGCGAGGTAGGGAGTCCAGTTCCGGTTGCCCCAGTACACCGGGAGGTCCACCCCATGGGCGGCGAAGTCGGCCTCGATCGCGGCCTTGAGATCGCGGCACAACCGGTTGATCGGACTGACCCCGCCGAACAGGTGGTAGTGCTCCCCCACCTCTTCCAGGCGCTCCCGGGGGATGTCGCGGCCACGGGTGACGTTCTCAAGGAACGGGATCACGTCCTCGGTCCCCTCCGGCCCGCCGAAGGACAGCAGAAGCAAGGCGTCGTACGAGGTCATGCCTCCATCCAATCAGCCCGGGGCCGACGTCCCGTTCCGGGTCGGCGTCATCGCGGGGCGGCCCCACGCCCCCGCTGAGGACGCTAGTCGTAGCGCGCCGCGTAGGCCTTGGCCAGGCCGAGGACCTTCTGGACGTACCAGTGGGCGTGGTTGTAATGCCAGATCGCGTTGTAGAGCTGCTTGCCGCCCTTGCCCGCACCGTTCGCGCACAGGTACTTGGCCGCCCCGGGGATGGCGTCGTAGGGGTTCATGATGTCGGCCTTGCCGTCGCCGTCGCCGTCGACGCCGTACGCCTTCCACGTCGCGGGCATGAACTGCATCGGCCCGAGCGCGCCCGCGCTGGACGGTCCGACGTTGCGCCCGTGGCTGCTCTCGACCTGGCCGATCGCGGCGAGGACCGTCCAGGAGAGGCCGGGGCAGGTGCCCGCCGCCTTCTTGTACAGGTCCATGTAGCTCGTGGGCCGGCCCCCGTCGGGCTGGTCCCGGTACTTGGCCTCGTGCAGGTTCAGGACGTCCGTGCCGGGGCCGAGGACCTTGGTGACGGACTTGACGACCGCGGCCGGGTCCGCGCCGGGCGCGTTGACCAGGACCGCCACGTTCGGGACGAGCCCCAGGTCGGCTCCGGCCTTCTCGCTGACGAGCATGTCGATCCCCGGCAGGCCGAGGGCCGCGGAGCCGCCCATCGTCAGGTTCGGCATCGACCGGCCCACCACCGGGTACTGCGTTCCCGCGGCGAGCTGGAGCTGCTCCGCGGCGGCCGGGGACACCACGAACCGGTCGGCGGCCAGCGCCTCCCACAGCTCGGTCTTCTTGGCCGTTCCGGGCGACGTCCAGGAGCGGAACGACGACGGGTCCACGGCGAACGCGTTGACCTGGCGGCCCTGGAGCTGGACGGCGCCGCCCGCGACCGCGGCCACGTCCCCGACCTTGCCCAGCTTCGCGATCTTCTTGATCTTGGCCCCGGAGATCGATCCGCCGCCGACCGCGAGCACGTCCGGCGGCACCACGCGCTGCAGCGGCGCGACCTGGCCGCCCTGGGCCACGTTGACCGGGTCGCCCGGCGGCACGCTCGGCGGGGCCGCCTGTGTCGAGTCGGACGCGGCCGGTTCCACCTCCTGCGTGGTCAGCGCCGTGTACACGCCGCCGGCCGCGGTGGCGACGGCGAGGATCGCGATGCCGGTGATGACGAGCGGATGCCCCGGCCCGCGCCTGCGCGGACGCGCGTACTTGCTCTGCGGCGCCTTGTTCTGCGGGGGCCGCCGCTTCTTCTCCGGCTTCGGCCTGGCCGGACGGCGGAAAGCGGGTGCCGCGGCATCGTCGTCCGCGATCGCGTCATCGTCCACGGCCACGTCCTTCGAGGGCGCCTTCTTGGCGGCCGCGTTCGCTATGGAGCCGTCGCGCGGTGCTGATGGAGGAGCCACAACATTTCCCAACGAGTGTCGCTACGGACGGTTACCCGATTTGCGCTTCTTTCCCCCATGTAACGCGATCATGGGGCTGACCATGGCCTGAACGACGTCGTCCCCCGCCCGTCTCGGCGGTTACCGGATCGTACGTTATCGCCCGATACGTGATCGAGGCCCGGACTTCCCGGCAGGCGCCCCGCCGGGACGCGCCCTGCGGCGCCATCGCGAACGGGAGGTAAACATGAACTTTCCTCATAATCGATTGCCGAGTAGAGTCGCCGCATGTCCCCCGAGACCAACCAGAAGTGGCAGAACTGGGCGGGAAACCAGCAGGCCGCACCGCGCCGGGTCGCGACGCCCCGCACGACCGACGAGGTGGCCGCCGCGGTACGTTCGGCCGCCGACGAGGGCCTCACGGTCCGCATGACCGGGACAGGCCACTCCTTCACCGGTGCGGCCGTCGCCGAAGGCGTCCGGCTTCGTCCCACCGCGCTCACCTCGGTCCGCTCAGTCGACACTGCGACCGGGCTGGTCACGGTCGAAGCGGGGCTCCCCCTGCATGCACTCAACCGCGTCCTGGACGAACACGGTCTCGCCCTGGCCAACATGGGCGACATCCAGGAGCAGACCGTCGCCGGCGCACTGCAGACCGCCACACACGGCACCGGACGCGACGCCGCCGGACTCGTCTCGCAGGTCGCCGCACTGGAACTCGTGCTCGCCGACGGCAGCATCGTCACCTGTTCGCGCGAGGAACGTCCCGACCTGTTCGCCGCGGCCCGCGCCGGCCTCGGCGCGCTCGGCATCGTCACCGCCATCACCTGGCGAACCGTCCCGTCGTTCCTCCTGCGGGCGCAAGAAGAACCGATGAAGTGGGACGAGGTCATCGCGCGCGTGGACGAGTTCGACGCCGCCAACGAGCACTTCGAGTTCTACTGGTTCCCGCACACCGAGGGCTGCCTGACCAAGCGCAACAACCGCACCGAGGGGCCCGCCAAGCCGCTCTCCAAGTTCAAGTACTGGCTGGACGACAAGTTCCTGTCCAACACGGTCTTCGGAGCCATCAACAGGATCACGCACCGGGCGCCCGCCATAACACCGTTCGTGAACGGCATCTCAGCCAAGGCCCTCGGTGCCCGCACATACAGCGACACCTCGTACAAGGTCTTCACGAGCCCGCGCACGGTCCGCTTCAAGGAGCAGGAGTACGCGATCCCGCGCGAGGAACTCGTCCCCGCGTTGCGCGAACTCCGTGCCCTGTTCGCCAGGAGGGACTGGCGCATCAGCTTCCCCATCGAAGTGCGGCTCCTCCCCGAAGAGGACGCCTGGCTGTCGATGGCCCACGGACGGCAGAGCGCCTTCATCGCCGTGCACGTCTACAACCGCGACCCGCACGAGCAGTACTTCCGCGGCGTGGAGGAACTCCTGACCGCGCTCAACGGCCGTCCCCATTGGGGCAAGCTCCACACGCGAGACGCCGCCCACTTCGAGAAGGTCTACCCGAGGTTCGGCGACTTCCGCGCCCTGCGGGACGAACTCGACCCAGACCGCCGCTTCGCCAACCCCTACACGAGACAGGTCTTCGGCGACTGACTCCCCAAGCGGCTACTCCGGAGGCCCGGTTCCGCCGTCTCCATCGGCGGGTGCCTGCTCCTGCCCGCCGCCCGGCCCGCCTTCCTGCGGCCCGCTGGTCGGCGCCGGGGTGTTCGGATCCGGCACCGACGTCGTGGGCTGGTTCGTGGGAGGGCTCGTGGGCGCCCGCGTGGGCTGCTCGGTCGGCCGATCGGCCGGCTGCTCCGGCGTGCTCTGCTCCGCGGTCGGCGCGTCACCCGTCGGGGTCCCCCCGGGGGTGGCGCCCGGCTCCGTCGGAGCGTCGGACGGACTCTGCGACGGCGTCTCGTCCGGCTGCCCGCCACCGCCGCCCAGCACGTTCGTGACGGTCAGGCCCCTGCTGCTGCTTCCGATGGGCTGCCCGGTGACCGCCTCATAGATCGTGATCCCGCCGATCACGACCACGAACACCACCGCCGCCGGCGCCGCCAGCTTCACCCAGTGCACCCTGGCCCACTGGACCGTGTTCTCCCACGCCGACCGCCGGGCGACCTGCCGGACCGCGTCCTCGCCCGCCTCCTCGGCGAGCGAGCCGGCGACCGCCTCCACCGGGTCCATGCGCGTCGCGCCGGGATCCATCGCGCTGGGATCCATCCGCGTCGCATTGGGGTCGCCGGACGGAAGGTCGAGCCTCGTCGCGTTCGGGTCACCGCCGCCCGGAGGATCGAACCGGGTGGCGCTCGGGCCATCGGTCCACACCGCGGTGCGGGTCGGGTCGGCGCTCGTCGCCTCCTCCGCGGCGCCGTCCGCGGCTTCCCGCCGCCGCACCGCCGCCTGCATGTGCGTCAGTTCCTTCAGCTGGCTGCGGCCCTGGTCGAGGTAGTGCTGCCCGACCGCCGCGCCGGCCGTCGAGATGACGCTCATCAGCGCGGCGCCGATGATCGTCCCGTAGACCCCGAGGTAGGACGCCCCGAAGGCCGCGGCCGCCGTCGCCGCCGCGCTCGCGATGAGCTGCGTCGTGCTCACGTTCGGCAGCTTGCGCGGCATGACCCGCCTCACCCCTGTCCATCGCCGTTGATCCCCGAAAAGAAACTAACCGGGCCAATCGGGTGTTCCTGCCTCGGACGTGACGCTCACAACGTCAAATCGGTGGAGCGGCAAGAGCCCCTCAGGCACAGTGTGGAAAAAGATGCACAAGGATCAGGCAGGGCGACCCCGGGCCGGGCGAGTCACCGGCAAGCTTGGTCAGGTGCCCTCTTCGACCTCCTGAAGAGGGCTTCGAGAGCGGCGATGTTCGGACATGCCGGGTACGGTGCTGGCAGCAGGTGTGTCCGAAAGAGAGACTCGGGAACCCGGGGGAAGGGCACGCATGCGCCCTCGGTGGGCATCGGACGGCCGACCGGTGAGAGCACGGTCGCGCGGTCCGGCGTCCTCCGTGCCATCAAGACAGGGCAGGAAGGACACGCATGCAGGAGCTGCGCCTCGTCGCGGTCAGCGAGGACGGTACGTACCTCGTCCTGGCCACCGCGGGCCGAGGCACCCGGTTCACCCTGCCCGTCGACGACCGGCTCCGCGCGGCGGTCCGTGGACACTTCTCCCGCCTCGGCCAGTTCGAGATCGAAGTGGAGAGTCCCTTGCGCCCCAAGGAGATCCAGGCCCGCATCCGCTCCGGCGAGACCGCCGAGGAGATCGCCGAATCGGCGGGGATACCGGTCGAACGCGTCCGCTGGTTCGAGGGCCCGGTCCTGCAGGAACGCGAGTACATGGCCCAGCAGGCGCAGCGGGTCGCCGTCCGGCGCCCCGGCGAGTCCAGCCCCGGCCCGCCCCTCGGCGAGACCGTGGAGGAACGCCTCGGCCGCGGCGGCGTCGACCTCGACGAGGTCGAATGGGACGCGTGGAAGTGCGAGGACAACACCTGGCGCCTCCGGCTGTCCTTCTTCGACAACGGCCGCCCGCACGCCGCCGAGTGGACCTTCGACCCGCGCCGCCGGTACGTCTCCCCGCTGGACGAGATCGCCGCCCGCCTCACCGCCGTCGAATGGGACGACGACGCGCTCTCCGACACGGTCACGCCGCTCGTCCCGCGCCGTCCCGCCATGAAGGTCGTCTCCAGCGACCGTGACCCGGCCGCGGGCCTGCCCGCCGCCCCCCGCGAGTACGCCGCCGACGCCCGTCCCGCCTTCCGCGAAGCGGCCGAGGCCACCCCCCTGCGCGAGGCGTCCCGCCCGCAGGCACCCCGTCCGGACGAGGACCTGGAACCACTCCGCACGGCAGGCGAACGCCAGTCGGCCCAGCTCACCGAAAGCCGCGGAGGGGAGTCCGCACTCCCCCGCGACACAGGCACCGCGCAGGAAGCGCCGCGCCCCCGCGCGTTCCAGGATCAAGAGCCAGACGAGCACGCGACCGGCCGGCCCCCCGGACGCCGGCCCGCCCAACTCCGCGAAGCCGTCGCCGAACGAGAAGCGCGCGACTCCCGAGACCACGAAACCGTCCAGCCCCGCGACACGGGCTCCGGTCGGGAAGAAGACCGGAGCCGCGACTCGGCGCACGAACGCGAGAACGTCCAACTGCGCGAAACCGGCCCCGGACGAGAGGAACACCGGCCCGGCGACACGACCCGCGAGCGCGAGACCGCCCAAGCACGCGAAACCGACGCCGGACGGGAAGAACGCCAACCCCGCGACACCACTCACGAACGCGAGACCGCCCAGACGCGCGAAACCGACGCCGGGCGAGATGAACGCCAGGCCCGCGACACCACTCACGAACGCCAAACCGCCCAGACGCGCGAAACCGACGCCGGACGGGAAGAACGCCAGGCCCGCGAGACCGCCCAGGCGCGCGAAGCCGGTCTCGGACGAGAGGAACGTCGGCCCGGCGACAGGGTCCACGAGCGTGACGCCGGTCAGGTGCGGGAAACGGGTGCCGGGCGAGAAGAACGCGAGGCCGGGGACTCGGTCCACGAGCGTGAAGCCGATCGGTCCGGTGAAACGACAGGCGCGCAGGAGGTCGCTCAGGCCGGCGAGGCGTCCGAGGGCGGCGAGACGACAGGTTCTCGCGACGGCCGGGAGCGGCTAGGCGAGGCAGGCGAAACCGACGAGCGGGAAGTGTCCCGGGACCGCGAGGCGGCTCGTTCGCGTGATGGACGCGAGACGCTCGGCACGGTCGGCGAGCCCGAAACGGAACGGCGCGACGAAGCTCCCGAGCAGGCCGCCGGATCGAACGGCATGGCAGACGCGCAGGAGCCGGTCCAGGTCGGCGACACGTCCGAGGACCGCGAAGCGGCTCACGTGCACGAGGTGACGCGTCAGGACGAGACCGTCGCGGAGCCGGAGGCGGCGCAGTCCGGCGACGCCGGCCGGGGGCGTGAGGCCGGCTCGGATGGTGAGCGCGAGGCTGCGCGGTTCGCCGACACGCCTGCACGGCGGGCTGCCCGGTTGCGCGAGATCGAGGACCGGGAGGAAGAGGAGAGGGCTCGTGCCGCGGAGGAGTCACCCGTAGGCGAGGACGCCGAGGAGCCCGAGGCGGGTTCACCGCGGCGGGAGGATGCCTCTGAGGCGGAGCCCGCCGAGGACGAGCGGCTCGCGCGGGAGAAGAAGCCGGCGGCGCAGCGCCCGGCGCAGCGGCAGCCTTCGCGGACGCCCGCGAAGAAGAAGCCGGCCGCTCGCCCCACGATGCCGGCGGCAGGGCAGGACAAGCCGGCCGCCGGCTCGCCGCCTCCTGCCGCCGCCGCTGCCGCGAACGCTGAGCCGGCGGCGGCGCAGCGGCCCGCGCGGCGGCGCAAGCCCAAGGGCAAGCGCGCCTCCGTGCCGTCCTGGGACGAGATCATGTTCGGTGCGCGCCGCCCCGAATAGGGCGTCACTCGCCGGGCGGGGCCTCCAGGAACGGCGTCAGCCAGGCGGGCGTTATGCCGGCGGCCAGGGCGACCGCGTCCTCTTCGGCCATGTCCATCGCCGAGTAGCCGCCGTCGCCCGCGCCGACCGCCGCGACGAGGGTGGCGAGGCCGAGCCTGCGCTGGAAGAGCGTCCGGCGGACGCGCCAGCCGACGATGGCGGAGTGCTCGACGACCACCTGGCGGCGGCGCAGCGAGCCCGAGCGGACGCTGAGCCGTTCGCCGTCGGTGACGTGACCGAGCTGGCGGTAGCGGTCGAGCCCGAGGGGGACGGCCAGGACGGCGAGGGCGCCGAACACGTAGGCGGCCGGGGGCTGACCCGCCAGGACGGCCAGGACGGCGAAAGCGGCCGGGGGCGCCACCGCGCGGGTCAGGCGGCGGCTCCGGGCGGCGGGCGGATGCGCGATCAGTGGGCCGGGGACGTTGCCGACGACGCGGGCGGCGAGGGATTCGGCGACCGTGCGGGGGGCGGCGGGCAGCAGGCGGCCGCGGTGGGCGGCGTCCCCGAGGCCGGTGATGAGCGCGCCGAGGCGCGCCACTCCGGAGATCCGTTCGAAGGGGTTGTCGGCGAGTTCGACGCCGCGGAGCCGGCGGCGTTCGAGGGAGACGCTGCGGCGGGTGATCAGGCCGCGTTCGACGACGAGGGAGCCGTCCCGCTGGTGGACGGTGAAGTCCCAGTTGAACAGCGTGAAGGCGATCACCGACATGACGGGCATGGCGACGAGGCCGAGGATGGCCAGCGCGACGACGAGGGCGGTGGACAGGCCGACCACGTCGTGGCCGAGGCTCTCCACCCTTTCCTGGGTGATGAAGCCGAGGTCGTCGCCGAGGTTGTAGAGCGTGCCGAGGAGGCTGCCGGCCAGCGCGAAGGGCGTGAGCAGGTAGGCGCCGCTGAGGGGGGCGTACACGTACCAGCGGCGCCGCATCCGGGCGAGGACGCGGCGCGGCGGGACGGGCGCGTCCCGGGCGAGGAGGACGCCGCGGAGCCGTTCGGCCTCGTGCCGGGAGACCGCGTTCAGCGCGCCTTCGCCGCCGTCCGCGCCCGCGTCGATGTGGACGACCGCCAGGCCGAGGAGCCGGTGCGGGAGGGACGCGCTGATGTCCACACCCCGGATCCGGTCGCGCGGGATGCTCTTGACCGACCGTCCTATGAGCGCCCGCCGGAGCTCGATGCGGTCGTCGTGCAGCGCATAGGTGAACGTCAGCCAGCTGATGACGTGGAAGAGCAGCCCGAACGCCAGTCCGGCGAACGTGAAGTAGAACGCCGTGGACAGTCCGCCGACCAGGAGCCCGGTCGCGCCGGCGGCGATCAGGGCGATGAGTTCCCGGACGGCGCCGACGACGAAGGTGAGCGGGTGCAGCCGCTGAACGCGGGGGGCCTCGCCGGGTGGGCGCGTCCCGTTCGGCGCCGGTTCCTCACCGCCGTCGTCGGGTGTGCCGCTGGACGAGGGGCCGGCGGCCGGGCGCGTGGCGGGATCGGGACCGAGTTCGCCGTCACGTGTGTTCACGTCGCGTCGTCGCGGAGGTCGTGGGCCCGGTGCGCGAGATCCTCGGCCAGGCGTGTCGCGATGTCGACGGGGAGTCCGGAGACCTCGGAGGACCCGGTGTGGGAGGCCGTGTTGACCTCGATGGTGGCCAGGCCCAGCATCCGCTCGATCCAGCCCTGCTGGGTGTCGACGGTCTGGATGCGCCCGACGGGCACCAGCAGCCATTCGCGGCTGAACCAGCCCGTCCGGGTGTAGACGACGTCGGCGCTGACCTCCCAGCGGTGGACGCGGTAGCGCCAGACGGGCGCGACGGTCACCATCAGCAGGCCGGCGGCGCCGACGAGGTAGGGCAGCCAGCCGATCCGGCCCGACATCCATCCGGGTATGCCGTCCCAGCCGGAGTCGCCGAGCCAGGCCGCCACCCCCAGGGACAGACCGAACGCGAGGCCCCAGAGCAGCAGGTACTCGATCGCCCAGTGCGCGATCGCGCGGGCCGACACCCGGTGTTCGGGCGGCCGCAGCCGCGGCGGGTGCGGGCCCCCGCCGTCCTTCTGGTGACTGCGCCGCACCGACGTCACACCGCGAGTTTAGAACGCCGGAGGCCCCCTCCCGTTGTTTCGTCGAAGGCGAACCGCCGGATTCCGGGCACAATCTCGCGCGCGTCGGCGTTCTGTCAGTGGCGGATGCGATGTTGGGGTCCCCCGCGCCACCAGCAGAGTCTCGGTCGGGCGGCGTAAAAACTGGATGCGAATCACCCCGGACACCACATAACTTGGCGGCTTCCCGTTTGCGGAGGCCAAGACGTCCGGCGAACAAGTCCCTAGGAGCTCACATGACGTACGCCATCCAGGCCGACGGTCTGGAGAAGCGGTTCGGTGACACCCAGGCGCTGGCGGGCGTCTCGATCACCGCCCAGCCCGGAACGGTCCTGGGGGTGCTGGGGCCGAACGGCGCCGGCAAGACCACCATGACCCGGATCCTCGCCACGCTGACCCAGCCGACCGGCGGAAACGCCCAGGTCGCGGGGTTCGACGTGGTCAAGGAAGCGCACAAGGTGCGGCAGCTGATCGGCCTCACCGGTCAGTACGCCGGGGTGGACGAGATGCTCACCGGCACCGAGAACCTCATCTTGATCGGCCGGCTGCTGGGGCTTTCCCGGCGCGCGTCCAGGACGCGGGCCGCCGAGCTGCTCGAGAGGTTCCAGCTGACCGACGCCGCCGAGCGTGCCGCCAAGACGTACTCGGGCGGGATGCGCCGCCGCCTCGACCTGGCCGCGAGCCTGGTGGGGCGGCCGCAGATCCTGTTCCTGGACGAGCCGACCACGGGCCTCGACCCGCGCAGCCGCAACGGCCTGTGGGACATCGTGCGCGGCCTTACCGACGACGGCGTCACCGTGCTGCTCACCACGCAGTACCTGGAGGAGGCCGACCAGCTCGCCGACGACATCGTCGTCATCGACCGCGGGCAGATCATCGCGCACGGCACGTCCGACGTGCTCAAGGCGCAGGTCGGCGGTCAGGTGCTGGAGGTGCGGCCGGTCGACCCGGCGGACGCCGGCACCGTGGCGAAGATCGTCGGGGAGCTGACCGACAGCGTCCCGGAGCTCCACAGCGAACTGGTCACCACGCCGATCACCGACCCGCAGCTGATGCCCGCCGTGGTTCGCCGCCTCGACGAGGCCGGCGTCAACGTCGGCGAGCTGTCGCTGCGCAAGTCGAGCCTGGACGAGGTGTTCTTCGCCCTCACCGGCCACCACACCGACGACATCGACGACATCGACGCCGAGGCCGACGAGCTCGCCCAGGCGACGGACAAGGAAGGGGCGTCCGCATGACCGCCGCGACGTTCGCGCCGCAGGACCTGTCCAAGCGGGTCGCGCCCGGTACCGCCATGCGCAACACCGCCACTCTGGCCTGGCGGAACCTGGTCCAGATCAAGCACAACCCGATGGAGCTGCTGGACCTGTCCATCCAGCCCATCATGTTCGTGCTGCTGTTCGCGTACGTGTTCGGGCCGGCGATGGCGGGCAGCGTCGAGGCCTACCTGCCGGTCATCATTCCCGGCATCATCGCGCAGAACGCGTTGTTCGCGGGGATGAGCACCGGAGTCGGGCTCAACACCGACATCACCAAGGGCGTCTTCGACCGGTTCCGGAGCCTGCCGATCGCGCGCAGCGCCCCGCTCGCCGGGCGGATCATCGCCGACACCGCCAAGCAGGGGTGGTCGATGATCATCCTCCTGGCGGTCGGCTTCATCATCGGGTTCCGGCTCGAGACGAACCTCCTGGCGCTGTTCACCGCGTTCGTCCTCCTGCTGGCCTTCGCGGTCCTGTTCTCCTGGACGTCGGTCTACATCGGGCTGAAGGTCAGCGAACCGGAGAAGGTGCAGATCTTCGGCTTCGTGGTGATCTTCCCGCTGAGCTTCATGAGCACCGCGTTCATCCCCAGCACCGAGGGCATCCCCTCCGGGCTCGCGTGGGTCATGGACAACAGTCCCGTGACGCAGCTGGTGGAGGCGATGCGAGGCCTGCTGGTCGGCGGTCCCGTCCTCAGCCACGCCCTGATCGCGCTGGCGTGGGGGGTCGGCTTCACCCTCGTCTTCGCCCCGCTCTCCATGCACGCCTTCAAGAAGCGCGCCTGATCCACGGAACCGGCGGCCCCGGTCGTCCCCCCTCGGGGACGGCCGGGGCCGCCGCATGTCCGGCATGTCCGGCACGGCCGGGCCGCCGTGGTCAGGCCGCGGGTTCGGCTTCCTTGACCTTGGCGCGGACGTCGTCCATGGCGGCCAGTTCGAAGTCGGCGCGCGGCTGCTCGACGGTGGCGAGGGAGACGGTCTCGCGCTTGAGGAACAGCGCGAGCGTCCAGTCCGCCACGACGCGCAGCTTGCGGTTGAAGGTCGGGACCTTCGCGCCGTGGTAGCTGCGGTGCATGAACCACGCGGGCCAGCCCTTGAGCTTGAACCCGTAGGTCTGGGCGACGCCCTTGTGCAGGCCGAGTCCGGCGACCGCGCCGATGTTGGCGTGGACGTAGGGCTTGAGGGTCTTGCCGCGCAGCGAGCGGACGATGTTGTCGCCGAGCAGCTTCGCCTGGCGGACGGCGTGCTGCGCGTTCGGCGGGCAGTACATGCCCTCCTGGGTCAGGTCGGGGATGGCGGCGTTGTCGCCGGCGGTGAACGCCCGCACGAGGCCCTCGATGGTGAGGTACTCGGTGCCCTTGACGCGGCCCTTCTCGTCCACGGGCAGGTCGCCCCGCCGGACGACGGGGGCCGCCTTGACGCCGGCGTTCCAGACGAGCGTCCCGGCCTGGAAGGCGCTGCCGTCCGACAGTTCGATCCGGCCGTCCACGGCGGACCGCAGGAGGGTGTTCATCTTGACGTCGATGCCGCGGCCGCGAAGCTGCTCGGCGGTCCACTTGCCCATGTCGGGGCCGACCTCGGGCAGGATGCGGTCGGCTGCTTCGACGAGCATGAACCGCAGGTCCTGGGGGGTGACCTTGCGCATGTACTTGGTGGCGTCGCGGGTCATGTCCTCCAGTTCGGCGACCGCCTCGACGCCCGCGAACCCGCCGCCGACGAACACGAACGTGAGCGCCTTGCGGCGCAGTTCGGCGTCGTCGGTGGACTCGGCGATCTCCAGCTGCTCCAGGACGTGGTTGCGCAGGTGGATGGCCTCACCGACGGTCTTGAGGCTGATGCCGTGCTCGGCGAGGCCGGGGATCGGCAGCAGCCGCGGCACCGCGCCCGCGGCCATCACCAGGTAGTCGTAGGAGATCCGCTCCGGCGGCCCGGCCAGCGGCTGGAGGATCGCCCAGCTCTCGTCGTGGTTCAGCTCGGTGACCCGGGCCTTGCGCACGGTGCACCTGGACAGGACGCGGCGGAGCGGGACGACGACGTGCCGCGGCGAGATGTTCCCGGCGGCGGCCTCGGGGAGGAACGGCTGGTACGTCATGTACGAGTTCGGGTCCACGATGGTGACCTTGACCTCGCCCCGCTTGAGCTCGCGCTTGAGCTTCTTCTGCAGGCGCAGGGCGGTGTACATGCCCACATAGCCGCCACCCACGATGAGGATGTGGGGAGCGCCAGGGGTCTCCTGGGCGATCCTGGCCATTGCGGCCCTCCAATGTCACGGTCGGCTTGTGAAGACATTCACAAACTACCCGGTGGAACGTGCCTGACACCAATGAATAGCCACGAAAGAACGTGAAAACTTCCCCTCCTGGCAAAGCGGAGGGCCGATACAGCTGTGAAACCCGCCACTACTTCACAAACATTCGGATGGAACGGGGCAGAGCACGCATGATCAAGCTCACAGGTCCGCCGCCGAGGGAGCCGCCACCCGGAGGGAGGAAAGGCCCGTTCCACTCCCCTCGAAGCCCTATCGTTGGGGCGAACGAGGAAGGGGGCGCCGGCGGGCGAGGAGGGCGCGGCCGGGATGACGGCGATCCGGCGGCGCACGGCGTTACGATCTCGCCCGGGAGCGAATCGATGATGAGCAGAGACCGGCGTCCGATCCTGGCCGCGGCGGGCGCCCTGGCGCTCACCGGGGTCCTCGGCGGCTGCGGGCTGATCGGCGAGCCGGAGAACCAGAGCGCCGAGCTGTCGGAGTGGTTCACGGTGACCAGCCCCGTCTTCCGCGATGAGCAGGAGTTGCCCCCGCGGTACGGCTGCAAGACGTACCCTGGCGGGCAGGGGAAGACCCCACCGCTCCGGTGGTCGGGCACGCCGAACGGAACCAGGTCGTTCGCGATCGTCGTGGACGACCCGGACCGGTCCGGCGGCGCCGGCGTCCACTGGGTGATCGCGGGCATCGACGGGACGGTGAACTCGCTCGTCGAGGGCGCCCAGCTGGAAAGAACCGTCGAAGGGTTGACGACAAGCAAGAAGGCGGGCTACGCGCCGCCGTGCCCGCCCAAGGGAGAACGGCACCGGTACCGGTTCACCATCTACGCGCTGGACCATCCGGCACCGTTCGAGAACGGCGCCGCACTGAAGGACTCGCTGCCCGCCATCGCGGAGCACACGATCGGCCGGGGAAGGATCACCGGGAACTTCGGCGGCAACTAGGCGCGTTGACCCGTGAGGCTCGCAGGAGCACAGGGTCAGGGCGGACCCCACCGGGGGGAGCTGGAGCCGACAGGGGCGTGCCGATGGGTGGGATTGGCCGATCGGAACGCGCCGTGCGAGGGTAAATGTGCGCGAAGGGTGTGACAACGGTCATAGCGGTCGGTCAGAATCGGACTAGGCCGTGGCGGCGGCGACCCGAACAGCACCGGCCGCCTGCGACAATCGGGACGGACCCGCGGTCCGCGCCGGGGACTCTCACCGGGCCAAGGCATTGGGTGGTGGCATGACTTCTTACATCGTGGTCTTCGGCCTCATTGTGGTCGTGGTCCTGGTGGGCGTCCTCGTCGCCCTTGGCCTGCGGGCCAGCAGGGCGGGACGCGACGACGACGACTGGATGGACGACGAGCCGCACCAGCCGCGCGGCCGCCGTGGAGCCCCGCAGCACGACGACATGGGCGGCCACGACGACTACGGCTACAACGACGGCTACAACGACGGCTACGACGGTGCCTACGACGGCGGTTACGACCGGCACGGCGTGCCC
>NZ_SMKK01000143.1 GCF_004348425.1 Actinomadura sp. 7K507
GGCTCGTGTTCCGCAAACCGCCTCGCCTGGACGTCGTCTGGGACGCCTGACGGCCGGTTCCGGACCGTTCCAATCGAGCGGCCCGCCTCGCCCGTATGGGAGCATCCCCCCATGGATGTCGAACGCCGGGTCGAGTTGCGCTTCGCAGATGAGAGCCGCGAAGCCGAGACGCACACCAACCTGTCCGCCGTGCGCCAGGACGGCCGCTGCCTGTGGGTCGCCGGGGACGAGACGGCCACCGTCGAGCGGCTGACGGCCGTGCTCGGCGAGGACGGCCGCGTCGCCGGCTACGGAGGGCAGCGGACCGTGCGGCTCGCCGACCTCGTCCCGCTGCCCGCCGGCCCCGACGAGGAGGCCGACATCGAGGGGCTGGCCCGCGGCGGCGGCTGGCTGTGGGCGATCGGCTCGCACAGCCTCAAGCGCAAGAAGATCAAGCCGGAGCAGAGCGACCGCAAGTCCCGCAAGCGGCTCGCCACGGTCGTGCGCGAGGACAACCGCTTCATCCTGGCCCGCCTCCCCCTGGTCGAGGGCGAGGACGGGCTGCCGGAGGTCGTCCGCGAGGACGGCGACCGCACCGCGGCCGTGCTCGGGCTGGACAAGGACTCCATCACCGACCTGCTGGAGGACGACCCGCACCTGGCGCCGTTCCTGCCGATCCCGAGCAAGGACAACGGCATCGACATCGAGGGCGTCGCCGCCCACGGCGACCGCCTCTACATCGGCCTGCGCGGGCCGGTGCTGCGGGGCTGGGCCGTCCTCATCGAGATCCGTCCCGACACCGACCCGACCGACCCGCGGCGGCTGCGGCTGCTCCCCCTCGGCGACGACGGCGCCCTCTACCACACCCACTTCATGGACCTCGGCGGGCTGGGCATCCGGGACCTGTGCCCGCACGGCGACGACCTGCTCGTCCTCACCGGCCCCAGCATGGACCTGGACGGGCCCGTGCGGGTCCTGCGGTGGCGGGACGCGGTCCGCGCCGACGCGCCGGAGATCGTCACGGCCGAGGACCTGGAGGTGGTGGGCGACCTGCCCTACGGCGAAGGCGACGACCACGCCGAGGGCATCGCCGTCCTGGACGAGCCGGACGGCTCGGGGCTCCGCCTCCTGGTCGTCTACGACAGCCCGTCCGCCGAACGGCTCACCGCGAACGGCGGCGTCATCGCCGACGTGGTGAACGCGGGCGGCTGAGCCCCTCCCTCGCACCACCCGAATAAGCGCTCGCTTGCACCTTCTGCTTGGATGGGACCGGTACCCGGCAGGAAGGCGAGAACAAGCATGATCGAGTGGTCCGACGAAGACCTGATGATCCGGGACGCGGTGCGCGGCTGGATCGACGCGGAGGTCCGCCCGAACCTGGAGGCGCTGGAGTCGGGCGACCTTCCGCCGTACGACCTGCTCCGCGGCCTCTACAAGACGTTCGGCCTGGACGAGATGGCCCGCTCGTCCTTCCGCTCCCGGCAGGAGAAGGAGCACGGGGACGCGGGCGAGAGCGAGAGCGGCGACAGCGGCGAGCGGTCCGACGGCGGCGGCAACGCGGCGATGTCCATGCTGCCGGTCATCGAACTGTGCAAGGTGGCACCCGGCCTGGTCTCGGCGATGGGCGTCGGCCTCGGCCTCGCCGCCGGGACGATCATGAAGCGCGGGACGCCCGAGCAGCGGGAGCGCTGGGCCCTGGACCTGCTCACCATGGAGAAGGTCGGCGCCTGGGCCATCACCGAGCCCGGCTCCGGCTCCGACGCGTTCGGCGGCATGCAGGCCACCGCGAAGAAGGTCGGCGACGAGTACGTCATCAACGGCAGCAAGACCTTCATCACCAACGGCCCCTACGCCGACACGATCGTCTTCTACTGCAAACTCGACGACGGGCGGGAGGCGCGCGACCGGGAGATCCTCACGTTCGTCCTGGACCGGGGCATGGAGGGCCTGGAGCAGAGCAAGCCGCTGCGCAAGATGGGTCTGCACTCCTCCCCCACCGGCGAGCTGTTCCTCAGCGACGTCCGAGCGGGCTCCGACCGGCTGCTGGCGTCCGGCTCCGGCAGCGGCAAGGACTCCGCCAAGCAGAACTTCGTCACCGAGCGCGCCGGAGTCACGGCGATGGCGCTCGGCGTCATCGAGGAGTGCCTCAAGCTGTCGGTCGAGTACGCCAAGACACGCGAGCTGTGGGGGCAGCGGATCGGCGACTTCCAGCTCATCCAGCTGAAGCTGGCGAAGATGGAGGTCGCGCGGCTCAACGTCCAGAACCTGGTGTTCCGGCACGTCGAGATGCAGCGCGCGGGCCGCACCCCCACCCTGGCGGAGGCGTCGGCGATGAAGCTGTACTCGGCGCAGGCCGCCAACGAGGTCGCGCAGGAGGCCGTGCAGCTGTTCGGCGGCAACGGCTACATGAGCGAGTACCGCGTCGAGCAGCTCGCCCGCGACGCCAAGTCGTTCCAGATCTACGCGGGCACCGACGAGATCCAGGTCACCCACATCGCGCGCGACCTCCTGTCCTCCTGACCCGGCTCCGCCGGGCGGGCCCCTGAAGACACCGCGAACTTTCGCGGTCGCACGGCCGTCGAAAAGGTGGGGGGCGGGTGAGGGCGATCACCCGCTCCCCGCCCAGGTCCTTTTCTGGACAGCCGACGATGGGGACTGGATACTTCACAGCTATGGACGGTCAGCCCTCGTTCCCGGTGAGAGCGTCCGACACGGAACGGGACCGGATTCTGCGGGTCCTCGGCGACCGTGTGGCCGAGGGCCGCATGTCGAACGAGACGTTCGAGCGCCGCGTCGGCCAGGTCCTGCAGGCCCGCAGCCGGGCCGAGCTGGCCGACATCGTGCACGACCTGCCGCCCGCCGGCCGCGTCGTCCGCCGCCTGACCGGCATCATCTCCTCGGTGTCGCAGGTGACGGCGCGGGTCGAGGCGGCCTGGCGCGCCCCGCGGCTGCCGCGGTTCATGCTGCCGCCCGGCGAGCTGAAGCGCATCGTGGTCGGCCGCGCGCCCGGCTGCCAGTTCGTCCTCACCGACCTGACCGTCTCCCGGTTCCACGCCGAGATCTACCGCGCCGACGAGGGCTGGATGATCTCCGACCTCGGCTCGATGAACGGCACCCGCGTCAACGGGTGGCGGCTGACCGGCCCGGCCCGCGTCCGGCCCGGCGACGAGGTCGGCTTCGGCAACGCCAGCTTCATCGTCACCGCCCCCGACGGGGGCGGGACCCGACCCGCCGGTCCGTGACCGGGCTCAGAGCGGCGGGCGGCGCGACTCCCACGGGGTGCTGAGGACGACGGTGGTGCGCGTCGCCACGTTCGCGGCGGCGCGGATCTGCTGCAGGAGGTCCTCCAGCTCGTTCGGCGACCCGACGCGCACCTTGAGGATGTAGCTCTCCTCCCCCGCCACCGAATGGCAGGCCTCGATCGCCTCCAGGTGGGCGAGCCGGTCGGGGGCGTCGTCGGGCGCGGCCGGGTCGATCGGCTTGATCGAGACGAACGCGGTCAGC
Organism: Actinomadura sp. 7K507; assembly: GCF_004348425.1. GTDB lineage: Bacteria > Actinomycetota > Actinomycetes > Streptosporangiales > Streptosporangiaceae > Spirillospora. The sequence continues at coordinate 3,484 of NZ_SMKK01000143.1, forward strand.
GGCAGCCCGATCTGGCGGCTGTCCAGCTGGGCCGCGAAGCCCATGATGACCCCGCGCTTCTGCAGCCTCCGGACGCGCTGGTGCACCGCCGACACCGAAAGGCCGGTCTCCTTGGCCAGGTCGGTGAAACTCATCCGCCCGTCGCCGGCCAGCAGGGCCATGATCTGACGATCGATCTCCTCCACGCGGGAAATCTAGCGCGCCCGGGGCGGTGCTCGGGACCGGTTTCCGCCGCCGCTAGCGCCGCGCGGTGCGCAGCGGGCCGCAGCTGCCGCGGACGACGAGCTCGGTGGCCAGCAGGACGGGCCCTCCCCGGCCCCGGCGGGCGGGCTCGCGCAGCAGCATCTCGCAGGCGCGGTAGCCGATGTCGCGGGCGGGGCGGGCGACGGCGGTGAGCGGCGGGTCGCACAGCTCCGCCCACGCGACGTCGTCGACCATGGCGATCGACACGTCGGCGGGGACCCGCAGGTCCAGCTCGCGGGCCACCAGGACGGCGGCCTCGCCGAGCAGGTGCCCGGCGGCCAGGACGGCGGTGACGTCGTCGCGGCGCTGCAGCAGCCCGGCGGCGGCCGCGTAGGCGGCGTCGCCGACCGGGCGGGCGGCGACGACCAGGTCCTCCTCCACCGGCACGCCGAGCTGGGCGAGCGTGGCGCGGAACGCGTCCTCCCGCACCCGCGACGGGCTGCCGGGGGCGGCGCCGAGGAATCCGATGCGGCGGTGCCCGAGCCCGGCGAGGTACTCGGTCAGGGACCGCACGCCGCCCGCGTCGTCGGCGAGGACGGCCGGGATCTGCGGCAGCCCGGGCAGCGCGCGGCCGGCGAACACGACGCTGGAGCACACGCGGGCGGCGGCGCGCCAGTCGGCCTCGGTGCCGGCGGGCTGCGCGATGACGCCGTCGACGCGCTGCTCGACGAGCCGCTCGACGATCTCGGCCTCGCGGGACGGGTCGCCGTGCGCGGCGTCCACGATGACGTGCTCGCCGAGGGTGCGGGCGCAGGCGAGCACGCCCGCGATGAGCTCGGCGCAGAACGGGTCGGTGACGTCGGGGACGATCAGGCCGATGCCGCCGCTGCGGCGCAGCTTGAGGCCGCGGCCGAGGGCGCTCGGCCGGTAGTCCAGGTCGCGGGCGGCGGCCAGGACGCGCTCGCGGGTGGCGGCGCTGACCGAGCCGCCGGAGAAGACCCGCGACACCGTGGCGATGCCGACTCCCGCCGACGCCGCCACGTCCTTGATCGTCGGTGTCCGCCGCTGCGCCATCGGGCCGACCGCCTCTCCGCCGGGTTTCCGATCACCTTCTCACGGGCGGCCCTCCCATGGAAACGATTCCATGATGTTTACTCCCAGGAGTGCAACAAAGACCCTGTTCATCAGGGGATTATGGAAACGTTTCCATGAAGGGGTTTCGATGGCCAAGATCACGCTGGATCAGGTCGACAAGGTGTACTCCGGGGGCGTCAAGGCCGTGGACGGCCTCGACCTGGAGATCCGCGACGGTGAGTTCATGGTGCTGGTCGGCCCGTCCGGGTGCGGCAAGTCCACCGCGCTGCGGATGATCGCCGGCCTGGAGGAGATCACCGGCGGGAAGATCTCCATCGGCGACCGGGTCGTCAACGACCTCGCCCCCAAGGACCGCGACATCGCGATGGTCTTCCAGAACTACGCGCTGTACCCGCACATGACCGTCGAGCAGAACCTCGCGTTCGGCCTCAAGCTGCGCGGCACGCCGAAGTCGGAGATCAAGCAGAAGGTCCGCGACGCGGCCAAGATGCTCGGCCTGGAGCAGTACCTGTCGCGCAAGCCCGCCGCGCTGTCGGGCGGGCAGCGCCAGCGCGTCGCGATGGGCCGCGCGATCGTCCGCGAGCCGCAGGCGTTCCTGATGGACGAGCCGCTGTCCAACCTGGACGCCAAGCTCCGCGTCTCCATGCGCGCCTCGCTCAGCCAGCTGCACGAGCGGCTCGGCGTCACCACCGTGTACGTCACCCACGACCAGATCGAGGCCATGACGCTCGGCTCGCGGGTGTGCGTGCTGCGCGACGGCCGGCTGCAGCAGGTCGACACCCCGCAGCGGCTGTTCGACAACCCGGTCAACCTGTTCGTGGCGGGCTTCATCGGCTCCCCGGCGATGAACTTCGTGACCGCCCGGCTGACCTCCGGCGACGGCGGCGCGCAGGTGTCGTTCGCCGGCTTCACGCTGCCGGTGCCGGCCTCGGTGCTGAGCGACCGGCCGGGCCTGCAGGACTACGTCGGCGGTGAGGTCGTCCTCGGCGTCCGCCCGTCGGACTTCGAGGACGCCGCGCACGCCAAGCCCGAGTGGGCGCCGATGGCGGTCCGCAGCAGCGTCACCGAGGAGCTCGGCAGCGAGATCAACGTCATCTTCACCATCGACGCCCCGCCGGTCGAGCACAAGGACACCGCCGACCTGGCCTCCGACGCCGCCGAGGGCGAGGAGGACATGGCGATCCCGCTGAGCGACAACAAGGCGCTGTGGACGGCCCGGGTCAACTCCCGCTCGCACGTCCGCCCGGGCCAGGACGTGGAGCTCGCCGTCGACACCCGCCGGCTGCACTTCTTCGACCCGACCAGCGGCCTGGCCATCGGCCACCCGGACGCCGCGCCCCTCCACACCGCGCAGGACTCTCCGTCGCTGCACAAGTCCGGCTGACCGTCCTCCTGGGCCCACGACGGCGCCCACGGCCCCGCGCGGGGCCGTGGGCGCCGTTCACGTGCACACCCCCCGCGCGGCGGGGACGCCCTCACTTCACCGAGCCGGCGAGGACTCCCTGCACGAAGTAGCGCTGGAAGGCGAAGAACACCCCCAGCGGGATGATCAGCGAGAGGAACGCGCCGGGCGCCAGGATGTCGATGTTGCCGGTGAACTGCCGCATCTGCGACTGCAGCCACTTGGTCATCGGCTGCGCCTCGGTGTCGGCGAACACCAGCGCGACCAGCAGGTCGTTCCACACCCACAGGAACTGGAAGATGCCGAGCGAGGCGATCGCGGGGCCGCCCAGCGGGAAGATGACCCGCCGGAAGATCGTCCATTCCGAGCCGCCGTCCATCCGGGCCGCCTCGAGGAGGTCCCGGGGGATCGCCGCGAAGAAGTTGCGCAGCAGGAAGATCGCGAACGGCAGCCCGAACGCGACGTGGAACAGCACCACGCCGGTGATGGACCCGAACATCTGGAACCCGCCGAACTCGATGCGCCCGTACAGCTTGGCGACCGGGATCAGCGCCACCTGGACGGGCACCACCAGCAGCGCCACCACCAGCAGGAACAGCCAGTCCCGGCCGGGGAACTCCATCCAGGCGAACGCGTAGGCGGCCAGCGAGGCGATCGCCACCACCAGCACCGTCGCCGGGACGGTGATCAGCACGGTGTTCCAGAAGGAGTCGACGAAGTCGCCCTTGTCCAGCAGCGCCGAGTAGGACTCGGCGGTCAGCTGCGCCGGCTCGGTGAACACGTTCCACCAGCCGCCGGAGGCGTTGTCCTCGTTGGAGCGCAGCGACGCCACCAGCAGCCCGAGCGTCGGCACCAGCCAGAACAGCGCGATCAGGACCAGCACCGCCTGCGCCGCGCCGCCGCCGAGGCGGCCGACGATCCTGGAGCCCAGGCCCCGCCGCGGGGATCCCGCCGCGCCGTTCGCGGCGTCCGGCCCGGCCGGGGTCTTGGCGGCCTTCTCCGCGGTGCTCATGTTCGCTCCTGCCGCAGTCGCCGGATGTTGAACAGCATGGCGGGCACGACGAGCACGAACAGCAGCACGGCGATGGCGCTGCCGGCGCCCTGGTCGTTGCCGCCGCCGAACGACTCGGTCCACATCTCCAGCGCCAGGACGCTGGCGTTCGGATCGCCGCCGCCGATGATGTACACGAGGTCGAAGACCTTCAGCACGTTGATGGTGAGCGTGACCACCACGACCATGAGGACGGGCATGAGCAGCGGGATCGTCACCCGCCGGAACACCTGCCATTCGGTGGCGCCGTCCACGCGGGCGGCCTCCAGCGCGTCGCGCGGGATGGCGGCGAGCCCGGCGGCGATCAGCACCATCGCGAAACCGGACCACACCCACAGGTACGACCCGATGATCGCGGGCGTGATGAGCGTGCCGCCGAGCCACTCGGCGCCCCGGTAGGCCTCGGTGAAGTTCCCGGCGGGCAGCCGGATCGTGTACGTCCCGTCGGGCACCTCCTTCATCGTGAACGTGCCGTCGGCGTTCGTGGTGGCGGTGGCGACCACCTTGCCGCCCCGCACCGCCTCGACCTTGACGCCGGGCAGGCCGCTCTCGCTCCCGTCGACGGCGTTCGGCCGGCCGCCGCCGCCCTTGGTGAAGTCGAACCAGACCGTCCCGCTCAGCCGCCCGGGTTCCGCGGGCGGGGGCTGCGCGGCCGGTTCGCGGTCCGGCGGCAGGTACTCCGGCTTGACCTTCACCAGCGGGACGAGCGCGCTCTGCCCGGCGGAGTAGGAGTCCACCGTGACGACGCCGCCGGCCTCCTCGCGCACCGGCTGGTCGCCGCCGCGGGTGCCGGCGCCGGGGTAGCTCGTCTCCTTCGCGAACGTGTCGTGGATCGCGACCATCGCGGCGTTGGCCACGCCCTGCTCGGGGTCCTGCTGGTACACCATCCGGAAGATCACGCCGGAGGCGAGGAACGAGATCGCCATCGGCATGAACACCACGAGCTTGAACGCCGTCGCCCACCGGATCCGCTCGGTGAGGACGGCGAACAGCAGGCCGACGATGGTCACCACGGTCGGCGCCACCACGACCCAGATCGCGGTGTTGCGCACCGCGATGAGGTTCTCGCGTCCCTGGAAGACCCCGACGTAGTTGTCCACGCCGACGAACGTGCCGCCGGAGGCGTCGAAGAGGCTGCGGATCACCGAGTAGACGATCGGGTACACCACGAGGAACCCGAGCAGCAGCAGCGCCGGCAGCAGGAACGTCAGGGCCAGCCACGACGGCGGGGTGAGCCGCTCCCGTCCCCGGCGCTCGCGGGGCGGGTCGGGGGCGGGTTCGGCGACGGCGGCGGCGCCGCCGGCCGTGGCGGCCGGCGGCACCCCGTCTTTCGGAGCCTTCATGCAGGATCCCTACTTGTACGCCTCGGCGGCCTCGGCCTCCAGCTTCTTCTGGGTGCCCTCGACGTCGGACGGGTTCTGCACGAAGCCGCGCAGCGCCTCCCACATGCCGTCGCCGGGGGTCGCCCCGAACGCGGCGGGCGTGAGGTCGGACATGTCGTAGCGGGCGGCCTCGCCGGCCTGCTGCAGCTGGCCGATCAGCTGCTTGGCGATCGGGTCGGAGTAGGCGTCCGGCGGGACGTTCTTGTTCGGCGTCAGGTAGCCGCCGAGCCCGGCCCAGACCTTGCCCGCCTCGGGCGAGGCGAGGAACTTCATCAGCTCCTGGGCGCCCTTGCCGTCCTTCAGCGCGACGGCGACGTCGCCGCCGAGGATCGCCGGGGCGGTGTCACCGGCCTTGGGGAAGGCGAACACCTTGGCGTCGGTCCCGACCTTGGCCTTGGTGGTGGCGATGTTCGCGGCGGCGAAGTCGCCGCCGTAGACCATGGCGGCCTTCTCCTGGCCGAACACCTGCGTGACCGACTCGTCGAACTTGGTCTTGGTCGCGGTCGCGACACCGCCGTTGAGGAAGTCGGGCTTGCCCCAGATCTGGGCGAGCGTCTCCAGTGCCTTGCCGACCGTCGGGTCGGTCCACTTGATCTCGTGCTCGGCGAGCTTGTCGTAGTTCTCGGGCCCGGCCTGCGACAGGTAGACGTTCTCGAACCAGTCGGTGAGGGTCCAGGAGTCGTCCGGCCCGGCGGCCAGCGTGAACGGCGTGGTGCCCGCGTTCTGCAGGGTGGTCGACGCCTTCACCAGCTCGTCCCACGTCGCCGGAGGCTGGACGCCCGCGTCGGACAGTGCCTGCGGCCGGTGCCACAGGATCGACTTGTAGGCGGCCTTGACCATCACGCCGTAGGTCTGGTCGCCGGAGGAGCCGAGTTCCTTCCAGTACGGCGCGAAGTTCTTGTCGACCTCCGCCACCACGTCCGCCCCGAGGGGCTTGAGCTGCTTCTTCTCCGCGTACTGCTGCATCAGGCCCGGCTGCGGCAGGATCGCCACGTCCGGGGGGTTGCCGGCCGAGATGCGCGGGCCGAGGAACGCGTCGGTGTTCTCCCCGGTGGAGGCGTAGTTGACCGTCGCACCGGTCTTCTTCGCGAACGCGTCCAGGACCTTGCGGAAGTTCTGCTCCTCCGGGCCGGTCCACTTGGCCGCGACCTCGATCGTGGTGCCCTTCAGCGCCCCGCCGCCGGCGGGCTCCGACCCGTCGTCGCCGCCGTCGTCGCCGCCGCACGCGGCGGCCGACGACAGGAGCATCGCCGCTGCGGCGGCCCCTAGCACACGCCTGCTGACCCTCATCCTTCATCCTCCCTGGGCGAACCGGCGGCGTCGTCTGCAGCCCAGATCGACGCGCCGGACTCGATATCGAAGAAGTGCAGGCGCCCGGTGTCGACACGGATCGTCACCGGGTCGCCGACCTTCACGCGGGTGCGCGGGCTGAACCGCGCGACCAGGTCCGTGCGGGGGCTCTCCAGATGCCCCAGCACGTCGGTGCCCGCGTCGCGGGCGAGTTCCCTGGTGTCCTCGGTGACGACCTGGGCCGCCTCGACCGCGAAATGGACCAGCACGTCCGAGCCCATCGCCTCCACCAGATCGGCGGTGGAGGTCATCGTGGCCCCCTCGGGGGCGTCCACGAGCTCGGAGTCCTCCATGTCCTCGGGGCGGATGCCGACGGCGACGTCGTGCCCGAGGTGGGACGCCAGGGCCGGGCGCTCGGTCAGCACCGCGGCCGGAAGCGTCAGGGTCGTGTCGCCGATCTCCAGGCGCGGGTTCTCCGCGTCCCCCGACAGCGTGCCCCTCAGCAGGTTCATGGCGGGTGAGCCGATGAACCCGGCGACGAACAGGTTCGCCGGCCGGTCGTAGAGTTCCTGGGGCGGCGCGACCTGCTGCAGCTCGCCCTTCTTCATCACCGCGACCCGGTCGCCGAGCGTCATCGCCTCGGTCTGGTCGTGGGTGACGTAGATCGTGGTGACCGCGAGGTCGCGCTGGATCCGGGCGATCTCGGCGCGCATCTGGACGCGGAGCTTGGCGTCGAGGTTGGACAGCGGCTCGTCCATCAGGAACGCCTGCGGCTCGCGGACGATCGCGCGGCCCATCGCGACCCGCTGCCGCTGCCCGCCCGACAGGTTGCGGGGCTTGCGCGACAGGTGCTCGGTGAGGCCGAGGGTCTGCGCGGCGCGGTCGACCCGCTCCCTGATCTCGGCCTTCGGCAGCTTGCGCAGCGACAGCCCGAACCCGATGTTGTCGCGGACCGACAGGTGCGGGTAGAGGGCGTAGCTCTGGAACACCATCGCGACGTCGCGGTCGCGGGCGGGCATCCGGTTGACGACCCGGCCGCCGATCGTGACCTCGCCCTCGGTGATGTCCTCCAGGCCGGCGACCATCCGCAGCGCGGTCGTCTTGCCGCAGCCCGACGGGCCGACCAGGACGAGGAACTCCCCGTCCTCGATGTGGAGGTTCAGGTCGGTCACGGCCCGCGTGCCGTCGGGATAGACCTTCCCGACGCTGGTCAGGTCGACCTCTGCCACGGCGTCTCCTCTTCTCTGCGGCACGGACTCGTCCGGCCCCGCGCAACGGGTTCCGCGGGCGCGGAAGAAGTCAGGACTTACCCCCGCGTAACAAAGAAGGTGGTACATGGCCGACGGGCCGCGCCGCAATACGCACGGTGCCCGCTGACGCATTTGGTGCAGAGATCGTTACCGACCCGTATTTTCTGCCGATTTATGCCGTCCGAAACCACGCGGGGGCGCGGACGGAAACCCGCCCGCGCCCCCGGCACGCACTCCCCGTCCCGGGCGGGGTCAGCCCACGATCACCAGCCCCCGCTCGGTGACGTTCATCGGCTCGTAGCCGTCCTCGGTGCACACCACGATGTCCTCTATTCGGGCGCCGTGCGGGCCGGGGTAGATGCCCGGCTCGATGGAGAACGCCATGCCCGGCTCCAGCGCCTCGCGGTTGCCCGCGACGATGTAGGGGTCCTCGTGCGACTCCAGCCCGATGCCGTGCCCGGTGCGGTGGAAGAAGTGCTCGCCGTGCCCGGCCGCCGCGATGATGTCGCGCCCCGCCGCGTCCACCGCCTCGGGAGTCGCCCCCGGGCGCACCGCCGCGCACGACGCCCGCTGCGCCTCCTCCAGCACCTCGAAGTACGTCCGGTACTCGGCGGGCGGCTCCCCCACGCAGTAGTTGCGGGTCGAGTCCGAGCAGTAGCCGCTCGGCATCGTCCCGCCGATGTCGACCACGACCGGCTCGCCCGCGCGGATGACCCGGTCGGACGGCTCGGCGTGCGGGTTCGCGCCGTTCGGCCCGGAACCGACGATGACGAAGTCGACGCGGGCGTGCCCCTCGGCGATGATCGCGTCCGCGATGTCGCGGGCGACCTCGCGTTCGGTGCGGCCCTCCCGGACGAACCCGGGCACGCGGCGGTGCACGCGGTCGATCGCCGCGCCCGCCTCGCGCAGCGCCGCGACCTCGGCGGCGCTCTTGCGCATCCGCAGCTCCCGGAGCACTCCCCCGGCCGCGACCTGCCCGGCGCCCGGCATCGCGGCCCGGAACCGCAGCGCCATCACCGCCCACATCCGGTCGGCCACGCCCACCGTCCGCACGTCGCGGGGCAGCCTCCCGGCGACCAGCGCGTACGGGTCGGCGGTCTCGTCCCACGGCACCAGCTCGACGCCGAGCGACCCGGCCGGCGAGTCCCGCGCCGCGGGCAGCTCCAGCCGCGGGACGACCAGGAACGCCTCGCCGTCCGCCGGGACGACCAGGCAGGTGAGCCGCTCCAGCTCCTTGGCGTCGTACCCGGTGACGTACCGCAGGTCGGGGCCGGGCGTCAGCAGCACCGCGCCGAGGCCCGCCTCCGCCGCCGCGTCCCGCACCAGGCCGAGCCGCTCGGCCGGATACAACTCCGTCGTCACACCCGTCTCCATTCTCGATCCTCTCCAGTGGCCGGTACCAGGATCCCAGAGGCGCGTCCGCCCGCGTCCGCCCCCGCCCGCGTGGGAGCATGTGGCACATGAGCGGGCTGATGCTGCTGGACACGCCGTCGTTGTACTTCCGCGCCTTCTTCGGGGTGCCCGAGTCGGTGACCGCGCCCGACGGCACGCCGGTGAACGCGGTGCGCGGGCTCATCGACATGATCGCGCGGCTCGTCCAGGACCGGTCGCCGGACCGGCTCGTCTGCTGCATGGACGCCGACTGGCGGCCCGAGTTCCGGGTGGCGGCGCTGCCGTCCTACAAGGCGCACCGGGTCGCCCAGGGCGGCGGCGACCAGACCCCCGACGCGCTGGAGGCGCAGCTGCCCGTCATCGACGCGGTGCTGGACGCGTTCGGGCTGGCGCGCACCGGCGTCCCCGGGTACGAGGCCGACGACGTCATCGGTACCCTCGCCGTGCGCGGCGCGGCGGACGGCCCGGTCGACATCGTCACCGGGGACCGCGACCTGTTCCAGCTCGTGGACGACCGCGCCCCCGTCGCCGTCCTGTACACGGCGCGCGGCATCCGGAACCTGCAGGTGATGGGCGAGAAGGAGATCGCGGCCAAGTACGGCATCCCGGGCCGCGGCTACGGCGACTACGCGACGCTGCGCGGCGACCCCAGCGACGGGCTCCCCGGCGTCCCGGGCGTCGGCGACAAGACCGCCGCCTCGCTGGTCACCCGGTTCGGGTCGGTCGAGGGGATCCTCGCCGCCCTCGACTCCGGGACCGACGAGGGGTTCCCGGCGGGCGCGCGGCGCCGGATGGAGGCCGCGCGCGGCTACCTGGCCGCCGCCGAGACCGTCGTCCGTGTCGTCACCGACATCGACGCGCCCGAGCTCGCGGCGCTGGACGACCGGCTTCCCGCCGGGGCGCGCGACCCGGAGGCGCTCGTCGCGCTGGCCGACCGCTGGAACCTCGGCAGCCCCGTCAACCGCCTGCTCAACGCTCTCGCCCGGTGACCCCGGCCGCGGGCCGGGCCGTCGCCGCAATTTTCGCCATAAGTGTCAGATGACGCAGACAGGGCGTTCTCACGCGTGCAGCATTCGGACTCAGTGAGGGGTTCTCATTGGGACATGCAGACAGCGCACACCGTCGCGGGAACGGGCGATGACCGTTCGGGCGGCGGCCGCATGAGCGACCGGTACCCGCGGCACTGGGCCTCACCGCCCCACTCCCCCCAACTGCCGCGGGTACCGGTTCACCCGACCCCCCGAACCGGAGAAACGCACCCGTGAGCGAGCATCTGCTGACACGGAGGACGACGGCGCGCGGCGGCCTCGCCGGAGCCGGCGGCGCGTTCTGGGACGCGCTCGACGACGCGGAGCGCGCGGCGCTGCGCGGGGCCGCGCGGCCACGGCGGTACCAGTCGCGGACGCCGCTGTGCTACCAGGGCGACGATTCCGACCACCTGATCATCATCGAGTCCGGCTGGGCCAAGGTGACCTCCTCCAGCGAGGACGGCCACGAGGTGGTGCTCGCCGTGCGCGGGCCGGGCGAGCTGGTCTGCGAGAGCGCCGTGCTCGGCGGGCGGGAGCGGTCGGCGACCGTGGCGGCGCTCGGCCCCGTCCGGGCGCTGGTCGTGCCCGCCGCCCGCTTCACCGGCTTCCTGGACGCCCATCCCGGCGTGTGGATGCTGGTGAGCGGCACCTTCGTGCACCGCCTCGACGACGCCGGCCGCAGGCTGCAGGCGCACGCGTCCGCGCACGGCGCGCAGCGGCTGGCGATCCTGCTGGCCGACCTGGCGGAGCGGTCGGCGCGGCTCGTGCCGCCGGACGCCTCCGGCGGCGTCGTGATCGGCCCGCCGCTGTCCCAGGAGGAGCTCGGCAGCTGGATGGACTCCTCCCGGGAGACCGTCGCGCGGGCGCTCGGCACGCTGCGCGGCGAAGGGCTCGTGCGCACCGGCCGGCGGAAGATCACCGTCGTGGACGCGGAGGGCCTGCGGGCGTTCGCGCGGGGACACGGGTAGCCGCCGGCTCGTCGCCGCCGGCCCGGCGCCTTTACGTTGTAGATTTTTTCGGGTGCCGCGGATCGTCCCGTACGCTCGGTGATGTGCCGCGCCGACCGCTGCGACTGCGTACCGCCCTGTCACCCGCGGAACGGGCCGACGCCGAGGTCCGCGCCGGGCTCGACCGGATCCGCTCCGAGTTCTCGGTGCCCGGCGCTTTCCCGCCCGGCGCCCTCGCGGAGGCCGCCGGGCCCGCCGCGCACCCCGACGGCCGCGCCGACCTGCGCGGCATCCCGTTCTTCACCCTCGACCCGCCCGGTTCCCTGGACCTCGACCAGGCCATGCACCTGGAGCGGCGCGGCTCCGGGCACCGCGTCCGGTACGCCATCGCCGACATGGCCGGGTTCGTCCGGCCGGGCGGCGCCCTCGACGCCGAGGCCCGCGCCCGCGGCGTCACGCTCTACCTGCCCGACGCCAGCACGCCGCTGCATCCGCGCCGCCTGTCGGAGGGCGCCGCGAGCCTGCTGCCGGGCCGCGACCGCCCGGCGGTGGCGTGGACGATCGACATCGACGGCGGCGGGCTCATCACCGGCGTGGACGTCCGCCGCGCCGTCGTCCGCAGCCACGACCGGCTCGACTACGCGGGCGCCCGGCACGACGGCGGCGACCCGCGGATCACGCTGCTCGGCGAGATCGGCGAGCGGCTCATCGCGGCGGAGGCCGCGCGCGGCGGCGTCAGCCTCCCCCTCCCCGAGCAGGAGGTCGTGCACGCGAACGGCGGCTGGGCGCTGAAGCTGCGCGGCGACCTCGCGACCGAGGCGTGGAACGCGCAGATCTCGCTGCTGACCGGCCGGGCGGCGGCCCGGCTGATGCTGGACGGCGGCGTCGGGCTGCTGCGCACCATGCCGCCCGCGCCCGCCGAGGCCGTCGCGCGGCTGCGGCTGGCCGCCCGCGCGCTCGGCGTCGCCTGGCCGGGCGGCTCCTCCTACGGCGGCATCGTCCGCGCCCTCGACCCGGCCCTGCCCCGGCACGCCGCGTTCCTGCACGACGCGGCGGGGCTGATGCGCGGCGCCGGCTACACCGCGTTCGACGGGACTCCCCCGGACCAGGCCGCGCACGCCGCCGTCGCGGCCCCGTACGCGCACGTCACGGCGCCCATCCGGCGGCTCGCCGACCGGCACGCGACGGAGGTGTGCCTCGCGCTCGCGGCGGGCCGGCCCGTGCCGGGCTGGACGCGGGAGGCGCTGCCGGGGCTGCCCGAGGTGATGCAGCGGGCGCTGCGGCGCGCCGCGGACGTCGACCACGCCTGCGTCGACCTCGTCGAGGCGCTGCTGCTGCGCGACCAGGTCGGGGACGTGTTCGACGCGGTGGTGGTGGACGTGAGCGCCGACCGCTCCGGCGGGCGCGTGCAGCTGGTGTCGCCGCCGGTGTTCGGCCGGTGCGACGGGGAGGGGCTGCCGCTCGGCGAGCAGGTCAAGGTGCGGCTGGAGGAGGCGGATCCGGCGCGGCGCCGGGTCCGCTTCTCGCTCGCGACCTGACCGCGCCGGGTGAGGCGCGGGCTGGTCGTGCGGGCTGGTCGCGCGGGGTCAGCGGCGGGTGCGGGTGCGGCCTCGACTGCGCGGGCGCCAGTTCGTGTTCGTCCCGACGCCGGCGAAGTGCAGCGAGATCAGCAGCAGGCCGAGCACGGTCAGCGTCCCGTTGTTGATGGCGTCGGAGGAGATGTCGGCCAAGTCGAAGAGCAGCGCCAGGGCGAAGACGGCCGCGGCGGCGATCGCGAGCATGGGGGGCCTCCGGTGGGGGTCGGGGGCTTCGGTCGCCCCGGGGCTCCCCGTCGGATGTCCGCCCAGCGCGCACGCAAACCGCGGCCGCCTTCCGGCCGGGCCCAAACCCGGGATTCGGGTCGCCCCGCCGGGGTCAGGCGGCGCTGGGGCGGATGCTGCCGTCGAGTTCCGCGGTGACGGCGGCGTTGAGCCGGTAGGCGGTCTTGACCTCGCCGATGACGCGGTCCTGCTCGGCGGCGTCCCAGGGGGCGGCGTCCAGGAGGGCGCGGTACCGGTCCTTGTACGCCTTGGGCTTGCCGGGAAAGCGGTAGAAGCGCACGCCGTCGTCGCCCGCGGACAGGGCCAGGGTCTTGCGGACCTGCACGCCGATGTACTGGCCGCCGGACAGGTCGCCCATGTAGCGGGTGTAGTGGTGGGCGACGAAGCCGCCCGGCCAGGTGGCGCACACCTCGCGGAGCCGTTCGCAGTAGCGCGCCGTGGACGCGTTGGGCTCGATCCTGGCGCGCCAGCGCGGCCCGTAGAAGAAGGCCAGGTCGGCCTCCAGGGCGTCGAGGCGGCGCAGGCCGGGCAGGTCGAACGGGCCCGCCGCCGGGTCGGACGCCATCCGGTCGGCGGCCTCCTCCAGCAGTTCGTAGACCGGGTGGAGCTGCGCCACCAGGACCGCGTACTCCTCACGGCCCAGACGGCCCTCGACGAGCGCGCTCATGTACGCGGACGTCTCGTTGTCGTCGTGGTCGCTCCACGTGGCGGCCCTCAGCCGTGCCGAGAAAGCCTCCTCGGTTCGGGCGTCGTCCGTTCGGGCACTATCCGTTCGGGCACTGTCCATCCGGCCCCTCCTTCGCTCCGGGACTTAGGTTAGCCTCACCTAACTCATCCGGGAAGGTGTTGCGGTCGCTTTTCCCGACGTGACGTCGGTTACTTTACCGACGCGGCGTCGGGAACGTCCAGCCAGCCGCCGAGCAGCCGCCCTCAGTGCGCCGCCGCGCGGGCGGCCTCCGTCATCCGTACGACCTCGTGGCGGACCTGGACGCGTTCGGTGAGGCGTTCGCTGAACGGGATCCGCACGTCGTGCTCGGCGCCGCCGTCGGTGACGGCGAAGTCGATGCCGTCGGCGTCCATGCCGGTCATCCGCGCCGCGGTGGCGCCGGGGCGGCCGGCCAGCGCCCGGCAGATCGTCAGGCAGTCGGCCGCGTGGTCGTCGTTCATGTGCCGCATGATCTGGCCTACGACATCGTCGGTGAAGGGTCCCGCGTCGGTCATTGGAAACGTCCTTTCCTGCAGGGCTGGGCTGAACGGAGGAGCTAGACGGACAGGCCCTTGTAGACCTGGAGGGCGTTGCCGCCGAGGACGAGCGAGACGGTCTCCTCGTCCAGGCCGAGGGCGGCGATGGCGCGGGCGTTGCGCGCCACGCCGGGGACGCCGGGCCAGTCGGTGCCGAAGATGAACTTGCGGGCGAGGCGCCGCAGGTCATGGCGGGCGTAGTACTCGGGGAGCCGGCGGGGCGGCAGCCCGGACAGCTCGATCCACACGTTCTCGCGGGACAGGGCGAGGAAGGCGGCGGCGTCGTACCACCAGCCGCGGCCGCCGTGCGCGAGGACGAACGTCAGGCCGGGGAACAGCCGCAGCACGTCGTCGATCGGCGCGGGGTCGGCGTAGCGGTTGGCCGACCCGGGGAACGAGCTGGTCCCGCAGTGGACGACGACGGGGACGCCCGCGTCGCGGCACACCTGGTAGGCGGGGTACAGGTCCGGGTCGGCGACGCCGAACCCGCCGTGCACGGGATGCAGCTTCAGCGCGGCGGCGCCGAATCCGAACTGCCGCTCGACCTCGTCGCCGATCGGGTAGTGCAGGTGCGGGTTGACGTTGGCGACAGGCCTGAACCGGCGCGGATTGTGCTTCACCAGCGGCATCAGGTCCTCGATGGGCTGCATGCCGGTCGTCTTGGGGCTGTACTCGCACAGCAGGAGGGCGATGTCGGCGCCCTCGCCGTCGAAGTAGGCGTCGACCCTCTCGGGGACGAGGGCGCCGTCGGTGTCGTAGAGGTCCTGCCAGGGGTGGGCGGAGCCGAACTCGTCGGCCCACTGCCGCCAGGCCGCAGGCAGGGTCGGGAGCCGGGCGGCGTGCACGTGCGCGTCGATGAGGGGACGTCCGTCGAGCATCAACGCCTCCCGCGCCGGGGCCGGATCGGAGTGTGGACCGCCATGCGGCGGAGCCTACCCGCCGCTTTTCATGCCACGTCGGCGGACTCCTGCTCGTCCAGCCAGGAGACGATGCCCTCCACCGCGTCGCGGCAGCCTCCGCAGCCGGTCGTCGCCCTCGTCTCCCGGGCGACGTCTTCGGTGGTGCGGGCGCCCGCCTGCCAGCACGCGCGGATCCGGCCCTTGCTGACGTCGTTGCACTGGCAGACGGTCGCGGCGTCGGGCATGCGCAGCGGCGACGGAGCCTCGGCGGCGCCGCCGAGGCCGGGGAACAGCAGTCCGAGCCGCTCGGCGGGCAGCGGCGCGGCGCGGTCGTAGAGCTGGGTGAGCGTCCCGGCCGCGGAGGTCTCGCCGACCAGGATCGCGCCGATGAGGCGCCCGTCCCGGATGACCGCCTTCTTGTAGGTGCCGCGGGCCGCGTCGGTGAACCGGACGACCTCCACGTCGTCGTCATCGTCACCGAAGTGCGTCTCGCCCATCGAGGCCAGCTCGATCCCGGCGGCCTTGAGGCGGGTGATCTGCCGGGCGCCGGTGAACCGCGCGGCCGGGTCGGTGCCGGCGAGCAGCCCGGCGAGCACCCCCGCCTGCTCCCACGCGGGCGCGACCAGGCCGTACACCTCGTCGCGGTGCTCGGAGCACTCGCCGATGGCGCGCACGGACGGGTCGGTGACCGAGCGCAGCTCGTCGTCGACGATCACGCCGCGGCCGACGGCCAGGCCCGCGTCGCGGGCGAGGGACACCTCGGGCCGGACGCCGCACGACAGGATGACGAGGTCGGCGTCGATGACCTCCGTCCCGCCTCCGGGCAGGGCCAGCTCGACGCCGGTGACCGCCCCGCCGGCGGTGCGCAGGGCGGCGACGTCGGCCTGCAGGCGGGTGCCGATGCCGAGGGCCGCCAGGGTCCGGGCCAGGACCCGCCCGGCGGCCGGGTCGAGCTGGCGTTCCATGAGGTGCCCGGCCAGGTGCAGGACGGTCACGTCCAGGCCGCGGCCCGCCAGCCCGCGGGCGGCCTCGATGCCCAGGAGCCCGCCGCCGACGACGACCGCGCGGCGCGCCGACTCGGCCAGCTCGGAGATGCGGCGGCAGTCGTCCAGGGTGCGGAACACCAGCGCGCCCGCGGGAAGCCCGCCCTCCAGGCCGGGCATGGGCGGGATGAACGCGGTGCTGCCGGTGGCGAGGACGAGCGTCCCGTACGGGGTGACGGTCCCGTCCGCCGCGTGGACGGTCCTGGCCGCACGGTCGACGCGGGTCACCTCGACGCCCAGGCGGGCGTCCACGCCGTGCGAGGCGTACCAGGCGGCGTCGACCAGGCTGATGTGGTCGGGCCGCGTCATCCCGGCCAGGACGTTCGACAGCAGGACCCGGTTGTAGGGGCGCTGCGGCTCCGCGCCGAACACCGTCACGGGCGTGCCGCGGTCGCGGGAGCGCAGCTCCCCCACCAGCCGCGCCCCGGCCATGCCGTTCCCGACGACCACGATGCCCGCCGTGCCCGTGCCCGCCTCGTCCGTGGGGTTCACCGCTTCACCTCCAGGGGGAGGGGCTTGATCTGGTCGCGCTCGGCCTCGAACCCGATGCTCGGGTCGGGGGTCTTCGGGGCGTTGACGAACGAGACGAACCGGCGGAGCCGGTCGGGGTCGTCGAGGGTGTCGCGCCATTCGTCGGAGTAGGCGGCGACGTGGCGTTCCATGGCGGCGTCGAGGTCGGCGCAGATGCCGAGCCGGTCGTCGACGATGACCTCGCGGAGGTGGTCCAGGCCGCCGTCGAGGGACTCCAGCCAGGTCGCGGTGCGCTGCAACCGGTCGGCGGTGCGGATGTAGTACATCAGGAACCGGTCGATGTAGGTCATGAGCCGCTCGTCGCTGAGGTCGGTGGCGAACAGGTCGGCGTGGCGGGGCCGCATGCCGCCGTTCCCGGCGAGGTAGAGGTTCCAGCCGTTCTCGGTGGCGATGACGCCGAAGTCCTTGCTCTGCGCCTCGGCGCATTCCCGGGCGCATCCGGACACGGCCGACTTCAGCTTGTGCGGGGCGCGCAGCCCCCGGTACCGCAGTTCGAGGCGGATCGCCATGGCGGCCGAGTCCTGCACGCCGTAGCGGCACCAGGTGGAGCCGACGCACGACTTCACCGTCCGCAGCGCCTTGCCGTAGGCGTGCCCGGACTCGAACCCGGCGTCGACGAGCCGCCGCCAGATCTCGGGGAGCTGCTCGACGCGGGCGCCGAACATGTCGATCCGCTGCCCGCCGGTGATCTTGGTGTAGAGGCCGAAGTCGCGGGCGACCTCGCCGATCACGATGAGCTTCTCGGGGGTGATCTCGCCGCCGGGGACGCGCGGCACCACCGAGTACGTGCCGTTCTTCTGCAGGTTGGCGAGGAAGTGGTCGTTGGTGTCCTGCAGCGCCGCCTGCTCGCCCTCCAGGATGTGGCCGTTGCCGAGGCTGGCCAGGATGGACGCGACGGCGGGTCTGCAGATGTCGCAGCCGCGGCCCGTCCCGTGCTCCTGGACGAGCTGGGTGAAGCTGGTGACGCGCCCGGCGCGGGCGATGTCGAACAGCTCGGCCCGGCTGTGGGCGAAGTGCTCGCAGATGGCGGTGCCGACCTCGATCCCGGCGGCGGTCAGCTCGGCGTCCAGGAGCCTCTTGACGAGGGGGACGCAGCTGCCGCAGCTCGTCCCGGCCCGGGTGCACTCCTTGACCCCCGCCACGTCGGTGAGGGAGTGCTCGGAGATCGCGCAGCGGACGCCTTCGGCGGTGACGTTGTTGCAGGAGCAGATGACGGTCGCGCCGGGCAGGTCGCCGCCGGCGGTCTCGGTTCCGCCGAACAGCATCTGCTCGGGAGGGCCCGGCAGGCCGCCGCCGACGCAGGCGCGCAGCGTCCCGTACGACTCGGCGTCGCCGACGAGGACGCCGCCGAGGAGGGTCTGCGCGTCGTCGCTGACGACGAGCCGCTTGTAGACGCCGGCGACGGGGTCGGTGTAGGTGACGCCGAGCGCCCCCTCCGCGGCCGCGAACGGGTCGCCGAAGCTGGCGACGTCCACGCCCATGAGCTTGAGCTTGGTCGACATGTCGGCGCCTTCGAACACGGCCGTGCTGGCGTCCGACAGCAGGCGGTCCGCGACGACCTCGGCCATGGAGAAGCACGGGCCGACCAGCCCGTACACCGTCCCGCCGGCGAGGGCGCACTCGCCGATCGCCCAGACGGCGGGGTCCTCGGTGCGGCAGGAGGCGTCCACGACGATCCCGCCGCGCTCCCCGACCGGCAGGCCGCAGCCGCGGGCCAGCTCGTCGCGCGGCCGGATGCCGGCGGAGAACACCACGACCTCGGCGTCGACGGCCGTCCCGTCCGCGAGCGCGACCCGCCGGACCGCGCCGTCCTCCCCCGCCTCCAGGGCGCGCATCGGGACGCCCGCGTGGACGGCCATGCCGAGGCCCTCGATGTGGCGGCGCAGCATCGCGCCGCCGCCCTCGTCGAGCTGGCGCGGCATCAGCCACGGCGCCACCTCGACGACGCCGCTGCGCAGGCCGAGGCCCTGGATCGCGCGGGCGGCCTCCAGGCCGAGCAGTCCGCCGCCGACGACCGCCCCGGTCGCCTTCCCCCGCGCGTACTCGCGGATCGCCTCCAGGTCGCCGATGGTGCGGTAGGCGAACACGCCCGGCAGGTCGCGGCCCTCGACCGGCGGGACGAACGGCGCCGACCCCGTGGCCAGGACCAGCGCGTCGTAGGCGGCGACGCGCCCGGCGGAGGTGGTGACCGTCCGGGCGTCGCGGTCGATCGCGGTGACCCGCTCGCCGGTGACGACCGTGACCCCGCCGCCGTGCGGGGGGTAGGCCAGGTCGGCGCCCTCCAGGTGGGTCGTCAGCGCGACGCGGTCGTAGGCGGCGCGCGGCTCCTCGCCGATGACGGTGATCGTCCAGGTCCCGGCGGTGTCACGCTCGCGCAGGGCCTCCACCAGGCGGTGCGAGGCCGGGCCGTGGCCGGCCACGACCAGCCGCCTGTCCGGTTTCTTGTCGGCTCCCATGGGCCCGATGCTCGGCGGCCCGTATTTCCCGCAGGGATCCCGGACGTCACCCGCACGTTAACTGCTCCTCACGTCCCTCCCGCCCCGCGGGCGGGGCCGCACCCGGCCCTTTGTCAGTTCGTGAGCAGGACGCGTTCCTTTCGTGAAGGTGACACGAGAGAATCAAAAGCTTGATATATCTCACAAATCGCGATTCCGACGGCAGGCCGGGAGGCCGCAGTGCGCAGGATCATCGGCTTTTCCCTTATAGGCGTCGGCATGTTCCTGGTGGCGGCGGGCGTCTTCGTCCGCTTCTACGTCGCGCCCACGCTGATCGGCGCGCCCACGGACATCTACCAGGTGACGCGGCTGCAGGCGGACAACGCCAGCTACCTCGACGCCTCGTCGCTCACCGTCCGCACCGGCGCCACCGTGTCGGTGACCAACACCGTCCGCGGTGATGTGGAGGCCTCCGGCGACGACGTCGCCGTCTACGACACCGGCACGATCATCCAGGACGCGCAGCGCGGCAACACCATCGAGATCCAGAACGCGCGCTACCCCTTCGACCGCAGGACCGGGGAGCTGCGGAACTGCTGCGGCGCCGCGGTGCAGGGCGACACCAACGCCCGCATGGACGGGATCGGGCTGTTCTGGCCGGTGGAGGTGCGCAAGGACGGCCTGGAGCTGTTCGACACCGGGACCCTGCGGGCATGGCCCGTCACCTTCGCCGGCGAGGAGCGCGTCGACGGGCTGCTGACCTACCGCTTCGTCCAGCGCATCCCGGCGACCAAGGTCGCCGGCGAGACGCCCGCACTGCCCGCCAGGCTGTTCGGGCGTCCCGAGGGAGACCCCGCGGTGGAGGCGGACCGCTACTACCAGGCGGAAGCCACGTACTGGATCGACCCGAGGACCGGCGCCGCCATCGACCAGCGGCGCCACCTGGTGACGACGCTGCGGCCCAAGGAGGGGCCGGGCAGCCTCGTGATCGCCGACCTGAACCTGCGGATGACGCCGGAGGCGAAGAAGGACCTGCGCGCCAAGTCGGACGAGGGCGCCGAGCAGATACGGCTGCTGGAGGCCATCCTCCCCCTCGCCGGTGTCGGGGCCGGCCTGCCGGCCGTGGTCGCCGGGCTGATCCTCACCTTCGGGGAGGGGCGCCGTCCCGCGCAGCGCGGTTCGCGCCGCGCCAGGGCCACGGCCGGCCGCTGACCGCCGGAAGCCGGGCGGTCGCCTCCCACCCGTCGCGGTCGTGCAGGATGGAGGAGTGACGCAGGTTGCGGAGGGCCGCCCGGCCGGCGGCGGGGAGGCGGCGCGGCTGCGGATGCTGGCCGACCTCGTCTCGGACGGCGAGGTGGTGGTCCTGAGCGGCGCGGGCCTGTCGACCGAGTCGGGCATCCCGGACTACCGCGGGGAGACGGGGCGGCTGCGGCGGGCCGACCCGATGACCTACCAGGAGTTCACCGGGTCCGCCGCCGCGCG
This sequence comes from Actinomadura sp. 7K507, assembly GCF_004348425.1. Lineage (GTDB taxonomy): Bacteria > Actinomycetota > Actinomycetes > Streptosporangiales > Streptosporangiaceae > Spirillospora. The sequence continues at coordinate 23,956 of NZ_SMKK01000143.1, forward strand.
CCGCCGGTACTGGGCGCGCAGCCATCTGGGCTGGCGGCACGTCGCCGCGGCCCGCCCGAACCCGGGGCATCGCGCGGTCGCCGCGCTGCAGGCGCGGGGCCTGGTCGCGGGGATCATCACCCAGAACGTCGACGGGCTGCAGCAGGCGGCCGGCGCCGAAGGCGTGATCGAGCTGCACGGCGCGCTGGACCGGGTGCTGTGCCTGTCGTGCGGCCGGCGGACCCCGCGGGCGCGGCTGGACGGGCGGCTGCGGGCCGCCAACCCGGGCTGGGACGACCGGTCCGCCGACCCCCGGATCAATCCCGACGGCGACGCCGTCCTCGGCGCCGGCGAGGTGGAGGCGTTCCGGGTGGTGGACTGCGAGCGGTGCGGCGGCGTCCTCAAACCCGATGTGATCTTCTTCGGGGAGAACGTGCCGCCGGGCCGCGTCCGGGACTGCTACGCGCTGACCGAGCGCGCGGGCGCGCTGCTGGTGCTCGGGTCGTCGCTGGCGGTGCTGTCGGGGTACCGGTTCGTGCGGCACGCGGCCCGGCACGGCGTCCCGGTCGCGATCGTCAACCGGGGCGCCACCCGGGGCGACGAGCACGCGCTGATCACGATGGACGCGCCGCTCGGCGTGACGCTGGAGGCGCTGCTGGCCGAACTCGGCCCGCAGGACCGGCACCCGCGACACCCGGACGCGCAACACGGGCACGCCCAGGTCCGGGACGCGCGGGACCGGGACGCGCGGGACCGGTGACGCGCGGGACCGGTGCGCGGGGACGGCGGCGCGGTCAGCCGCCGGGGAGCACGGAGGTCGCGGCGGGCGCCGGTGACCGCCGCCCGCCCTGGGGGCCGGGCTGGGGCGCGCCGGTGACGGTGGGCGGG